>NZ_RYYH01000009.1:0-60147 GCF_004378995.1 Campylobacter sp. US53 | reverse complement strand
GCTTTAAAGAAGTATAAACTAGATGATGATTATAGTTCTAAAGCTTATGTGAGCTTTGGGAAGTATTTTTAAGTTTTAGCAAGAAGTTTTTCTTGTTAAGGGTGAATTTATAGAATTTAAAATAAATTCCATAAATTCATCACTATCATTAGGGCAACTTATCAAATCATAATCACATTTTGCTAAATGTTTATACTCCATACTTAGTTCAAAAATCGTTTCAGAACAATCTATACAAAAAGAAATGGGATAAATCAAAGCTTTATCGTTTAAATTTGCCAAAACATCGCTTGTATTTGGTTCAAGCCATTTTACAGGGCCTAGTTTAGACTGATAAGCTAAAATAAATTCATCAAAATGATCTTTTAGTTTTTCTTTTAAAATTTCTACATGATCATTTACATGTTTTTCGTATAAATCACCTTTGTCAATAATGCTTTGTGGTAAAGAATGCGCTGAAAAAATCAAAATTTTGGCATCAAATTTACTTTTTTTAGCCAAAATGTGCGAAATTACCATCTCATTATAAAGCTCATTTTTGTAAAAAATATCTATAGTTTTTACTTTTGCTTGAATTTTTTGCTTTGAAATTTCATTTTGCAGAACTTCTAAAGATGAAGTTACTGTGGTGCAAGAATGGTGCGGATAAAGTGGAAAAAGAATGATTTCATCACTTTCATTTAAAGTGTATTTTTGCAAAATTTCTGTGGCAAAAGGAGGCACATAAAGATTTACAAAATCAAATTTAAATTCATCTTGTTTTAAATTAAGCTTGTCACACAGGCTTTGAGTAAGTTCGTTTAAAGGGGATTTTCCGCCCATTTTTTTATAGTTTTCTTGCATGGCTTTAACGCGAGCCTTTGTTATGATCCATGCTACAAATTTTCTTAAAAATCGATTTTTGATTCCTAAAATATAAGGATCATTAAACATATTTTTTAAAAAAACTTCACAATCTTGTAAATTCGTAGCTCCGCCCATATTTAAAAATAAAACTAATTTCACGCAAACCTTTCTAAAATTTCTTGAACTTTGTAAGCATCGCTCGTGCTGGCTAGATGATTGGGTTGATTATCGATAAGTTTTAACAAAGCTTCGTGTTCTGAAAAAAGTGGACTTTGTTGAGTAAGTTCTATAAAATTTCCATCTTTTAATAAAGAAAAATCATTTAAATTGGCTTCATAAAAATGATTTTTAGTAATAAGATGAATTTTTCTTAGTTTTTGTGTGCTATTCCAACTTTGATGTATGCTAGCAATACATTTTTCAAGCCCACATAGAATAATGCTTTCACTTTCTCTTGTTTGATCTTGGGTGTATTTTTTAAGCAAATTGGTTTTTATTATTTCTTGTTTGCTTAAAAAACAAAGCAAATCAAGATCATGCACAGCCAAATCTTGCAAAATCCCTACATCGCCGATTCTTTGCGGGTAGGGTGAAAATCTTTGTATGTTAATGCTGATAATTTCTTCATTTTCAAGCTCTTTTTTTAGGGCTAAAACCGCAGGATTAAATCTTTCACAAAAACCTACGCCTACTTTTACGCTGTATTCTTTAGCTAAATTTGAAATTTCGTCTATTTCTTTTAAATTTAGAGCTAAAGGCTTTTCGATTAAAACGCATTTGCATTGTTTAAAAATTTTTTTTGCTATTGCTAAATGTGAATTTGTAGGTGTTGCTATGATGATAATATCATTATTTTGATTTAAAAATTTATCCAAATCATCATAAAAAATATCATCAAAAATATTTAGATTTGGATTTTTGCAAAGATCAAAAAGTGCATTAAGTTTAAAATGAGAATTTTTACTAAGTTCATTTAAGTGGTTTTGCCCCATTTTTCCAAGGCCTATGATACCTATTTTCATGGAATTAATCTTTAAAAATACAAATAACTTGCTCTTGCTCTTCTTCACTTAAAAAAGGTGAAAAAGGCAAAGATAAGATGTGTTTGCTTGCATATTCTGAATTTTTAAGTTCTAAATTTGAAAACTCACTAAAGCAAGGTTGTTTATGCAAAGGGGTTGGATAGTGTATAGCATAAGGTATATTAGTTTTTTCGAATTTTTGCAATACACTAGCTCTATCTTCAACTAAAACGCTGTATTGTGCATAAGCGCTAAAAGCATTTGGATCAATTTGCGGAATTTGGCAGTTTTTTAAATTTACATTATAAATTTGTGCTAATTTTTGTCTTTTGTCTAATTCTTTTTCTAGGTATTTTAACTTAACATTTAAAATCGCCGCTTGCAAGGTATCAAGGCGTCCATTTATACCTATAAATTCATGTTTATAACGCTGAGTTTGTCCGTGATTGAGTAAAATTCTTATTTTTTTAGCAATTTCATCATCATGGCAAAAAATAGCCCCACCATCGCCATAAGCTCCCAAAGGTTTTGAAGGAAAAAAGCTTGTGCATGAAATTTTAGCTATAGAGCAGGATTTTTCTCCTTTGAAACTTGCGCCAAAACTTTGTGCACCATCTTCGATCAAAGTGATATTTTTATCTTTTAAAATTTCTTCTAAAGCCCTTAAATCACTCATTTGTCCAAACATACTTACTGCTATAACAGCTTTAGTTTTTGGGGTTATTGCTTTTTGCACTGCTTCAAAATCAAGATTGTAATTTGATAAATTTATATCTACAAAAACAGGTTTTGCGCCTGTTAAGGCCACAACTTCAGCTGTTGCTATGAAAGTAAAACTAGGCACTATAACTTCATCATCTTTGCCAATATCTAAGGCTCTTAAGGCAAGATATAAAGCACTGGTTCCACTTGAACAACCTATAGCGTGTTTAACACCTAAAAAATGAGCTAAATTTTGCTCAAATTCGTTAAGCTTTGCACCGCCTATAAAAGAAGAGCTTGATAAAACACTTTCAATTTCAGTATTGATTTCATCTTTGTATGCGAGATATTGGGCTTGAAGATTGATAAAATTCATAAAAAACCTTAGAGAAATAAAATTAAATAAAAATGTTTATTGTATTTTAGTTTTACTTAATTTAAAGTAATTTTGGTATGATATGTTTTTATAAAAATTTCTTTAGGAAAATTCATGGATATTAGAAAAGCTTATTTGGATTTTTTTGCATCAAAAGGACATGAGATAACCCAGTCAAGTCCTTTAGTTCCTGATGATGCAACTTTACTTTTTACTAATGCGGGTATGGTGCCTTTTAAAAGTATATTTACAGGAGAAATTCCACGCCCAAACCCTCCACGCAAAACAAGCTGTCAAACTTGTATAAGAGCGGGTGGAAAACACAATGACTTAGATAATGTAGGATATACCGCACGCCATCATACTTTTTTTGAAATGCTTGGAAATTTTAGCTTTGGAGATTATTTTAAAGAACAAGCCATAGCTTATGCTTGGGAATTTGTAACTGAAGTTTTAAAACTACCTAAAGACAGACTTTATGTAACCGTGCATGAAAACGATGATGAAGCTTTTAATCTATGGCAAAAACACATCCAAAAAGAAAGAATTTACAAATTTGGTGATAAAGATAATTTCTGGCAAATGGGCGATACTGGTCCTTGTGGTCCTTGTAGTGAGATTTTTTATGACCAAGGACAAGAGCATTTTAACTCAAGCGAAGATTATATGGGTGGAGATGGAGATAGATTTTTAGAAATCTGGAATCTTGTTTTTATGCAATACGAAAGAAGCGCTGATGGAGTGCTTAGCCCACTGCCAAAGCCAAGTATTGATACAGGAATGGGGCTTGAAAGAGTAACTGCAATTAAAGAAGGTAAATTTAGCAATTTTGATAGCTCGCTTTTTATGCCAATCATCAATGAAATTTCAAAACTTTGTAATAAAACTTATGTTTATGAAAGTGGAGCAAGTTTTAGAGTAATAGCCGATCATATAAGATCAAGTGTATTTTTACTCGCGCAAGGGGTAAGTTTTGACAAAGAAGGCAGAGGCTATGTTTTGCGTCGCATTTTGCGTCGTGCTTTAAGGCATGGATATTTGCTAGGTTTTAAACAAGCTTTTATGTATAAACTAGTTGATGTTGTATGCGATTTAATGGGCGGACATTATACCTATCTTAATGAGAAAAAAGACTTTATAAAAGAACAAATTCGCCTTGAAGAAGAAAGATTTTTAAGCACTATAGACAATGGGATTGAAATTTTTAATGAAGAGCTTAAAAACACCAAAGAAATTTTTAGCGGAGAAGTAGCCTTTAAGCTTTATGATACTTATGGTTTTCCGCTTGATTTAACGGCTGATATGCTAAGGGAAAAAAACCTCAAAGTTGATGAAGAAAAATTTGAACTTTTAATGAATGAGCAAAAAGCACGCGCTAAGGCTTCTTGGAAAGGAAGTGGAGATAAAACTGCAAGCGGAGATTTTAAAAACTTGCTTGAAAAATTTGGAGAAAATCATTTCGTAGGTTATGAAAAAGCAGAATGTGAAAGTAAAATTTTAGCCCTTTTAGATGAAGATTTTAAAGAAGTTTCCACCCTTAAAGATGCGGGTTGGGTGATGCTTGAAAACACACCTTTTTATGCAACAAGCGGGGGGCAAAGTGCTGATAGTGGCTTTATAGCTAAGCGTGAAGTTTTAGATACGCAAAAGTTTTTTAATCTCAATCTTAGCTTTGTAAAAGCAGGCGAAGAACTAAAAGTTGGCGATATAGTTCATGCAAGAATCGATACAGAAAAAAGAGAGCAAATCGCACGTCACCACTCAGCCACTCATCTTTTGCACCATGCTTTAAGAGAAATTTTAGGTTCTCATGTAAGCCAAGCAGGGTCTTTGGTTGAAAGCGATAAACTAAGATTTGATTTTACTCATCATAAAGCTTTAAGCAAAGAAGAGCTAGAAAGCGTTGAAAAAAGAGTTAATGAAATGATTATAAACTCAAGTGAGGCTATATTAGAAAATATGCCTTTAGAAGAAGCTAAAAAAAGCGGTGCTATAGCATTGTTTAATGAAAAATACCAAGGCAATGTGCGTGTTTTAACTCTAGGTGAAAGCAAGGAACTTTGCGGAGGAACCCATGTTAAAAATACTGCTCAAATAGGAAGTTTTTACATAGTTAAAGAAAGCGGTGTGAGTGCTGGAGTTAGACGCATTGAAGCTGTGGTTTCTAAAGCGGCTTTAGAATTTGTAAAAAATCAATTTGAAGAACTTTTTAAAGCAAAAGATGAACTTAAAAATAATGATATTTTAAGCGGGGTTAAAAAGCTTAAAAATGAAATTTTAAGTTTAAAAAATGAGCTTAAAAATTCAAGTAAAACCGAGCTTGATTCTAAAAATATCCAAGGTGTTGAAATTTGCGTAAAACGCGTAGATAATGGCGATATTAAAGCTATGATTGATGATTTTAAAAATAAATTTGCTAAAGCGGTGATTTTACTTATTCAAGTAAAAGATGAAAAAATCACTTTAGCAGCTGGTGTTAAAGATGCACCTTTAAAAGCAGGAGCTTTGGTTAAAGAAGCGGCGCAAATTTTAGGTGGAAATGGTGGCGGAAGAGATGATTTTGCTACTGCAGGTGGAAAAGATTTAAGCAAAATCAATGAAGCTTTAAAACAAAGCTTAGAAACGATAGAAAAAGCACTTTAATGTTAATTCTTGCTTCAAGTTCCATTTCAAGAGCTAACTTGCTTAAAACCGCAAAGATTGATTTTAGGCAAGTTAGTTTTGATTATGATGAAAATTTAAATAAAAATATTTCACCTTTTTTATATGTTCAAAAAATAGTTCTTGAAAAAGAAAGACAATTTTTAAGTACTTTAGGCAAAGATTTTCAAAACCAAAATTTGCTTTTTGCAGATAGTATAGTTTGTATAGATGAAAAAATTCTTACCAAAGCAAAGGATAAAAAAGAAGCTTATGAAATGCTTGCTTTGCAAAATGGCAAGTATGCAAGTATTTTATCGGCTTTTTTGCTTGTAAAACCTGAAAAAAGAGTTTTTTCTCTTTCAAAAACTACGCTTTATTTTAAAAATTTTGATGAAAATGTTTTAAGAGATTATGTAGAAAATGATCTTTATAAAGGCAAGGCGGGTTGTATTATGTGTGAGGGTTTTCATCAAAATTTCATCACTCAACAAGTAGGAAATCTAAGCACTGCTTTAGGGCTTGATATCCAAACTTTAAAGGCTTATTTATGAAAATATTAAAATATATTTTTTCATTTTTTACTCTTTTGTTTATAGCTGGATTTATTTATGTGGCTTATCTTTTCACAAGTGCTGATACTGAGGGTTATACTTTTAAAGAATACAAACCTCCTCTTACAACACAAATTTACGATAGAAATGGCAAGCTTGTGGCTAATATTTTTGAACAGCATCGTTTTTACGCTCCTTATGAAGAGCTTCCTCCACGCCTTATAGAAGCTTTAGTTGCTATAGAAGATACAAGCTTTTTTGAACATAATGGAGTTAATATCGATGCCATTTTTAGAGCTGCTGTAAAAATCATAAAAAGCGGTGGAAAAACCATGGAGGGAGCTTCCACTCTTACCCAGCAATTTATTAAAAACACAGAATTAACCCCAGAAAGAACTATTACGCGTAAAATTCGCGAAGCTTTGCTTGCTTATAAAATGGAAACCATTTTAACTAAAGAGCAAATTTTAGAAAGGTATTTAAATTTTATCTTTTTTGGACATGGGTATTATGGAGTAAAAACCGCAGCTTTGGGGTATTTTCATAAAAATTTAAATGAATTAAGCCTTAAAGAGATTGCTATGTTAGTAGGTATGCCAAAAGCACCTAGCAGTTATGATCCTACAAAGCATTTAGATCTTTCCATCTCAAGAGCAAATAATGTTATTTCAAGAATGTATAATCTAGGTTGGATTTCAAAAGCAGATTATGATACAGCCATTAAAGAAATTCCGCAAGTTTATGATGATACGCTTACTCAAAATGCTGCTCCTTATGTCGTAGATGAAGTGATTAAACAATTAAGCCCTAATATCAAAGACTTAAAAACAGGTGGATATAAAATCATTTTAAATATAGACTTAGATGTTCAAAATATGGCGCAGAATGCTTTGAAATTTGGTTATGATGAGATAGTAAAACGCGATAAAGATGCAAATTTAAGCACTTTAAACGGAGCTATGGTCGTGGTAAATCATCAAAGTGGCGATGTTTTAGCTTTGGTAGGTGGGGTTGATTATGAAAAAAGTAATTATAACCGTGCTACTCAAAGTATGCGTCAACCTGGAAGCTCTTTTAAACCTTTTGTGTATCAAGTGGCGATTAATTTAGGATATTCGCCTATGAGTGAAATTGCTGATATTTCTAGAATTTTTGAAGGTGGAGCGGGTAATAATGAGGATTGGAAACCTAAAAATGAAGGGGGTAAATTTTTAGGTTTAATTACCTTAAAAGAAGCTTTAATAAGATCAAGAAATTTAGCTACCATTAATCTCGCACTTGATATGGGGCTTGATGTTCTTTATTCTAAACTAATGGAATTTGGATTTAAAGATATACCGCCTAATTTATCAATCGTATTGGGAAGTTTTGGTATTTCTCCTTTGGAGTATTCGAAATTTTATACCATGTTTGGGAACTATGGTACGATTAAAGATCCTCAAATTATCAGACAAGTTCAGGATAAAACCGGTAAAACCATCATGGAATTTAACTCAAATGAGCGTAAAGTCAGCGATGAAGCGCAAAGTTTTCTGGTTTTAGATATGATGAGAAATGTTGTTGAAAAAGGCACAGGACGTAATGCAAGAGTAAAAGATATAGAAATAGCAGGAAAAACAGGAACAACGAATAAAAGTGTTGATGCTTGGTTTTGTGGACTTACGCCTGAAATAGAAGCAATCATTTGGTATGGAAATGATAACAACAAGCCTATGCGTTATACAGAAGGTGGGGCTAGAACAGCTGCTCCTGTGTTTAGAGAATTTTTAACTCAATATATAGAAAAATTCCCTGATACAACTAGAAAATTTAGCATTCCTAATGGGGTTTATCGTGGAAATTATAAAGGAGAAAGTGCTTATTATACCACCAAATCACCATTGCCAAAAGCAAATATGAAATTTAATGAAAGCGAGATTATATTTTGAAAGTAGAAAGATCTACTTTCAAAATGATTAAGCTTTTTTGATGATTATTTCATCATCTTTTGCATCAATGATAATGCTATCATTTTCATGAAGTTCATCAGCAAGTATCATATCGCTTAATTTATCTTCTATAAGATCATAAATAGCTCTTCTTAAAGGTCTAGCACCAAAATCAGGATCAAAACCATTTTTAGCGATTAAAAGGGCTGCATTTTCGCTTAAACTTGCTTTTATTCCCTTGTTTTCTAAGCTCATTTGCAAATCTTTAAATAAAAGCTTAACTATTTCATAAGCTTCATCTTTTCCAAGTGGATTAAAGGTGATAATATCATCTAAGCGGTTTAAAAACTCAGGTTTAAAGAAATTTTTTAACTCATTTTTTACCGCATCTTCTTGTTCTTTTCCGCTTAAATTCATAATAGCACTTGAGGCAATATTAGAGGTCAAAATAATAATAGTATTTTTAAAATCCACTGTTACACCTTTGCTATCGGTTGCTCTACCATCATCTAAAATCCCTAAAAGCACATTAAATACATCTTTATGTGCTTTTTCAACTTCATCAAACAAAAGCACGCTATAAGGTTTTCTTCGCACAGCTTCAGTAAGCTCTCCACCTTCTTCATGTCCTATGTACCCTGGAGGTGCACCTAAGAGTCTTGAAACACTATGTTTTTCCATAAATTCACTCATATCAAAGCGAATCATTGCTTTTTCATCGTCAAATAAAAATTTCGCCAAAGCTTTAGCTGATTGTGTTTTTCCTACCCCTGTTGGCCCTAAAAATAAAAAGCTTCCTATAGGTTTATTGTCCGCATTAAGCCCTGCTTTGTTGCGTTTAATGGCTCTAGCTAAAGCACTTAAGGCCTTATCTTGTCCTATGACACTTTCTTTTAAATGTTTTTCCACTTCTAAGAATTTTTGTTTTTCAGAAGTTAACATTTTTTGCACGCTAATACCCGTCCATTTGCTTAAAATTCCAGCAACTAAATCCTCATCTACTTGATTTTTAAGTAAAACTTCATTTTCGCTCATTTTTTTCCATTTATCTTCTAAGATTTCTACTTCTTTTTCAAGACTTGGAATTTTTCCATATTCTAGCTCGGCTGCTTTTTGAAATTCACCTCTAGTTTTAGCTAAAGAAGCTTCATTTTTAAGCAGATCAATTTCTTTTTTCTTAGTGCTTATACCATCAAAAACACTTTTTTCATTTTCAAACTGTGAATTTAGGGCATTTTGTTTTTCTTTTAAATTGGCTAGTTCTTTTGCGATTTCATCGAGTCTTTTTTGATTTTTCTCATCATTTTCCATTTTTAAAGCTTCATTTTCAACTTCTAAAGTTTCTATATCTTTGCGTACTTTTCTTAAAGAACTTGGTTCACTTTCAATCTGCATTTTCAGTTCAGCTGCAGCTTCATCGATTAAATCAATAGCCTTATCAGGTAAAAAACGATCTGCTATATAACGCTTTGAAAGTTTAGCTGCAGTTACTAAAGCGCTATCATTTATGGTTATATTATGATGAATTTCAAGCTTTTCTTTTATACCTCTTAACATAGCCAAAGCCTCATTAACACTTGGTTCACCCACATTTACAGGTTGAAAACGGCGTTGCAAGGCTGCATCCTTTTCAAAATATTTACGATATTCTTTTAAAGTAGTTGCGCCTATGGTATGGAGTTCACCTCTTGCAAGAGCGGGTTTTAAAATATTTGCCGCATCCATGCTGCCTTCACTCGCTCCAGCTCCTACTATAGTGTGAATTTCATCGATAAAAAGAATGATATTTTCACTTTTTATCACTTCATTAACTACAGCTTTTAATCTATCTTCAAATTCTCCTCTGTATTTTGCACCTGCAATTAAAGCACTCATATCAAGAGCGATAACTTTTTTATTTTGCAAAGATTTTGGAACATCTTTTTTAATAATTCTTTGTGCTAAAGCTTCTACTATAGCTGTTTTTCCTACGCCTGGTTCACCTAAAAGTATAGGGTTATTTTTGGTTTTGCGTATTAAAATTTGCATCAAACGCTCGATTTCTTCTTCTCTGCCTATAACAGGATCAAGTTTACCCTCGCTTGCTTTTAAGGTTAAATCTATACCAAATTTATTTAAGCTATCTAAGGTTTCATCGCTTGTTTTGCTATCGATTTTGCGTCCAGCTCTTAGACTTTCAAGCTCTTTTTGAAATTCTCTTAAATCTAAAAATTGCGCCAAAATTTCTTTAATAGGACTTTTTTGACTTTCGCTTATAAGCCAAGTATCCACACTTAAATAACTATCTCCATTAGCACTCATCAATCCTTTAGCATTTTCTAATGAATTTATAAGTTCATTGGAAAAGCGTATATTTTCACGGTTTACATTTGAACTCGTTGCAAGTTTTGAAATTCTGCTTTTAATTTCAAGTTCTAAGGCTTCTTTAGAAATATTTAATTTATTTAAAATTTGATTTAAAATACTTGCATTATCTACGCTTAAAGCCCATAAAAGATGTAAAGGTACAACTTCATTATTTTTAGAATGTATAGCTAAAGATGCTGCACTTTCAAGGTTTGAAAGCATATTATCAGTTAAAAAA
Source organism: Campylobacter sp. US53 (assembly GCF_004378995.1). Lineage (NCBI taxonomy): Bacteria > Pseudomonadati > Campylobacterota > Epsilonproteobacteria > Campylobacterales > Campylobacteraceae > Campylobacter > Campylobacter sp. US53. Next base: position 49,495 of record NZ_RYYH01000009.1, on the reverse strand, counting down.
TCTTGTATATTTGCCATGTTTTATCCTTTATTTAGTTTATATACTTGACATTATATAACTTTAGTCATATAATGTCAAGTTAATTGAGTAAAATTTTTTAAATAATAGGACAAATGACTAATTTTAGATTATTTCATAAACATATCTATAGCCTTGTTTAATTCTTCTATACTTTGAATATCATTTTCTTCTACAGCATGTACCATACAATGAGCTAAATGTTCTTTTAAAACTACTTTTGCAGTATTGTTAACTTCGGCTTTTACGGCAGCAAGCTGGATTAAAATTTCACTACAGTCTTTGTCATTTTCAACCATTCTTTTAATAGCGCTTAAATGCCCTATGGTTCTACTTAGACGATTGCAAACTGCTTTAAGATGTTTTTGAGAATGTGTATGAGTATGTTTTTCTTGGCACATTGTATTAACTTTCTTTTTGGAATTTTTAGTCTATTTTAACATATTTTTAAGAATTTAAATTTATTTACGAAGTTTTAAGCAATTTTTATTAAAATTTACTCTTTAAACTAAAACTCAATGATGGAGCTTATTTTGAAAACAAAACGATTTTTTGCGGGTCTTGCAGGCTTTGCCACTACTTTTATTTTATGTCTATTTTTAACAAGTCATTTACAAGCTAAAGTTGATCAAAAAGAAGAGCAGGTTCAAAAACGCCTAGAAGCTTTAGATAAGCTTACAAAAACTCTTGCTATAGTAGAGCAATACTATGTGGATGATCAAAATATCAGCGATTTGGTGGATAAATCTTTATCAGGACTTTTAAGCAATCTTGATGCGCATTCTTCTTTTTTAAATGAAAAAGATTTTAATGATATGAAAATTCAAACCAATGGCGAATTTGGTGGCCTTGGTATAACCGTAGGTATGAAAGATGGTGCTTTAACAGTTGTTTCTCCTATAGAAGGAACACCAGCAGATAAAGCAGGGATAAAATCGGGAGATATTATTTTAAAAATTAATGATGAGGCCACTTTAGGAATTAATCTCAATGATGCGGTAGATAAAATGCGTGGTAAGCCAAAAACTCAAATCACTTTAACCATTTTTAGAAAAGGTGCAACAAAACCTTTTGATGTTACACTTACAAGAGAAATTATTAAGATAGAAAGTGTTTATGCAAAAATGATAGAAAATGAAAACATTCTTTATCTTAGGGTTACAAATTTTGATAAAAATGTTGTAGATGTGGCAAGTAAAGAACTTAAAAAATATCCTAATGTTAAAGGAGTTGTTTTAGATCTTAGAAATAATCCTGGTGGACTTTTAAATCAAGCTATAGGACTTGTAAATTTATTTGTAGATAAAGGTGTTATTGTTTCTCAAAAAGGACGCATCGCAAGTGAAAATCAAGAATATAAAGCCGATCCTAAAAACAAAATTTCTAATGCTTCTTTGGTTGTGCTTGTAAATGGTGGAAGTGCTAGTGCAAGTGAAATTGTAAGTGGAGCTTTACAAGATCTTAAACGCGGTGTTATTGTGGGTGAAAATACTTTTGGAAAAGGTAGTGTTCAGCAAATCATACCTATTAATAAAACTGAAGCTTTAAGGCTTACTATTGCAAGGTATTATCTTCCAAGCGGGCGTACTATTCAAGCAGTGGGTGTAAAACCTGATATTGAAGTTTTTCCAGGTAAAGTAAATACTCAAGAAGATGGTTTTTCTATAAAAGAAAGCGACTTAAAACAACATTTAGAAAGTGAGCTTGAAAAAATAGATAAAAATAAAAAAGAAGATAAACAAGAAAATAAAGACAATAAAAATCTAATCAGTCAAAAACAAATCAATGATGACGCACAGTTAAAATCAGCTATTGATACTATTAAAATTTTAAATATCAAACAAGGACAATAAAATGACAAAAAAAGAAATGCTCTACGAAGGAAAAGGTAAAAAACTTTTCAAAACTGATGATGAAAATTTACTAATTAGTGAGTTTAAAGATGATTTAACTGCTTTTAATGCAGAAAAAAGAGGCAATGAAAGTGGAAAAGGTGCATTAAACTGTAAAATCAGTACTGAAATTTTTCATTTGCTCGAAAAAAATGGGATTAAAACCCATTTGGTAGAAACTATAAGCGATACAGAACAAGTGGTTAAAAAATGTAAAATTGTTCCTATTGAAGTTATAGTACGCAATGTTGCAACAGGTTCTCTTACAAAAAGACTGGGTATTAAAGATGGTACTGTGCTACCTTTTGCTTTGGTGGAATTTTGTCTTAAAGATGATGCCTTAGGCGATCCTTTTATCAATGATGAGCATTGTTTGATTTTAAATTTAGTGCAAAATGAAGCTCAAATTAGTGAAATTAAAAATATGGCTAGAAAGATTAACTCTATTTTAACTCCATTTTTTGATAATAAAAATTTAAGGCTGATTGACTTTAAAATCGAACTGGGTTTAACTAAAGATAATGAGCTTGTTTTAGCTGATGAAATAAGCCCTGATAGTTGTAGATTTTGGGATAAATTTAGCAATGAAAAATTAGATAAAGATAGATTTCGTCAAGATCTAGGTAATGTAAAAATGGCTTATGAAGAAGTTTTAAAAAGAATATTAAATTAAGGAAAAATATGGAAGTTATTGTAAAAATTTCTTTAAAAAATGGGGTTTTAGATCCACAAGGCAAAGCGGTGGAAAAAGCTTTGCATTCTTTAAATTTTAATAGTGTTAAAGAAGTAAAAATAGCAAAACAAATCAAAATTTCTCTTGATGAGAAAGATGAAAAATTAGCCAAAGAACAAGTAAAAAAAATGTGTGAAGAGTTGTTGGTAAATAGCGTCATTGAAGATTATGAGCTTGTAATTGAGAAAGAGTAAAATGAAAGTTGCTATTATTAGATTTCCAGGGACAAATTGTGAATTTGATACAGCTTATGCCTTTGAAAAACTTGGAGTAAAAACGCAGATTGTTTGGCATGAAGAAAAAGAATTTGATGCAGATTTGGTTGTTTTGCCAGGCGGATTTTCTTATGGAGATTATCTAAGATGTGCAGCTATTGCAAAACTTGCTCCTGCTATGCAAGGTGTTTTTAATCATGCAAAAAAGGGAGGATATATCTTAGGCATTTGCAATGGTTTTCAAATTTTACTTGAAAGTGGTCTTTTAAAAGGTGCAATGAAGCATAACAACAATCTTAGTTTTATCTCAAAAAACCAAAATTTAAGAGTAGTTTCTAATGATAATGCCTTTTTGAAAAATTTCAAAAAAGATGAAATTATTAATTTGCCAATTGCTCATGGAGAGGGAAATTATTACGCTGATGAGACTACTTTAAAAGAATTGCAAGATAAAGATCTTATTACTCTAAAATACGAGCCAAATCCAAATGGTTCTGTATTTGATATCGCAGGAATTTGTGATGAAAACAAAAAAATCTTTGGACTCATGCCACATCCTGAGCGTGCTTGTGAAAAAGTCCTAGGTAATGATGTAGGTTTAAAAATGCTTAAAGGCTTTTTATTTTGAAAATTTTATTAACTTTAATTTTTAGTGTTGTTGTATTGTTTGGCAGGGGTGAAATTTCTGTATTTAGTGGCCAAGATGAAAATATGCAAAAAGAATTACAAAAATTACCCCAAGAAGAACAAAAAATTTATCAAAATATTCCGCCAAGTGATGAAAATAATGACTTTGAAAGCAATGTAGATGATCCTTTTGTAGCTAAAGGGAGTTTGGTTCTTACAAATGATGAATATCCAAGTAGGGTATATGTTGGAGAAGTTTTTCCTATTACGATCTATGCTCGCACTACGGAAAATACAAAATTTGATTTTAACATAAGCGTAGAAAAAACTAACTTATCTTTTTTAAATCCAGATGCAAAATGGGAATTTATCAATAACGAATATAAAACAACTTTATGGTTTGAAGCTAAAAATTCAAACGCTAGTTTGAGTAAAATTTCTATCAAACTTCTTAGAAATAATGAAGCTTTTCAAGAGGCTAATATCAATCTTAATCCTATCAAATTTGAAAATACTTTATCCAATAAAGATTTTTCACACCTTGTGGCAAGTTCTTTGGAAATTAAAAAGGTTAAAGCGAGTTATTTTGATGATGCTAATATCATTATGATGGTAGAACTAAACGCAACCAATACAAATCTTAAAAGCTTTTTTATAGAAGGAATTCAAAAGCAAGGTATTGAAAATTTAAAAGGGGATTTTAATGCCTCTAGTGCTTTTTATTATGCTATTTTGCCATTAAGTAAAACAAATTTTGAATTTTCGTATTTCAATAAAGATAGTAAAAAGCTTGAAAATATAAATTTAAAATTAAAAATTAGTGACGATGAGATTAGCACTCAGAGTGATTTAAATCCTGTAAATAAAGACTTAAATATTTATAAACAATATACCTTATGGTTTTTAGCGGTTTTATTTGGAGCTTTATTTGTATGGAGAAAAAATTACATTATTCTGGCTTTGGCAGTTGTTTGTTTTGCACTTAGTTTTCTTGTAGATACCAATACTCAAAATGCAATTATCAAGGCTGGTTCTAGGGCTAAAATTTTACCTACAGAGCCTTCAACTTATTTTTATACGGCAAATGTAGATGAAAAAGTAGAAGTTTTAGGCAAACGACAAAATTATATTAAAGTACTGTTTTCTGATGGAAAAATAGGTTGGGTTAATAAAGATGATTTACAAAAAAATTAAAGCTCTTTATTTTTGGATTTTTTTTGTTTTAAGCGTTGCTTTGGTGGTTTTTTGTTTTTGCTTTACAAAATCTCAAAACACACTTTGGAAAATCCGAAAAATTTGGGCTAAATTTCAAAGATATACCATCTCTTATAAACAAGAAATCATTGGTGCTTTTAATCCACAAGCTCAGATGATTTTAATGAATCATCAAAGTGCTTTAGATATTATCGCTTTAGAAGAGTTATATCCTAAAAATTTATGCTGGATTGCCAAAAAAGAATTAGGAGAAATTCCTATTTTCAAAGTTGCTATGAAAAAACCAAAACTTCTTTGTATAGATAGAAAAAATCCGCGTGATTTAGTACGAGTTTTAAAAGAAGCAAAAGAAAGAATTAGTGAAGATAGGGTTTTGGCTATTTTTCCAGAAGGAACTAGATCTAAAAATGAAAAAATGCTTAAATTTCAAAGTGGAGCAAAAATTTTAAGTGAAAAATTAAATCTTAAAGTTCAACCCATTTTAATTGTGGATTCTGCAAAAATTTTAGACACAAAAAGTTTTAGTGCAAGCAGCGGAGTGCTTAAAATCATTTGTATGGATTTAGTCGATATAAATGATGACAAATGGCTTGAAAAGACCAGAAAAAAAATGCAAGAATTACTCGATCAAGAAAGAGCTAAGCTTTGCTAAATACCCTTTTAGTTGTTGGTTTTGGGGGATTTATAGGAGCAATCTTAAGAATGCTTTCTATTAATTTAGTGAATAAATTTTTTCCTTATTCTATCAGCTTTGGAACTCTTTTTGTTAATGTTTTGGGTTCTTTTATCATAGGATTTTTGTTTTCTTATGCACAAAATAAAGGTTTATCTCCTTTACTTAAAAGCTTTATAAGTACAGGTTTTTTAGGAGCTTTTACAACTTTTTCTACTTTTTCTTATGAAAATTTACTTCTTTTGCAAAGTGGAAATTGTTTTCATTTTGCGTTAAATATTATCTTAAATGTCTTTCTTTGTTTATTTGCCGCATGGCTTGGTTTTATAATTTTCAAATAAATCTTTAAATTTACTTTAGAATTTGTATTTTTTGCTAAAATACCACTTTAAAAAATCACAAAGGAGACTAAAATGCAATTTCAAACCGAAGTAAATCAGCTTTTACAGCTTATGATACACTCTTTATATTCTAATAAAGAAATTTTTTTAAGAGAACTTATTTCAAACTCAAGTGATGCTTTAGATAAGCTTAATTTTTTAAGCGTAAGTGATGATAAATATAAAAGCTTAAAATTCGAACCTAAAATTGAAATCAAAATTGATAAAGATAAAAAAACTTTAAGTATTAGTGATAATGGTATAGGTATGGATAAAGATGATCTTATCAACAACCTTGGAACCATAGCAAAAAGCGGTACTAAAAGCTTTTTAGAAAATTTAAGCGGTGATGCTAAAAAAGATTCTCAACTCATAGGACAATTTGGAGTAGGTTTTTATTCTGCTTTTATGGTGGCTAGCAAAATCGAAGTTTTAAGCAAAAAAGCTTTAGATGATAAAGCTTATCTTTGGAGTTCTGATGCAAATGGTTATGAGATTGATGACGCAAGCAAAGAAGAACAAGGCACAAGCATTACTTTATACTTAAAAGATGATGAGTTTGCTAATACTTATAAAATCGAAAGCATTATAGAAAAATATTCTAATCATATTCAATTTCCAATTTTCATGGAAAAAGAAGAATTTACTCCTGCTAAAGAAGGCGAAGAAGAAGGAAAAACTGAACTTAAAATTTCTCAAATCAATAAAGCCAATGCTTTATGGAGAATGCAAAAATCAAGCCTTAAAGCAGAAGATTATGAAAGATTTTATGAGCAAAATTTTCATGATTCAAACAAACCTTTATTTTATCTTCACACTAAAAGTGAAGGAAAATTAGAATACAATTCTTTATTTTTCATACCACAAAATGCACCTTTTGATTTATTTCGTGTGGATTATCAAAGTGGCCTAAAACTTTATGTAAAACGTGTATTTATCAGTGATGACGATAAAGAACTTTTACCAACTTATTTGCGTTTTGTGCGTGGGATTATCGATGTAGAAGATTTGCCGCTTAATGTAAGTCGTGAAATTTTACAAGAAAATCAAATTTTAAAAGGTGTTAAAGAAGCTAGCGTTAAAAAGATTTTAGGTGAACTTGAAAAACTCAAAAACAATGATAAAGAAAAATACTTATCTTTCTTTAAAACTTTTGGTAAGGTATTAAAAGAAGGACTTTATGGTTTTGGCGGAGAAAAAGACAGTCTTTTAAAACTCATGCTTTATAAAAGCACTAAAGGTGAAAATTTACGCTCTTTAGAGGAGTATAAAAATGACCTTCAAGGCGAACAAAAGGAAATTTTTTATATAGCAGGAAATAATGAAAGTTTATTAAGAACTTCTCCTTTACTTGAAGAGTATAAACAAAAAAATATAGAAGTTTTACTTATGGATGATGAGATTGATTCTTTGGTAACTCCTATGCTAGAATTTGAAGGTTTAAAATTTGTAGCCATCAATCAAGTAGAAGATAAAAATGAACTAAGCGATGAAGAAAAAAATATTTTTGCTCCACTTGTAGCTAAATTTAAAGAACTTCTAAAAGATCAAGTTGAAGATGTAAGACTAACCAGTCGTTTAAAAGATAGCCCAAGTTGTATAGTTTATGATAAAAATAAACCTGATTTTGCTATGCAACAACTCTTAAAACAAATGGGTCAAGAGCAAAATTTCAAACCTATTTTAGAAATCAATCCAAAACACGCTATTTTTACAGGTCTTAAAAACAACGAAAATTTTAGTGCAGATATAGCAACACTAGTTTTAAATATGGCAAAACTAAGCGAAGGTATGGGGGTGGATAATCCTGCTGAATTTAATGCAAGTCTTACAAAAATTATCAATAAGGCTTTTTCATGATAGAAAATATCCCTGCAAGTCTTTGGACAAAGCAAGATTTAAACGCATATCAAATTTTTGATGTGCGTACTCCTTTAGAATGGGAAGAAGGTATTTTACCTAATGCGCAATGTGTGGCTTTATATGATAATCAAGGGCTTTTAAATGCTAAATTTTTAGATGAATTTCAAAGCAAAAGAGATGAAAGTAAAAAACTTGCTTTTATTTGTCGTAGTGGCCATAGAAGCATGGTTGCAGCTGAATTTATAGCTGAAAAATTGGGACTTGAAAGCATCAATTTAGATGGCGGAATGCTAGCCCTTAAGGGTTATTAATGCTAGGAATTTATTTACTCATAGCAGCTTTGTCTTTTTTAGCTCTTTATTTTGCTGTTAAAAAGCTTACTTTAAATATAGACGAGCAAACCCTTTTAGAGCCTATTAAAATGGATGTTTATCCGAAATTTTGCGATTTAATCGATGAAAAAATCAGAGAATTTAAAGAAAATGTCCAAAATACTAATTTAGCATTAAAAAATTCTGATCAAAAAGATGAATTTTTAGAAAAACTTGGGGATTTAAGCAGAGAGTTGACTTTCATACAAACCATGAATTTAAGCAATAAAAACGATAGTATTTGGCAAAATGAACTTTTTTCTTTTTTAAAGGAATTAGAAAATTTATTGCTTGAGTATCTAGAAAAAGGCGAAGAAGAAGCCGAAAATTTAAGAGAATTTCTGATGAATGAATTTGAAAAACTAAAAGGTTAGGCATTGCAAGAGGAAAGAAATTCTTTAAAATATTTTAAATTTATTTCATGGAGTATTTTTACTTTAGTTCTGATTTTTATTTTAATTCGTTATGACGAGCTTGCCAATCTTTTAGCAGGAGTGGCAATACTTCTTATTGGAATGACTAATTTAGGTATAGGTTTTAAAGCTTTTAGTGGTGGTTTGCTTGAAAAAATTTTAGCGAAGTCAACCGATACAAAGATAAAAAGTATACTTTTTGGTACTTTAAGTACTTTAATTATGCAATCTTCAACTTTAGTTTCTATTATTACGATTTCTTTTTTGAGCGCAGGGCTTATTTCTTTGGGTGCGGGCATAGGGATTATTTTTGGAGCAAATTTAGGAAATACGACAAGTTCTTGGCTGATTGTTGGTTTGACAAATATTAAAATTTCAATGCTAGCTATCCCACTTTTGATTATTGGAGTATTATTTTTCTTTCAAAAAGATAGTGTTTTAAAAGGTTTAGGTAATATTTTTATTGGTATAGGATTTTTCTTTTTGGGTGTGGATTATATTAAAAGTGGTTTTGAAAATTTTAAACATATAATTGATCTTTCTCGTTTTGATTTTGCTGGGTTTAAAGGAGTTTTTGTTTTTTTAGGATTAGGTGCTTTGCTTACAGGAGTTATACAATCAAGCACAGCTACAATGGCTATTATTGTCGCTGCTTTACTTGCAGGACAAATCAGTTTGGAAAATTCCTTAGCAGCAACTTTAGGCACTAGTGTTGGAGGAGTTGTAACGGCTGTTTTAGCTTCTTTAAGTACCAATATTGAAGGAAAGAAATTAGCGTTTGCAAATTGTATTTTTAATTTTGGTATAGCTTTTTTAATAGTGCTTATTTTTCCTTATTTTATACATTTTCTTAATTTTTTATCCATTGTATTAAACATAGAAGATATAGCTTTGAAAGTAGCATTATTTCACACTTTGTTTAATTTAATTGGTGTTGTGCTTTTTTCATTCTTTACTCCTCAAATTGTTCTTTTTTTAAATAAGATAGTAAAAGCTCCTAAAGATAAGAATAAAGACAAGCCTTTATATCTTGATAGTAGTTTGGTTAAGTTTAGTGACACAGCCATCGAAGCTTTAAGGAAAGAAAGCGAGCATCTTTATAACAATACCTATGCAATTGTTGCTCATGCTATAGGTTTTAGTCGTAAAGATATACAAAGTGATAAAAGTTTTAAAGAAATTTTAGAAAATAAAAAGTGGTTTAGTAAAAATGTGGATTTGGACTATTTGTATCAAACTAGGATAAAGGTTCTTTTTGAAGCTATTATCGATTTTTCAACTAAAGCACAAGTTTATATTAACGATGAAACAAAGAATCATAAAATTTTTACCTTTAAGATGGCAGCTAAAAATTTAGCCGAAACAACTAAAAATTTAAAAATTATCCAAGCAAATATTAAGAAATATTCTAGTTCTTCTAATGAATTTTTGGCTTTAGAGTACAATAAAATTAGATCGAATTTAGGAGAGCTTTTAAGAAGTATTGAAGAGCTTAGAGTGGTTGAAGATCGTGAAAAGCTTTATTTGATTATTAAAAATCTTCAAAAAGGAAAAGAAATTTTAAAAGAAATCGATACTTTAACCTTGAGCAATGTTGAACATCTTATTGCAGTAAGAAAAATCACAACAGCTGAAGGAATTTCAATACTTAATGATGCAACTTTTGCTGCTAAGATTGCTGAAGAACTTATAGGTGCTGTTGAGGTGATATTTTCTAAAGATATATCAAACTAGTTGTTTGTGCTAGTTTGGTTATTGTCTTGTATAGGCGTTAGAAATTCTTCATTGATTAAAATATCAACAACATCTTTAAACATAGGCAAAGCACTTTGTGCAGCATAATAACTATAAGGTTTAGTAGGATGTCTTACGAGAACTCCTATGGTATAGGCGTGATTTAAATCATTTGCAAAACCAAAAAAGGATGCATTGTAGCGATTTGAGGTATAACCTTGTCTTTCGGCTATTCTTGCCGTTCCTGTTTTACCTCCTGCAATAATACCTTGTGTAATTGCCTTTTTTCCTGTTCCTTTTTCTATAACATTTATAAGAACATTTTGCATCGTTTTAGCGGCTTCGCTAGAAAGAATTTTTTCTTTTTTTATATCATCATCAAGATTTGTAAAGCGTCCATTTTGATAGAATTTTTCAGCTAAACGTGGTGTGATATAAAACCCATCATTGTTGAAAACATTATAAGCTGCAAGGAGTTGTATAAAGGTTGTTTTAAGTCCATAGCCATAACTTAAAACAGATTTTTCTATATCTCTTAAGCGCTTAGAATTTGGAATTTCTCCTTTTTGTTCATAGGGTAGATCAATACCACTTTTTTCGCCAAATTTAAATATTTTAAGTCCTGATACGATTTCTATATTGTTAAGCCTTTTAGCAATTTGTATCATGCCTATATTTGAAGAATATCTTATAACTTCCTCCATAGTCATTTTGTCCATTTTGTGATCGTCTTTGATGGTGAAACGTCCTAGCTTGTAAGAACCGCCATAAGTATTAATCACTTCATCCATTTTTATTTTACCAAGTCTTAAGGCTGTTGTAAAGATAAAAGGTTTGATAACAGAACCTGCTTCATAGCCGTATTCTATAGCGCTTGCATTAAGAACTGATAGATCTTTTCCACGATTTTGCGGATCATAGCGCCTTGAGCTTGCTAGAGCTAAAATTCTTCCTGTTTTGCTTTCCATTACTCCAACTATGATTTCATTGGCTTTTAAATCCTCATTTCTTTGATCTATAGCTTTCTCTATACTTTTTTGCAGTTTTAAAGAAAGATTTAAATATAAATCACAACCATTGATCTTTTTTTGTTGTAGTGAATTTAGATTTAAAATAATATTTCCACCTATATCTTTAAGTCCTTGAATTTTTTCATTTTGAACAGGACTTAGACATTCATCGTAGTATTTTTCTAAACCTTTAACTCCTATATTTTTTAAAATTCCACTTTCTGGATCTAATATCATTTTGGTATAACCGATAATAGGAGTAAAAGAATCTTTTGACATGTAAATTCTATCTTCTTCATGTTCGATGATATTTAATCCTCTTGTTTCAACTCTTCCAGAGTTGTTTGTAAAAGCTTTGAAAAAACCTTGTATATAAAGTTTTTTAGCAAGGTCTTTAAGATAGCTTGCTTGCTTGGAATCTAAGTTTTGCAAAAGAACAAAATTATAAGAGCGTTTTTTTTGATTTTGCATTCTTTTTTTAATATCTGCTACTTGATCGTTACTTATCCCACTATAAATTTGAAAAAGCTTTAAAAATAGATCAAATTTATCTTTGTTAATACTTCTAAGATCAATTTCAGCGCGATAAATTTGTTTAGAACTTGTGATAGTAAAATTATCTTTAGTTATAATCGATCCTCTTAGAGCAAGAGCGTATTGATCTTTTTCGGTGTTAGGTATATGACGTTTTGATGTAAGAAAAAAAGTAGAGCTGATAAAAATAATCATAAACAAAAGTGCCATGCAGTAGGCAAAGGCAACTTTTGAAACCCTATTTTTTTTATATTCTTGCATTAGGGTTTAAATTTGAGTTCTTGTGATTTCTTTATAAGCACTGATCGCTTTATTTCTTACTTCTAGCATAAATTTCATGCTGCTTTCAGCTTTAGTGATAGCTATAGCTGCTTGATGTAAATCTTTTACTTGTCCTGTGGCAATGTCCGTCATTGCAGCTTCTCCACTTTCTTGTGCTTTATTTAAATCATCGATTTCATTTTTAAGCATCTTGGCAAATTCATCACCAATTCCTCTGGAATTTTGACTTTTGTTGGTATTTGAAATATTATTATTTAATCTTAAATCATTAATATTGTTCATTTTTTATTATCCTCTTAATAAATCAATCGCACTTTGAGCTATAGTTTTTGCACTTGTAAAAGCACTTACATTGGCTTGATAAGCTCTTGTAGCTTCAATTAAATCTGCCATTTCAATAATAGGGTTTACATTTGGATACGCTACATAACCTTCAGCATTTGCATCAGGATGGCTTGGATCATACTTCATACGAAAATCTTTGTCATCTCTGACCACTTTATCCACTACAACACTTTGAATAGCGGGTTTAGCCTCTTCTGGCGAACTTGGATCATTTAAAGGATTTTCATATTTTAAAAAATTATTATCTTTGTTAATTTGCTCATTTAAAAGCTTATCAAAATCTGTTGCTTTAAAGATCACTTCGCGTCTTCTATAAGGCCCACCTTCAGCTGTTCTTGTAGTGTTTGCATTAGCTATATTAGAGCTAATAACATTCATTCTAAAACGTTGAGCACTTAAACCATAACCACTAATATCAAAATCACTTAAGTATGCCATAATTTACCTTTAACTTAATTTAGAGCTTGCATCAAGTATAGAACTAAAGATATTGCTTTGTCTTCTTAAAACTCCATCAAGAGCTGTTATCATAACTGTATTTTTACTCATTTCTGTAGTTTCTACATCTAGATCAACAGTATTTGCATCATTTCTTGCTAAATGACCATCTCTTAAGTAAATAGTAGATTTATTAGGATCAGGGAATTTCCAAGGTTTTTGATGCCCTTCTTCAGTTACAGCTAATTGCAATTCTTTATTGTCATTTTTTTTGAAAATTTCATTTGCACGATTTACCAAAGCTGTTTCAAATTCAATATCTCTTGCTTTATAAAAAGGAGTATCAACATTTGCAAGATTGGCATTGATGAGTTGATTTCTTAGATTTCTACCCGCTAAAGCACCAGTGACTAGTTCTTTTGATTTAAATGGGTTAATCATTTTTTATCCTTTTTATAATTTTTAATATTAACAAGCAAATACCGTTCCAATTTAACTATTTTGTATAAAAATATCAAAATTATTTTCCTTTTTGTAAATTTATGGCTTTATTGTGATCATCTATATTTGTGCTAAAAATATGAACCCCAGTATTTTTATCACGCACAAAATATAAATAATCTGTCTTTAAAGGAAAAATAGCCGCACGAATAGCAGCTAAAGAAACATTGCAAACCGCTTCTTTGGGCAATCCTGTAAATTTATAGGTATTATAAGAGCTATTATCTTGTCTTATTCTTTGTGGGGTAACTTTTACATGGGAGTAAATTCCATAATTTAAAGTTCCATCCATTTGAAGCTTCATACCTTTTTTAAGTCGATTGTAAATTACACTTGCAACTATAGGCATTTCATTTTCATTAGCAGCTTCTTTTTGTATTACAGAAGCGATGATGATATATTGGTGCCATTTTTTTGGATTATAATCACCGAAAATTTTCTCAGAAGTTTTTTTATTGGAAATTTCAGCATAGTTTAAAAGCATTTGAATGAGTAGATTTTCTGTAATGCCTTTTGGGATTTTATAAGTTTCTGGTAAAAAAACTCCTTCATCATAAGGAGCTTGAGCTTGAAATTCTTTTAAAAGTATATCTTTATCAAGTCCAAGTTGTTTGGCTGCTTGTTCTAAAAAGATTACGCTTGTTTCTCCTGGGATAAGAGTAATGGTTTGAAGTGCTGCTTTAGCAATAGTAAGTTTATGTAGAAATTCAGCCCTATTTAAATCTTTAGTACCTATGTTGATCCAGCCTGATTGGGGGTGTCCTAAAAAAAATAAAATATATTTATCAATACTACTCATCTGATATTTATTTTGCTTTAAATATGTTATAATTTGAGAAATTGAACCTTGGGGAATAAATACCACAGAATTGCTTTTTAAAGGCTGAGTTAGATAATAAAAAATCCCCAAAAACAATATCAAAAAGAAGTTGCGTATGAAAAAGAAAATTTTATATATTGTTGTATTTTTTGTTGTGTTTATATTAGCTTTGTTTATAGTGCTTAAAAATGGGATTGTCATCTCTAGTATCCAATTTGATTTTTTAAAATTAGAACAATTATATATTAAATTAGATAAAAAATTAATTGTACGAGCAAAAAATATCACTATAAATGAGACTCAAAATTCCGAAATTTCATCACAAACTCACTCTTCTGATAATGCTTCAACAGAGATTTTAAAAATAACAAAAAATTTAAAATATCTATATACTTTTGTTGAAGAGATTGATATACAAAATTTAAATATAGAAGATAATCATGTGCGTATTTTATTTAAAGATAATGAATTTTTTATAGATAATGATTTATTATTTTTAAAATTAACATTACAGCGTCAAAATAAAGAACTTATAGCTGATATTAAAAAACTTTTATTAAAAGATTATGATTTAAATATTGATGGAAATTTAAGTATCAATACTAAGAGCGAGTTTTATTATTTTCAAGGTAGAGCAAGCGGAGAATTGCTTGACTTTAACGCAAGTATCTCTTACAAAGATAAAAATTTAGCTTATAAAATAGAAGATTTAAACATTAGAAATATTACGGAAATTTTTAAAAGAGTTAATAAAAGAATAGAACTTCCGCAGAGTTTAAATCTCTGGGTGGCATATAAGGCTAAGGGAGAATTTTATCATTTGGATTATTTGCAGGGCTTTATAGATTTTGCTAAAAATAATTATTATTTAGATAATATTAACGCATCAGGTTATGTTAATAATGTCAAAGTTCGTTTGGATGATAAAATGAATGCTATTGAAATTCCAAAACTCGATTTAAATTTAAACAAACAAAAACTTGATTTTGTTTTTAATAAAGCTTTCTATAATGGTGCTGATTTAAGTTCTAGCAAGGTTTATCTATATGATTTGTTCGATGAAAAAAAAGCTGGGATTTATTTGCGTATTAAGTCTGGTAATCTAAAATTTGATGAAAAACTTGCTAAAGCTTTAGAGGATTATCATTTTTCATTACCTTTTTATCAAAAAAGCGGAAAAATTAAAAGTGATTTGGAGCTTAAAATTGATTTTCATGATAAGGGTGAAATTTCTTATAGTGGTATTTTAGCTTTAGAGAATGCTAGTATTTCTTTGGCTGATTTTAATATTACAAAAGCATTTGTAATATTAAATCAAAATGATTTAAATATAGAAAATGCTAGTGTTAAAAATAGCTTTTTAGAGGCTGATTTTAATGCTAAATTTGACTTACAAAAACAGCAAGGAAATTTCAATACTCAGATTTCAAGGCTTTATTTTGATAATGGAGAGCTTTTAGATTTAAAAAATCAAAATGTAGAAGTAAAATTAGATTATTCGCAAAATGTTAACATTAGTATTCCTCAGTGGAATTTGATTTTAAATTTTAAAGATGGATTTGAGGCTAATCTTAATAATCCTAAGATTTTATTTTCATTTTCTCCATTACTTAAAAAGTTTGGGTTTATCGATGCTAAAAATGTTTATTATAAAACTTTAAATTTTAAAGATTTTAATGCAAGCGTTAATGATGCTTATTTTAAAAATAATTTACTTATCAACGGTCAAACTCCTTATGAAAATGATAGCTTTGATATTGTAAAAAATAAGGGCATTATCGAAATTCATACTCAAAGTGATACAGCAAGTGCTAAAATAAGTTCTGATAATAAAGAAATTCATTTAAAAAATTTAAGTTATATTTATAGAGAAGATTCTTCAAATTCAACATTTGATATTTCTACTAATACCCAAAATATTAGTTTTGGTGGAGCAAATGTAGCTTTAATTTTGCCAGATTCTAATAAAACTTTGGCTTTTGATAGGGTAGAGGCTGATTTAAAAGGCAATGCTTTGGATCTTAAAGGTTCTAGAGGAAATGCAAAATTTGATCTTTATTATTCTTCTAATGATTTAAATTTAAACGTTAGCAATATCGATGATAATTATTTAAATGAATTTTTGCAAAAACAAGCTGTTCAAGATGGAGTATTTAACTTAAGTATAAAAGGAAGTGGATTGGAGTATTTTGATGGACAGATTGATTTTAAAAATACTTATGTAAAGGATTTAAAAGGTATAAATCAGCTTATTTCCTTTATCGATACTGTACCAAGTTTATTGATGTTTAAATCTCCAACTTTTAATCAAAAAGGTTTAAGCTTGCATGATGGAAAGATTATTTTTAATAGAAAAAAAGATCTTTTGAGTGTTTCGGCTATTAATTTAAATGGCGATAGTGTAGATATATATGGTTTAGGATCAGCAAATTTAAGATTAAATACAGTGGATTTTAGCTTAGAGCTTAAAACTTTAAAATCAGCTTCAGAAGCTATATCCAAGGTTCCAATTTTAAATTATGTAATTTTAGGTAAAAATCAAGAAATTAGTACAAACTTAAAAATAGATGGAAGTATAGATGACCCTAAATTTCATACCGAAATTTTAACAGACACTCTAAAAACCCCTTTTAATCTTATTAAAAATATCATACAACTTCCTGCCAATTTACTTAATTAAAAATATTTAAAGTTTGTTTGAAAACTAAAACAAACTTTAAACTTACTCTTGCATTTTTTTTTATTTGTAATATACTTAAAAATGAAAATAAAAATAAGTATTTTAAAGGACTAAAAATGCAAATTACTTATACCTTAACAGATGAGTCGCCAGCTCTTGCGACTTATTCGTTTTTGCCTATAGTGAAAGCTTTTTTAAGTAGGGCACATATAGGAGTAAAAACCTCGGATATTTCTTTATCTGGAAGGATTTTAGCTACTTTTAGCGAGTATTTAAAAGAGGAACAAAGATGTGAAGATGCTTTAGAGCTTTTAGGTGAGCTTGTAAAAAGATCGGATGCAAATCTTATTAAAACCCCAAATATTTCAGCTTCTATTCCTCAGCTTAAGGCAGCGATTAAAGAATTGCAAGATAAGGGTTACATGTTACCAAATTACCCAGATGAGCCAAAAAATGATGAAGAATTGCAAATTAAAACAAAATATCAAAAAGTTTTAGGTTCAGCGGTTAATCCTGTGTTAAGACAAGGAAATTCAGATCGTCGTTCAACAAAAGCGGTAAAAGACTATGCAAAAAACAATCCTTATCGTGTGGTTGAGTTTAATCCAAATTCAAAAACTCGTGTTTCTTACATGAAAGAGGGGGATTTTTTCTCTAATGAAAAAGCGGTTTTAATCGATCAAGATTGTGTGGCTAATATAGAATTTACAAGTATTGATGGTAAAAGTGAAATTTTAAAAGAGGGTTTAAAGCTTGAAAAAAATGAAATTTTAGACGCTACTTTTATGGATGTGCAAAAACTTCAGGAATTTTATGCAAAAGAAATTAAAGCAAGCAAAGATGATGATGTGCTTTTTTCTTTGCATTTAAAAGCTACAATGATGAAAGTAAGCGATCCTATACTTTTTGGCTATGCGGTAAAAGTATTTTTTAAAGAATTATTTATCGAATTTCAAGATGAATTTGAAAAATTAGGTATTAATCCAAATAATGGTTTAAGTGAGCTTTTAAGTAAGATCGAAAATTCAAGCAAAAAAGATGCAATTTTAAAAAAATACAATGAAATTTTAGCTAAATCTGCTGATATTTCTATGGTAAATTCAGATAAAGGCATTACAAATCTTCATGTTCCAAGCGATGTTATCGTTGATGCTTCTATGCCTGCAATGCTTAAAAATGGCGCAAGATTGTGGGATAAGGAAGGTGAGGAAAGAGATACAAATGCCGTAATTCCTGATCAAACTTACGCAACTATTTATGAGGCGGTTATTGAAGATTTACATAAAAATGGCACTTTAAATCCTTCAAAACTTGGCAGTGTATCCAATGTGGGCTTAATGGCTAAAAAAGCTCAAGAATACGGTTCTCATGATAAAACTTTTGTGGCTAAGGAAGAGGGGACTTTTAAAATAGTTTCTAACAGTAAAGTTTTATTAGAACATAAGGTTAGAAAGGGTGATATTTATAGAGTCAATCAGGCTAAATTTGATGCGGTGTTAAATTGGATTGATTTAGGTATAGAAAGATCAGAACTTAGTGGAGCCGAGGCCATTTTTTGGTTAGATAGCAAAAGATCTAGTAATAAAATCATGATAACTTTGGTACAAAATCGTTTAAAAGAAAAGGGTAAAAATATAGCTATTTTAGCTCCAAAAGAAGCTTGTTTAAGAAGTTTAGAGTTAATCCGAGAAGGTAAAGATGTTATTTCTATCACGGGTAATGTTTTAAGGGATTATTTAACTGATCTTTTTCCTATTTTAGAGCTTGGAACAAGTGCAAAAATGCTTTCTGTTGTGCCTATGTTAAATGGTGGAGCTATGTTTGAAACAGGAGCAGGGGGTTCAGCACCTAAACAAGTAGAACAATTAGTCGAAGAAAATCATCTGCGTTGGGATAGTTTGGGTGAATTTTTGGCCTTGCAAGCAAGTTTGGAATTTTATGCAAATAAATGTAGCAATCATAAAGCTAAGGTTTTGGCAGAATGTCTTGATGAGGCTATAGGCGAATGGCTTGAAAATAATAAAGTTCCATCAAGAAAAGTTAAAGAAGATGACAATAGAACAAGTCATTTTTATTTAGCAATGTATTTTGCAAATCATTTAGCAAGACAAGCAAGTGATATGGAGCTTCAAAGCTTTTTTAAAGATATTGCCCTAGAGCTTTCTTCTAATGAAGAAAAAATCAGAGCCGAATTTAACGATGCACAAGGTGTGAAAGTGGATTTGGGTGGGTATTATAAATTTGATGATGAAAAAGCAAATAAAATTATGCGCCCAAGTGCAACTTTTAACGCTATTTTAGAAAAAATAGGACAAAGATGAAAATCACTATTATAGGGGCTGGCAATGTAGGCTCAAGCGTAGCTTATGCTTTGATTTTAAGAGAGATAGCAAATGAAATTGTTTTAGTAGATATCAATGAGGATTTACTTTATGCAAAAGAACTAGAGCTTACTCAAAGCATAGCTGCTTTAAATTTAAATATAGATTTACTTTGCACTAAAGATTATACTTATACTAAAAATTCAGATATAGTGCTTTTTAGTGCAGGTTTTGTTAGAAAAGATGGGCAAAGTAGAGAAGAATTGCTTCAGTTAAATACAAGTATTATGCTTGATTGCGCTAAAAAAATTAAAGATTTTACAGAAGATCCACTTTTTATTATTTTAACCAATCCTGTGGATTTTCTACTTAATACTCTTTATGAAAGCGGAATTTTTTCATCAAAGAAAATTATAGCCATGGCAGGAGTTTTAGACAATGCAAGATTTAAGTATGAGCTTGCCAAAAAACTTAATGTCAAAATGTCAAGCGTGGATACAAGACTTATTGGTTTTCATAATGATGATATGGTTTTGGTAAAATCTTACGCAAGTGTTAAAAATAAAAATATAAGCGAATTTTTAAATGAAGAAGAATTTGATGATTTGGAAAATGAAGTTAAAACAGGTGGAGCTAAAGTAATCAAACATCTTAAAACTTCAGCTTATTTAGCTCCCGCTAGTGCTTGTATAAGAATGCTTGAGTCTATAAGAAGTGGAGAGTTTTTACCTATGAGTGTGATTTTACATGGAGAATTTGGAGTGCAAAACAAAGCCTTAGGAGTGATGGCAAGATTAGGACTTGAAGGTGTGATTGAAATCATGAGATTAGATCTTAGTTTGCAAGAAAAAGACAAATTAGAAAAATCTTTAATCAAATATCAATATAAAGGAGAATAAATGAACATACATGAGTATCAAGCAAAAGCAATTTTTGCAGATAATGGTATCCCTACCTTAAAGGGAAAAGTTGCATTTAGCGTAGATGAAGCTGTGGCTAATGCTAAAGAATTAGGTGGTAGTGTTTGGGCAGTTAAAGCTCAAATTCATGCAGGAGGTCGTGGTCTTGGTGGTGGTGTAAAAATCGCTAAAAATTTAGATGAGGTAAAAGATTACGCAAGTAAAATTTTAGGAATGAATTTGGTAACTCATCAAACAGGAACTGAAGGTAAGCTCGTGCAAAAACTTTATATAGAAAGTGGTGCTAATATAGTAAAAGAGTATTATTTGGCTATTTTATTTAATAGAATGGCAGAGCAAATTACCATTATCGCTTCAAGTGAAGGAGGGATGGATATAGAAAAAGTAGCCAAAGAAAGCCCTGAAAAAATTGCAAAAGTAGGCATTGATCCACAAATTGGATTTAAAATGTTTCATGGACTTGAAGTAGCGAGATTTTTAGGACTTGATAAAGATGAAGGCAAAAAACTCATTTCCATGATAGCTAAACTTTATAAGCTTTACATGGATAAAGATATGAATATGCTTGAAATCAATCCTTTAATTAAAACTGCAGAAGGGGATTTTTATGCCCTTGATGCAAAATGCAGTTTTGATGATAGTGCACTTTATCGTCATCCTGAAATTGCTGAACTTAGAGATATTACCGAAGAAAATCCTGCTGAAAGAGAAGCGGCTGAATTTGGCTTAAGCTATGTGAAATTAGATGGAGATGTAGCTTGCATGGTAAATGGCGCGGGTTTAGCAATGGCAACTATGGATATTATTAATTATAGCGGTGCAAAACCTGCAAATTTCTTAGATGTAGGTGGGGGAGCTTCTCCTGAAACTGTTGCAAAGGCTTTTGAAATCATTTTAAGAGATAAGAATGTAAAAGTTATATTTATCAATATCTTTGGCGGTATTGTTCGTTGTGATAGGATAGCAAATGGAATTTTAGAAGCTACTAAGAATGTTGAGGTAAATATTCCAATTGTAGTGCGTCTTGATGGTACTAACGCAGCAGAAGCAAAGACAATTTTAGATAATTCAAATCTTAAAAATATCAAAGCAGCAACCAATCTTAAAAACGGTGCAGAGCTTGTAAAAAGTTTAGTAGGATAAGGATGGAAAATGAGTATATTGGTTAATAAAAATACAAAAGTAATAGTTCAAGGTTTTACAGGTAAAGAAGCAACTTTTCACGCTGAGCAATGCATGGCTTATGGTACAAATATAGTTGGAGGTGTTACTCCTCATAAAGGTGGACAAACTCATTTAGGTAAACCAGTTTTTGATACTGTTGCAGATGCGGTTAAAGCAACAAAGGCTGATGTGAGCTTGATTTTTGTGCCTGCTTTTGCTGTGGGTGATAGCGTGGTTGAAGCAGCTGATGCTGGTATTAAGCTTGCAGTTGTAATCACAGAGCATACGCCTGTAAAGGATATGATGTTTGCTAAGCAATATGCTAATAAAAAGGGTATGAAAATCATTGGGCCAAATTGTCCAGGTATTATCACTTCTGAAGAATGTAAGTTAGGTATTATGCCAGGTTTTATTTTTAAAAAAGGTTGCGTGGGGCTTATTTCAAAAAGTGGAACTTTAACTTATGAAGCTGCTAATCAGGTAGTTCAAGGTGGTTATGGAATTTCTACTGCAGTAGGAATTGGCGGTGATCCTATTATAGGTCTTGCTTATAAAGAACTTTTAAGTGAATTCCAAAAAGATGATGAAACTAGGGCTATTGTAATGATAGGTGAAATTGGCGGTAGTTTGGAAGTGGAAGCAGCTAAATTTATTAAAGAAAATATTAGCAAACCTGTGGTAGCATTCATTGCAGGTGCAACTGCTCCAAAAGGTAAAAGAATGGGGCATGCAGGTGCCATAGTAGGAAGTGCTGATGAAAGCGCTGCAGCTAAAAAAGAAGCTTTAAAAAGCTATGGAATTCATGTGGTGGATTCTCCGGCTTTAATTGGTGAAGAAATTCAAAAAATATTAGGTTAATAAAGGAAAAAACATGAGTATGACAGCTCCAAAAGATACACCTGTTTGGGTAGATGAGTATAGATGTAAAGCATGCAATATTTGTGTTAGCTATTGCCCCGCTGGGGTTTTAGCTATGCGCGATGATGTGCATGCAGTTTTAGGACAAATGATAGAGGTAGTACACCCTGAATCCTGTATAGGCTGTACCGAGTGTGAGACACATTGCCCTGATTTTGCTATTATGGTGGCAAAAAGAGATGAATTTAAATTTGCCAAACTTACTGCTGAGTCTAAAGATAGAGCTGTAGCCGTAAAAAATAACAAATACAAAAAATTAGCATAGGAAAAATAATGAGAGAAGTTATAGCAACAGGTAATGTTTTAATCGCCAAAGCTGCGATTGATTGTGGATGTAAATTTTTTGGAGGCTATCCTATTACCCCTAGTAGTGAGATAGCTCATGAATTAAGCCATATGCTTCCTGCAAATGATGGAACTTTTATACAAATGGAAGATGAAATTTCAGGTATTAGTGTGGCTATTGGTGCGGCAATGAGTGGAGTAAAATCCATGACTGCAAGCAGTGGTCCTGGAATTTCTTTAAAAGCAGAGCAAATAGGACTTGCATTTATTGCCGAAATTCCACTTGTGATTGTAAATGTTATGAGAGGTGGTCCTTCAACAGGTCTTCCAACCCGTGTAGCACAAGGAGATTTGTTTCAGGCTAAAGCACCAACTCATGGGGATTTTGCAAGTATTGCTATTGCTCCTGCAAGTCTTGAAGAAGCTTATACAGAAACCATTAGAGCGTTTAATTTAGCTGAAAAATATATGACTCCAGTATTTTTACTTATGGATGAAACTGTAGGGCACATGAATGGTAAAGCGGTTTTACCTGATTTAAAAGATATTAAAGTGTATAACCGTAAAAAATTTGAAGGAGATAAAAAGGATTACAAACCTTATGCAGCAGGAGAAAATGAGCCTGCAACTTTAAATCCTTTCTTTACAGGTTATCGTTATCATGTTACAGGACTTCATCATGGAGATATAGGTTTTCCAACTGAAGATGGAGTTATAGTGAAAAAAAATATGGAAAGACTCATAGGTAAAATAAAAAACAATCAAGAAGATATTTGTGCTTATGAAGAGTATATGCTTAATGATGCTGAATTTTTAATCATTGCTTATGGAAGCGTAAGTCGTTCAGCAAAAGAAGCTATACAAAGATTAAGAGAACAAGGGATTAAAGTGGGACTTTTCCGTCCAATTACTCTTTATCCAGTGGCTGAGAAAAAAATTGCTGAAGTTGTAAGCAAATTTAAAAAAGTAATGGTAAGCGAGCTTAATATGGGACAATATCTTGAAGAGATTGAAAGAGTAACTTCGCGTCGCGATTTTATTAGCTTACACCGTGCAAATGGTCGTCCTATCACTCCAAGTGAAATTATTGCTAAGGTAAAGGAGAATATATAAATGGCTTTTAATTATGATGAATATCTAAGAGTAGATAAAATGCCTACTCAGTGGTGCTGGGGATGTGGCGATGGTGTTGTTTTAAAATGTATTATCCGTGCAATAGAAAAACTTGGTTGGAATATGGATGATGTTTGTCTTGTTTCGGGTATAGGTTGTAGTGGTAGAATGAGTTCTTATGTAAATTGCAATACAGTTCATACTACTCATGGTAGAGCAATAGCTTATGCAACAGGTATTAAATTAGCCAATCCTAGCAAACATGTTATTGTAGTAAGCGGAGATGGCGATACTTTGGCAATTGGTGGAAATCATACCATACATGGTTGTCGTAGAAATATTGATTTAACCCACATTGTGATCAATAACTTTATCTATGGACTTACGAATTCTCAAACAAGTCCAACTACTCCAAAAGGTTTTTATACAGTAACAGCTCAATTTGGAAATATTGACCCTAATTTTGATGCGTGTGAATTAACTAAAGCTGCAGGAGCTTCTTTTGTGGCAAGGGGCAATGTGATTGAAGCTAATAAGCTTGAAAATTTAATTTACAAAGCTTTAGCACATAAAGGTTATAGTTTTGTAGATGTTTTTTCAAATTGTCATATCAATCTAGGCAGAAAAAACAAAATGGGTGAAGCTGTGGCTATGCTTGATTGGATTAAAAACCGTGTTGTAGATAAAGCTAAATTTGAAAGCATGGATTTTGAAGAAAGAAAAGATAAATTTCCAACAGGAATTTTACATGAGGATAATTCTCAGCCAGAATATTGCCATGCTTATGAAGAAGTGCGTCGTGCTGCTAAGGAAAAAAGAATGGTGGATTTAGGAGCTTTAAAATGAAATATCAATTAAGATTTGGCGGTGAAGGTGGACAAGGTGTTATCACCGCAGGAGAAATTTTGGCAGAAGCAGCTATTAAAGAAGGTCGCCAAGCTTTTAAGGCTTCTACTTACACTTCGCAAGTGCGTGGCGGTCCTACTAAGGTAGATATTATCATTGATGATAAAGAAATTTTATTTCCTTATGCTGTAGAAGGAGAGATAGATTTTATGCTTTCAACCGCAGATAAGGGTTATAAAGGTTTTCGTGGGGGTGTAAAAGAAGGAGGCATTATAGTTGTAGAGCCAAATTTAGTACATCCTGAAAGTGAAGATTATAAAAAATGGCAAATTTTTGAAATTCCTATTATTACCATAGCTAAAGATGAGGTAGGAAATGTGGCTACTCAATCAGTTGTAGCACTTGCAATTGCTGCTTATATGAGCAAATGTATAGATTTAGATGTTTTAAAAGAAACTATGCTTCATATGGTTCCTGCAAAAACTCGTGACGCAAATGCTAAAGCTTTTGATCTGGGTGTAAAATACGCTACTCAAGCAAAACCACATTCATAATAAATTCCGCACTATGCGGAATTTAACTTCTAAAATTTTATATATTGCAAATAAAATTTAAATTTTAATTATTTTAATTTAGCTACTTTTAACGATTAAAATTTTATAATCAAAAACTTATATTTTCAAGGAAAATTAATGGATTTTTTTGATGAAATGTTTAATAAAACTCCAAAAGAAAAATTTATAGAAATTATACAAAATGGAAATTTAGGAGCCTTAGAAAAAGTTTTTGAGGAATTTTTTGCTGATCATATTGCCATGATAGAACTTTTAGAAAAACAAGGTTTAACAGAAATGGATGTAAAAAATTTCATATTAGAAAATGGTGATTTCATAGAAGAAAGACAAAATGATATTTATATAGAATTAGGCGCAAAAATTTTAGGACACGAAGGCTAAAATTGTTTAAAATAAGCCCCTATCTAATTTGTATTTTTTTTATTTTTGGTAATGTTTTAGCATCTGAACCAACTTTTGATTATACTTATAAATTTATACTTAAAAAAGATGAGAGAGCTAGTGTGCAGATTAAAGAAATAGGCTATGAAGATAAGGTGCAAAATTTTGATTTTTATTGGACTTTGTTTGATAATACTAATATCATCGTACATTCGAAATTTCGCAAATATCCGCGTCAATTTGTGATGAGTTTAAGAAGAAATTTAGATTGGGTAACTCAAACTTTAATACCTGATTATACCAATCCACATATTGATAGAGCAAGACTGATTTTAGAATTTAGTGGTTATAATAAAGGTTTGGCAACTTTTACAGTTTATATAGAAGATAAGGAATCTCGTTTAATGGTAGAATTTTTAGATCCGAGAAAAAAAGCTTTACAAAATCCACCGCAAAACAATCAGGTTGTTCCTATGATTAATTTTAACAAACCTCAGGTAAAACCATTAACAAACAAAGAAAATAATAATAGCAATTAACAAGGAAAAGATAGTGCAAAAAATAGATGAATTAATAAAACAGTTTTTACAAGAGCTTGACTATGAACCTATTTTAAATATGCTTTCAAATGTAAAATCAGGAAAGAAGTTACGTTCTAAATTATTATTAGCTATCGCAGATGAGAGTGAGATTGCTTTTAAAATTTGTGCAACTATAGAATTGATACATCTTGCTAGTTTGTTACATGATGATATTATCGATGAGAGTGAATTAAGGCGTGGAGCAAGATCTGTCAATGCTGAATTTGGTACAAAAAATGCTCTTATGTTGGGTGATATTTTGTATTCAAAAGCCTTTTATGAATTGAGCAAAATGGATGCTAGATTTGCAAGTATTATTTCAGATGCTGTTGTAAAGCTTGCTATAGGTGAACTTATGGATGTTGATTTGGGAGAGAAATTTAATATCAATAAAGAAGCTTATTTGAAAATGATTTATAATAAAACAGCTGTTTTGATCGAAGCAAGTGCGAGATGCGGAGCTATTTTGGCTGGATTATATGAAAAAGATTTTGCAGAATATGGAAAAAATTTAGGACTCGCTTTTCAGATGATTGATGATATTTTAGATATTAAGAGTGATGAAAAAATTCTTGGAAAACCTGCTATGAATGATTTTAAAGAGGGTAAGACTACCTTACCTTATATTTATCTTTATGAAAATTTACAAGAACAAGATAGGATATATTTGCAGACTTTATTTAAAAAAGATTTAAATGAAAATGAAAAAGAGTGGCTAAAAACTAAATTTGAAGAACAAAAAGCTTTGGAAAAAGCTATTTTAGAAGCTAAAACTTATGCAAAAAAGGCTAGCAAAGCGATTGAAAAATATGATAATAAGAAGCTTAATGATATTATTAAAGCTATGATAGATAGGGAATTTTAATGTATTATTGTATATCTTTTACTCACAAAAATACAGATATTGCCTTAAGGGAAAAGTTAAGCTTTTCCAATGAAGCTAAAAAAAGTGAGTTTTTAAAAATTATCAGTACTCATAAAAATATTGAAGAATGTTTGGTTATAAGTACTTGCAATCGTGTTGAAATTGTTGCTTTTGTAAAAATGGCCTGTGTGGAGTTTATTGTTAAATCTTTGGCTTTGCTTTGTGATGTGGATAAAGATATTTTACTTGAAAAAGTTGATATTTTTGAAGATAGTGGAGCAATTCACCATCTTTTTTCTGTAGCAAGTTCTTTGGATAGTTTGGTGGTTGGAGAAACTCAGATAGCAGGACAATTAAAAGATGCTTTTGCTTTTGCTGTAAAAAATAGCTTTTGTGGAGTACACCTTTCAAGAGCAGTGCATAGTGCTTTTAAATGCGCTGCTAAGGTACGTAATGAAACTCAAATTTCTAAAAATCCTATTTCTGTAGCTAGCGTTGCTGTAGCAAAAGCAAAAGAACTTGCAGATTTAACGCAAAAAAAAGCTGTTGTTATTGGAGCTGGAGAGATGGGAGAACTTGCGGCAAAACATTTAATTGCTGCAAGTGCTAAAGTGATTATTTTAAATCGTGATTTACAAAAAGCCAAAGATTTGTGCGAGAGACTTGGTGTTTTAAGCGAATATGATAGTTTAGAAAATTTAAAAAAATATTTAAATCAATACGAGTTTTTTTTCTCAGCTACCAATGCACCAAATGCTATTATTACAAATTCTTTAATAGAAGAACTTCCTTACAAAAGGTATTTTTTTGATATTGCAGTTCCAAGGGATATTGATATCAATGAAAATGAAAATATATCTGTTTTTGCTGTAGATGATCTTGAGATTGTAGTTCAAAAAAATTTAGCACTAAGAGAACAAGAAGCTCGCATGGCTTATGGGATAATAGGTCGTGAAACAAGTGAATTTTTTAGGTATTTAAACGATTTGGCTTTGATGCCTATTATCAAAGCTATGCGCTTGCAAGCTAAAGAATATGCAGATAAACAACTTGAAATTGCGTTAAAAAAAGGATATTTGAAAAAATCCGATAAAGAAGAGGCTAGAAAGTTGATTCATCAAGTTTTTAAGGCTTTTTTACACACGCCTACTGTAAATTTGAAACATTTACAAGGTAAAATGCAAAGTGATACAGTGATTAATGCTATGCGTTATGTTTTTGATTTACAAAATAATCTTGAAGGTTTAAATCAATATAAATGTGAATTTGATATGGAGAATAATGATGAGATTTACTAAATTTTATGCACCAAGTTTAAAAGAAGCGCCAAAAGATGCGAGTTTGCCTAGTCATATTTTTTTAACGCGTGCAGGTTTTGTAGAACAAATTGGTAGCGGACTTTATAATTTCTTGCCTTTAGGAAAAAGAGTTTTGGACAAAATTAAAAATATAGTTAAAGAAGAAATGGATAAGGCTGGAGCACAAGAAGTAAATCTTAGTTTTATTACTCCTGCAAGTTTGTGGCAAGAAAGTGGGCGTTATAATGTTTTTGGAAAAGAACTTTTGCGTTTTAAAGACAGAAAAGAAAATGAATTTGTTTTAGGTCCAACACATGAAGAAGCTATGCTTTCTTTGGTAAAAAACAAAATCACAAGTTATAAACAACTTCCTTTACATTTATATCAAATCGGACTTAAATTTCGTGATGAAGCAAGGCCTAGATTTGGACTTTTAAGATGTCGTGAATTTTTGATGAAAGATGGATATAGTTTTCATGCTAATGAAGAAGATTTAGGGCGTGAGTTTGAGCTTATGTATAAAACTTATTCTCAAATTTTACAAAGAATGGGACTTGATTTTAGAGCAGTTGAAGCTGATAGTGGGGCTATTGGTGGAAGCGGTTCTAAGGAATTTATGGTTTTGGCAAAAAATGGGGAAGATGATATTTTAATTTGTGAAAATTGTGATTATGCGGCTAATGTTGAAGCTGCAAAAAGAGCTAAAAAAATTTGTCAAGATGAGCGTCCTGAAGCAAATTATGCAAGTAAATTTCACACTCCAAATATTAAAACTATAGATTCTTTAGCGCAATTTTTTAAAATTAATGCTTTTTATACGATTAAAGCAGTGGTAAAAAAAGCTATTTATGAAAATGAAAGCAAATTAGTTGTGTTTTTTATAAGAGGAAGTGATGATTTACAAGAAATCAAGGCTCAAAATGCTTGCAATGCCCTTGAACTAGTCGATGCAAGCGAAGAAGAATTGGAAAAAGCTGGTTTAGTAGCTGGTTTTATAGGTTTTGTGGGATTAAAAGATATAGATTTTTATATAGATTTTGAGCTTGAAAACGAAAAACAAATGATTATGGGTGCGAATGAAAAAGATTATCATTTAATCGGCATTGATGTTGTAAATTTAAACAAAGATCGTTTTAAAGATTTGATTGAAGTTAAAGAAGGGGATTGCTGTGCTAAATGTGGAGCAAAATTAAAACAAAGCAAAGGTATAGAAGTAGGGCATATTTTTAAACTAGGACAAAAATATTCCAAAGCGATGAATGCAAATTTCTTAGATGAAAATGGCAAAAGTCAGCCTTTTTACATGGGATGTTATGGCATAGGTGTTTCACGCTTGTTGGCTGTAGCTATTGAAGCAAGTCATGATGAAAAAGGATGTATTTGGAATAAAACTTTAGCTCCTTTTGTGCTTGAAATTATTGTTTCAAATCTCAAAGATGAAAAGGCTTTAGAATTTGCCAATAAGCTTTATGAGGATTTAACCAATCTTGGATTAGAGGTATTGCTTGATGATAGAAATGAGCGTTTTGGGGTTAAAATGAATGATTTTGAACTTATGGGCTTTCCTTATGCGTTAGTTGTTGGTAAAGGATTAGAAAAGAATGAAATAGAGCTTATCCAAAGAGAAGGTTTGATAAAAGAACTTATAAAAACTGATGAACTTATGGAAATTCTTAAAAAGAAAGTGTTATGAATTATAAATTAAGTTTAAGTCCTTTGTTTGTACTTGAAATTATTGCAAGTGTGCTTTTTATAGTTTTTTTTGGTTTTGGTAATTTTTTGTTTTTCATACTTTTGAGTATGATTTTTGGGGTGGTTTTATTGGGTGTTTTTTGGAAAAATATGCTTGAATTTCAAATGGGTGGCTTAAAGGATATGTTAACACAATTTTCTTTTGTTATCGCAGGATTTTTGCTTGTTGTTCCAGGGATTATTACAAGTGTTTTTGGAATTTTTGTATTTTTCTTTGGTATTACTTTGAAATTAATGACTAAATCAAAATATCAATACGCTAAGCAAGAGTATCAAAATTCTAATGAAGAAATCATTGATGTTGAAATTATAGAGGATAGAAAATGAAGCTTATTATCGCAACAAGAAAAAGTCAATTAGCCCTTTGGCAAAGTGAGCATGTAGCCCAAATTTTAAAAAATACACATCAAATTGAAGTGCTTTTAGAAGGTTTTAAAACAAAAGGTGATGTTTTGCTGGATTCTCCTTTGGCAAAAATTGGCGGTAAGGGACTTTTTACAAAAGAACTTGAAGAAAGTATGTTAAGAAAAGAAGCACATTTGGCGGTGCATAGTTTAAAAGATGTGCCTAGTTTTTTTCCTCAAGGTTTAGTCTTGGCAGCGGTAAGTAAAAGAGAGCAAAGCAATGATGCCATGCTAAGTCAAAATTATAAAGATTTTCTTTCTTTGCCAAAAGGTGCAAAAATAGGCACTACTAGTCTTAGACGCAAGATGCAGATTTTATTACTAAGACCTGATTTAGAGATTATTTCTTTGCGTGGCAATGTTAATTCTCGTATAGAGAAATTAAAAAATAATGAATTTGATGCGATCATTTTAGCTATGGCGGGAATTAAACGTTTAAACTTAGATAAGCAAGTGAATTTTGTTTATGAATTTAGCAAGGATGAGCTTATTCCCTCGGCTTCTCAAGGAGCTTTAGGTATAGAAAGCATAAATGATGAAAAAATTTTAGAACTTTTAAAATGTTTAAATGATGAAAATGCTTTGATTGAAACAAGCATTGAAAGAGAATTTATTGCTACTTTAGAAGGGGGTTGTCAAGTTCCTATAGGTATTAACGCAGAGCTTTTAGGAGATGAAATTTGTGTGCGTGCAGTGCTTGGACTTCCTGATGGAAGTGAAATTTTAAAAGATAAAAGAATGATTAAAAAGAATGATTTTAAAGGTTTTGGGGAGAGTTTGGCTAAGGAGTTTATTGCTAAAGGTGCTAAAGAACTTTTAAAAAAAGCTGAGAGCATGCTATGAAAGAATTTATTCAAATTTTAAAAGAAAATGATCTTTTAAGGGTAATTGAAGAGCCTGTAGATGTAGATCTTGAAATCGCTCATTTAGCTTATATAGAAGCTAAAAAAGGAGAAAAAGGTAAGGCTTTATTGTTTAAAAATCCTATAGATAAAAAATTAAATAAACAATATAAATTTCCTGTTTTGATGAATACTTTTTGCAATGAAAAGGCTTTAAATTTAGCTTTTGGGCGTGATTATGAAGAGGTGGCTGAAGAAATTTCAAAACTCACCAAGCTTCATATTCCTACGAGTTTTAAAGCAAAAATGGATTTTTTTATGAATTTGTTAAGTTTTAAAAATGTTCCTCCTAAAAGACTGAAAAAAAATAAAGCCTTGTATGATTATGAAATTTTAAACTCCCTTGAAGAACTTCCAGTACTTAAAACTTGGGAAGATGATGCGGGTAAATTTATCACCATGGGGCAAGTTTATACGCAAAATTTAGATAAAACTCAAAATAATCTTGGAATGTATCGTTTGCAAATGAGTGATAAAAATGAACTTTTAATGCATTGGCAAATTCATAAAGATGGGGCAAATTTTTATCACGAATACAAAAATGCTGGTTTTAAAAAAATGCCTGTAAGTATAGCTATAGGCGGAGATCCGCTTTATATTTGGTGTTCTCAAGCACCTTTACCTAAAGGAATTTTTGAACTTTTGCTTTATGGTTTTATTAAAAAAACTCCTGCAAAACTTACCCCTTGTGAAAATGGTATTTTTGTACCTTATGATAGTGATGTGGTTATTGAAGGTTATGTGGATTTAGAAGAGTTTAAAATTGAAGGTCCTTTTGGAGATCATACGGGTTTTTACACTCCTGCTGAACTTTTTCCTGTGATGAAAGTAGAAAAAATTTATACTAAAAAAGATGCGATCTATCAAGCAACAGTTGTAGGAAAGCCTCCTTTAGAAGATAAGATTATGGGGCTTGGTACCGAAAGAATTTTTTTACCCTTGCTTCAAACTTCAGTACCTGATTTAATTGATTATAATATGCCTGAAAATGGAGTTTTTCATAATCTTATCTTAGCAAAAATCGATGCAAAATATCCCGCTCATGCGCAACAAATTATGCATGCATTTTGGGGAGTGGGGCAAATGAGTTTTGTTAAACATGCGATTTTTGTAGATAAAAATGCACCTTCTTTGAAAGATTATAATGCTTTAATTCCTTATATCTTAAATCGTTTTGATACAAAGAAAATTTTAATTTCAGAAGGAATTTGCGATCAATTAGATCATGCTTCGCCTAATGCTTGTTTTGGGGGTAAAGCAGGACTTGATGCTTGTAAGGAAACACAAGTAGAAGAGCTTGAAATTTTAGAAGATGAAAAATTGTTAGAACTTTTTAAAACCAAGGTAGAGCTTTTAAATTTAAAGCAATTTTATAAAGAAAGCAAAAGTCCTATAGTTTGCATTTTGCTTGATAAAAAAGAAAAAATCGAACAAAGTTTTAATAAACTTTTAGAATTTAAAAAACATTTTAGGATTTTAGTATTTTTGGATACCGAAAATAAGCTTGAAAACCCTTATATGCTTGTTTGGCGTGTGGTAAATAATATAGATGCTAAAAGAGATATTTTTATCAAAGAAGAAAGACTTGGAGTGGATGCAAGTGCTAAGGGTGAAGCCGAGGGTTATTTAAGAACTTGGCCTAAGCAAACAGATTGCACTAAAAGCGTGATAGAAGATTTAATCTTGCGTAATATTTTAGAAAATAATCCAGATCTTTTTAATAAATTTGAAATTTTTTAAGATAGTTGAGATTTTTTTAAAATTTTGGTACAGTTTTTGCTTATTGTTTTTTTATATTGAAAAATAATTTTTTTCTTTACTAAGTGTTCATAAATTTATAAATTTGTCGATATAAGCTTGTAACTAGCAATAAGAAATTTTAAAAAGGATTTTAAAATGGAAATATCGAAGGCAAATGGGCAAATGGATACAGCTTTGGCAAACATTAGCCAAAGAACAAGTGAGACACAGGCTAGTTCAAACATTCAAACCGATAGAAGTCAAAGCCAAGGAGGCGATGATGGACAACAAGGTGTGAGTGAAAAGTTAGCTAATATTACAAAAAAGTTAAATGAGCAAATGGATTCTTTAGATACTAATGTCCGTTTTGGTTATAGCGATAAAATTAATTCTATGTATATTAGCGTGACTGAAAAAAGTACTGGAAGGGAAATTCGTCAAATCCCTAGTGAAGAAGCTATGAGATTAGCTGAGTATTTTAGGGATGTGATAGGAATGATATTTGATAAGGAGAGTTAAAAATGGCATTTGGTAGTTTATCTAGTTTAGGATTTGGTTCTGGAGTTTTAACTCAAGATACTTTAGATAAGTTGAAAGAAGCTGAACAAAAAGCTCGCATTGATCCTTATACTAAAAAAATCGAAGAAAATACAACTAAACAAAAAGATTTAACTGAAATAAAAACAAAATTGCTTACGTTTCAAACCGCAGTTTCTTCTTTAGCAGATGCAACAGCTTTTGCAAAAAGAAAAGTAAGTGCTAGTGTTACCACTAATCCTCCAGCAAGCCTAACAGCTAGCAGTGGGGTATCTTTACAAAGCATGAAAATAAATGTTAAGCAACTTGCTCAAAAAGATGTTTATCAAAGCAAAGGTTTAGCAAATGATGGTGGGTATGTTGATCCTAATTTAGGGGATAAACAAGCTTCTTTTACACTTATTCAAAATGGAAAACAATATACTGTTACCTATGATAAAAACACAACCTATAGAGATTTAGCTGATAAAATTAATGAAGCTACAGGTGGTGAGATCGTTGCAAAGATTGTAAATACAGGTGAAAAAGATGCTCCTTATCGTTTAACTTTAACCAGCAAGGAAACCGGAGAAGATAATGCTATCGGGTTTTTTGATGGATATAAAGATGATAAAGGAAGATATGTAGTTGATAAAAATGCTTCAAAGCTTTTTTCAAATCTTGGTTGGGAATTAGATAAACCTTTATCAGATACTGCAGGAAGAGAAGGAAGTGTCGATGGTGATTATATTCTTACTCTTGATTCAGAAACTTTTAAGGGTTATGGGATAAAAGATAATGAAGAAAGTCCTTTACATATACAAAAAGCTCAAAATGCTGAATTTACCCTTGATGGGGTTAAGATGATACGCCAAAGTAATACTGTGACAGATCTTGGTGTTGGACTTACTTTAACCTTGAATAAAACTGGAGAAATTGATTTTGATGTTCAGCAAGATAATGAAGCTGTAACTAAGGCTATGCAAGAATTAGTAGATGCTTATAATGACTTAGTAACCAATCTTAATGCTGCTACTGATTATAATTCTGAAACAGGAACTAAAGGAACTTTACAAGGTGTAACTGAAGTAAATTCTATACGCTCTAGTATACTTTCTGCTTTGTTTGATTCTCAATCAGTTAGTGGAACTGTAATTGATGATAATGGCAACAAAGTTAATGCTACAGTTATGCTTTCTATGCAAGATTTTGGTTTAACTTTGAATGATGCTGGGACTTTAAGTTTTGATTCTTCTAAATTTGAAAGCAAGGTAAAAGAAAATCCTGATTTTGCGGAAAGTTTTTTTGCAGGTATCACCCAATATCAAGATATTTCTCATACTGGAGACTTGATTGAAAAAGATAGTTTAAAAGATTATTTAACTCCTAAAGAAGAAACTAGTGATAGTGTTGAAACAAGAAGTGAAGATGAAAAAAATAAAGGAATTACATTTAAGCCAGGTGATTTTAAGATAGTTTATAATGGTCAAACCTATGATATATCAAAGACTACAAGTGGTGAAAATTTTGTACTTACTGGGTCAACTGAAGAAGAAATGCTTAAAAATTTAGCTACTCATATCAATAGTCTTGGTATAGATGGTTTAAAGGTTAAAGTTGAAGAATATAGCAAAAACGGAGAAGTAGGTTTTAAACTTAAATTTAGTGGTGATGGAAGTTCTGATTTTTCGATTAAAGGAGATGCTAAAAAATTAAAATTATTTGGTTTAAGTGAAACCACTATAGCTGCAAAACCTATAGAAGGTAAAGGTATCTTTGCTCAACTTAAATCAACACTTCAAGGGATGACAGGAACAAATGGTTCATTAACTAAATATGATGAGAGTTTAACTAATGATACTAAATCTTTAAATGAATCAAAAAAATCAGCTCAAGATATGATCGATGCAAGATATGATACAATGGCAAATCAATGGTTGCAATATGAGAGCATCTTAAATAAACTTAATCAGCAATTAGCAACTGTAACTAATATGATCAATGCAGCGAATAATTCTAATAATTAAGGATAAAAAAGATGCAAAATAGTTTAGCTTATAATGCTTATTCTCAAAATCAAGCGGGGATAGAATCTCCGCAAAAACTTATTGAAATGCTTTATGAGGGAATTTTGCGTTTTTGTGCAAGAGCTAAAGTGGCGATAAGAAATGAAGATATAGAGCAAAGAGTATACTTTGTAAAAAGAACAACAGCTATTTTTATAGAACTTATTAATACTTTAGATTATGAAAAAGGTGGAGATGTGGCGCATTATTTAAGTGGGCTTTATACAAGAGAAATTCAACTTTTATCTTTGGCAAATTTAGAAAATAACGAAGAAAGAATTAATGAAGTTATAAATGTAACCAAAGGTTTACTAGAGGCTTGGAGAGAAGTGCATAGTAATGAAACAATGGCTCAATGATTTTAAACTCGCATTAATTCAAGAAGATGTTAACAAACTTAAAAATTTACTTGATGAACTTGATATGAAAGCTTTTGTTAAAAATTTAGCCAAAAAATCGCCTTCAGAAGATTTTTTAAAAGAAAATGCAAATGATGTATTTTATCAAGTTCAAGCTCTTTTGCAAGAAGCTGTTACACTAATCGAACAAAAGAAAAAAACAAAGGCTGTTGAAATTCAAAAATTTCAAAAAGCTTTGACCTATGTTAGATCTTAAAAAGCATAGCGATAAGCCGAGTTCTGTCTTGAATGCTCATTTATCTAGTTTTGTTTTTGCAAACAAAATCAAGCGAAGGGTTAAAACAAAGACGCTAACCATCCCTTCTTGCTGCACATTGGGTTTACATAGCCGAAATTGTTACCAAAATCGCTGGTGGGCTTTTACCCCGCCGTTTCACCTTTTCCACTTGTGTGGTAGTTTTCTTTCTGTTGCACTATCCCTTAGGTTGCCCTAGCCATCTGTTAGATGGAATGCTTGTCTTTAGCAGCTCGGACTTTCCTCTTCTAAAAAGAAGCGAGCATTTACTATGCTTTAAATTTGGATTTTAACGTAATTTTACTTATTTTTTTATCAAATAAAATAATTTTATTGTGATATCAATCAAAATTTGATAAAATTATTTTTTATTTTTTAACAAAGGAAATTTATGGCATCTTATTCAATGGGTGATTTAAAAAAGGGACTTAAAATAGAAATTGATGGAATTCCTTTTAAAATAGTTGAGTATCAGCATGTAAAACCAGGTAAAGGCCCTGCTTTTGTGCGTATTAAAATCAAATCTTTTATTGATGGTAAAGTGCTTGAAAAAACTTTCCATGCAGGCGATAAATGCGAAGCTCCAAATCTAGAAGATAAAACCATGCAGTATCTTTATGATGATGGTGAAAATTGCCAGTTTATGGATACACAAACGTATGAGCAAGTAGCTATAAGTGATGATGATGTGGGTGAGGCAAAAAAATGGATGCTTGATGGTATGATGGTAGATGTGCTTTTCCACAATGGTAAAGCTATCGGCGTAGAAGTTCCACAAGTTGTTGAACTCAAAATCATCGAAACGGCTCCAAATTTCAAAGGTGATACTCAAGGATCAAATAAAAAACCAGCTACATTAGAAACAGGTGCGGTAGTGCAAATTCCTTTTCATGTATTAGAAGGTGAAGTTATACGTGTTGATACTGTGCGTGGTGAGTATATAGAAAGAGCGAACAAATAATACAAAAAAAGCTTTTGGACTATTCCAAGGCTTTTTTAAATTTATATAAAATTTATTTTGTTACTTAATTTCTCATTCTATTCTTAAAAATATTTTTTTAAACTTTTCTTCAATTTAAAATTTCTATAATATTCCTAATTTATATTGTGGAGATGGTTGATGGAATGGTTACTTCTTGCTTCTATACCTTTGATTGTTTTAGGTTTTGCTTTAAAGATTAATCCTTTTTTAGTGGTAACTTCAGTTGGAATTTATGCTGGACTTGTTTCAGGTTTTGATTTTGTTAAGGTTGTTAGTGATATAGGAAAATCTTTTGTAGATAATCGCTATGTTGCTATAATTTGGCTTATTTTACCTTTACTTGCTGTTTTGGAACGCAAAGGCTTAAGAGAGCAGGCTAAAAATTTAATATCCAAAATAAAAGTTGCCAGTACAGGACGAATTTTAATGTGTTATTTTGTTTTTAGACAAGTTACTGCAGCTTTAGGGCTTTTATCTTTAGGCGGACATGCACAGATGATAAGACCTTTAATAGCCCCTATGGCAGAAGCTGCAGCTAAGCTTAAATTTAAAAACTTAACACATAAAGATAGTCAAAAAATCAAAGCTTTTTCTGCGGGAACGGATAATGTTGCTGTATTTTTTGGAGAGGATATTTTTATAGCCGTGCATTCTATTTTATTTATTAAAGCTTTTTATGAGAGCAATGGTATTATTGTTGAGCCATTGCATTTATCAGTTTGGGCTATACCAACTGGAATTTTGGCTTTAATTATCCATTGTTCTAGACTTTATTTATTTGATAAAAGATTAGAAAAAACTTATAAAGGGTCGAGTGATGATAAGTCTTGATTTGCTTTATTATATTGTAGGAATTTTATTTTTAGTTTTTGGAATTTTAAGTTTTTCTAATCAAGCTAAAGATATAAAATCAAGAATAAGCGGCGGGGTATTCTGGATAAGTTATAGTTTTACTTTTTTACTAGCAGGAGTTTTGCCTCATTTTGTGATGGGTTGTATAGTGATTTTACTAGCACTTATAGCAGGATTTAATTTATTAAAACCAGCAAAGATTGAAGTTAGCAAAGAAGAAAAAGAATACGAGATAAAACATGCAAATATTTATAAAAATAAACTTTTTATTCCTGCTTTAATGGTTCCTTTGATTACACTTATTGGGACTTTTTTATTTCCCTATTTGAGTTTTTTTGAAAATAAAAATGCTACATTGATGGCTTTGATTATAGGTATAATTATTTCTTCAGTGGTTGCTTGTTTTATGTTTAAGGCTTCTCCTAAAAGAGCCGTTAAGGATGCAGCACATAGTATGGATCACATTAGTTGGGCGGCGCTTTTACCGCAAATTTTGGCTACACTTGGAGTAGTTTTTGTTTCTACGGGAATGGGCGATCAAGTATCTAAACTTTTATCTAGTTATATTAGTTTAGATAATGCCTTTATTACAGTAGCTGTGTATTGTATTGCTATGGCGCTTTTTACTATAGTAATGGGCAATGCTTTTGCAGCTTTTCCTGTGATTACTGCTGCTATTGCTTTGCCGATTTTAATCATACAAATGCATGCAAATCCTGCTATTATAGGAGCGATTGGAATGCTTAGTGGATTTTGTGGAACTTTAATGACGCCTATGGCTGCAAATTTTAATATAGTTCCTGCGGCACTTTTAAATTTAGATGATAAAAATGGCGTAATTAAAGCCCAGTTTATGTCAGGACTTGTTTTGCTTATAGCTAATATCTTTTTAATGTATTTTTTAGCTTTTAGATTTTAAGGAGAAAAAATGGAAAAATTTATAAAACAATTTAGCTTTATTGCACTAGAAAATATTTTTAGAGAATTGCCAAATAAAATCACACATTCTTTTAATGATATCAATGATATTAAACCGCCAAAACTTATGTATCCTATATTTTATGGTTCTTATGATTGGCATTCTAGCGTGCATTCTCACTGGCTTTTGGTGAAAATTTTAAAAGATTTTTCTCATTTTGCCCCAAAGGATGAAATCATCAAAGCCTTAGATTCTCAATTTAGCAAAGAAAAAGCAGAAGGAGAGCTTAAGTATCTTCAAAACCCTGCGCACAAAGGTTTTGAAAGACCTTATGGATGGGGATGGTTTTTAAAACTGGCTTTGGAGATAAATTTACTTACTAAGGAAAATGACAAAGCTGAAATTTGGGCTAAAAATTTAGAAGGTATAGCTGATTTTTTTGTTAAAGAATTTAAGGAGTTTTTGCCTAAGATGGATTATCCTATACGAGTTGGAACTCATTTTAATAGCTCTTTTGCTTTGTATTTTGCTTTAGAATATGCAAGATTTAAAAAAGATCAAGAATTGGAGTATTGCATCATCCAAAGTGCTAAAAAGTGGTTTTTAAATGATAAAAATATGCAAGCTTTAGAGCCTTGTGGAGATGAGTTTTTATCTCCTGTTTTGATGGAAGCGGTGCTTTTAAGTGCTGTTTTACCTAAAAATGATTTTGTAAAATTTTTTAAAGCATATTTGCCAAATTTAGAAACAAAAGAACCTGCAACTTTATTTACCCCTGTGAGTGTGAGTGATAGGAGCGATGGTAAAATAGCACATTTAGATGGGCTGAATTTAAGTCGTGCTTGGTGTTTTAAAATACTTTCAAATTTTTGCGATGAAAATTTAAAAATTCTTTTAAGAAACAATTCTACAGAGCATTTTGATAAAGCCATAGCTCATATAGAAGATGATTATCTTGGGTCGCATTGGCTAGGAAGCTTTGCTTTGCTTGCTATGGATGTGGATATTTTATAAAAAATTTCATAAGATGAGTAAATTTGTTACTAAATAGATATTTTTTAAATTTATATTTTGTTTTTATGCTTTGAAAAATATATTTTTTGATATTATAAGCCCAATAATATTTTAAAGGATGATAATGGTTTTTTTAATCATCTCTAGTATTATAGTGGCTATTATTTTGGGCTATATTACTAGACATAATGTTGGAATTTTTGCTATGATTTTTGCTTATGTTATAGGAGCTTTTTTTATGGATTTGGCTCCTAAAAAAATCATAGCTTTTTGGCCTATTTCTATATTTTTTGTTATTTTTGCTGTTTCATTGTTTTATAATTTTGCAACCGTAAATGGAACT
The DNA here is from genome assembly GCF_004378995.1 of Campylobacter sp. US53. Taxonomy (NCBI): domain Bacteria; kingdom Pseudomonadati; phylum Campylobacterota; class Epsilonproteobacteria; order Campylobacterales; family Campylobacteraceae; genus Campylobacter; species Campylobacter sp. US53. The sequence continues at coordinate 9,340 of NZ_RYYH01000009.1, read as the reverse complement.
CTTGAAAAATTAGCTGGACATTTGATGTATCGTTTTGCTAATCATCCTTATTTGCTTCCTTTTGTTATTTTTGTGGTTAGTGCTATTATAGCTGCTTTAGGAGCGGGTTTTTATACGGTTTTGGCTTTTATGGCACCACTTACTTTTTTACTTTGCGATAAAATCGGTTTAAGTAAAATTGCTGGAGCTATGGCTATAAACTATGGTGCTTTGGGAGGAGCAAATTTTATGACTTCTCAAAGTGGGATTATTTTTCGAGGATTGATGGAAAATTCAGGTATTGAAGCAAATGAAGCTTTTGTAAATTCTAGTATTATTTTTGCTTTTACTATAATTTTGCCTATTATAGTATTATCTTTTTTTGTGTTTAATGCTTTTAAAAATAAGATGCAAATCAGTGTTATTTCAAAACCTGATCCATTTGATTATAAACAAAAAACTACTTTAATTCTCATGTTTATGATGATTATTGTTGTTTTAATCTTTCCTGTGTTAAATATTATTTTTCCACATAATGAGACAATTAGTTATTTTAATAAAAAAATAGATATAGCCATGATAGCCATGATTTTTGTTGCCATTGCTTTATTTTTAAAATTAGCCGATGAGAAACAAGTTGTTGCTTTAATTCCTTGGGGAACCTTGATAATGATTTGTGGAGTAGGGATGTTAATTAGTATAGCGGTTGAAGCGGGGGCTATAAAATTATTTTCAGATCTTGTAGAAAATGAGATCAATGTGATTTTTATTCCGTTAATAATGTGTGCTATTGCAGCTTTTATGTCGCTTTTTTCAAGTACTTTGGGCGTGGTTACTCCAGCGCTTTTTCCTATAGTTCCAAGCATTGCTGCAAGCAGTGGATTAAGCGAGGTATTGCTTTTTTCTTGTATTGTTATAGGGGCTCAAGCTTCTGCTATTTCTCCTTTTTCTTCTGGAGGAAGTTTAATTTTAGGATCTTGTCCTGATAAATATAAAGAAAAATTATTTAAAGATTTGCTTATTAAAGCTGTGCCTATAGGATTTATGGCGGCGATTTTAGCCACTATTATAATGAGTTTTATTTTATAAGGATAATTTAGTGAAGATTGATACTCATGCACATATATTTTTGAAAAAGTTAAATACGGTTGCAAATGCAAGATATAAACCTGATTATGACGCTAGTTTTAAAGATTATAAAGCAAATTTAGATCATTATGATTTTGATAAAGGGGTTTTAGTTCAGCCAAGTTTTTTAGGTGTTGATAATGAATTTTTGCTTCAGAGTATCGAAAAAGATGAAAATATAAAAGCTATAGTTGTGGTTGATGAAGGTATTAAATTTGATGAGCTTAAAAAACTAAAACAAAGAAAAGCTTGTGGAGTTAGATTAAATTTAATTGGCAAAGAATTGCCAAATTTTAAAAGTACGGTTTGGACTCAATTTTTTGAAAATTTAAGTAAGCTTAAAATGCAAATAGAAATTCAAAGAGATTTAGACAATAATCTTGTTGATATTGTTGAAAATTTAATTCCTTATGGTTGTAATATTGTTATCGATCATTTAGCAAGAGCTAATACAAACTTAACAAATTTAGAGGATCTAATTTGTTTAAAAAACTCTAGAATATTTTTTAAAATTAGCGGTTTTTATAGGGCAAAAATAGATTATGCTAATAATGAACAAGCTGTAAAATTTGCAAAGAAAATATATGAAATTTTAAAAGAACATTTTCCACTTAGCAATTTTGTTTTTGGAAGCGATTGGCCGCATACAAATTTTGAAGTAAATGTTAATTTTTCATCGGCTCTAGTAGCTTTCAATGAAGTTGTCGTATCTAAAAAAGAACAAGAGCAAATTTTGGGGGATAATGCTTGTGCTTTATTTGACTTTTAAGCTTTTTGTTTTATCCTAAAGATGTATTTTGCAATGCGTTCAAAATGTACTCTTAGATAAGGTTTGTAAATTACAAAACCACCTAAAAGTCCTAAAATGCTTCCTATTACGACATCAATCAAACGAGCGAGTATCAATGTATCTGCATTTTCACTCATAAAATTAGCTGCTTCTGAAAGATAAGTAGCATAAGGAGTAAAGAAAATCATAGCTAAAGCATAGTTTCGATTGACTAAAAATTGTCCTATAAAAAACAAAGACATCATAAGTAAAACAAGCTCTATATTGTGAAATTGTTTAGATAAAAGCCACCATGCAAAACATACTCCTAAGGCCGTTCCTATGATACGTTGAATTTGTTTAATCCATATAGAGTTTAAAGTTACACCTTGCATAATAGCTGTGCAAGAAATGGCTATCCAATAACTTCTTTCAAGTTCTAAAAAAGTTCCTAAAAATATAGAAAAAGCCACAAAAGAACCCATAATCAAAGAATCCACAAAAACTGCATCAAAACCTATGTATTCTCTAGGTGGAATTTCGCCAGGTAAAGCATTTTTAAATCCATAAATCACAACGATAGAATATAACAAAGCCATTAAATTAGCCACCATTGCTCCAAGAAAAACAAGACCCACTAAAAAAATAAAATCCTTAGCTTCAAAAGGAGAATAAGCTCCTAAAACACAAGAAAATACAAAGAAGAAATATCCAGGTGCGCCAATGTTATAATATCTAATTAAAACAGAACTTCCCATGGCCACAAGTCCTATAGGGATGAAGGCAAAAACTGAAGGCAAAAAATGAGTTAAAATTCCTAAGAAAAAACTAGAAACTATGCCAAAAGAACAGCACATCACAACAGCCATTCTATGATATAAAGGAGTGTTTGGAACATATAAAAAAGATAAAGCTCCTATCATGGCAATGAGCCCATAGTTTAATTTTCCAAAAAATACACTAAACCCTAAAACTATACCCACACCCAAAGCCGCAAAAAAAGGCATTTGCCAAACTTGTTCGCTTGAATTTAGTTTAGCAATTTCTTTAAAGTGTTGCTTTAGTATTTCTAATTTATTCACTCTCGAATTTGTCCTTCCCCATTGATTATATATTTATAAGTGCAAATATCTTCAATCCCCATAGGACCTCTAGCATGCAATTTGTTAGTTGAAATTCCAACTTCTCCACCAAAGCCAAATTCTCCTCCATCGCTAAAACGCGTTGAAGCATTAGCATAAATGCAAGATGAGTTTATAAGGCGTTGAAATTTAGCGATATTTGAAGCATCATTTGAGATAATGCTTTCAGAATGCAAGGAGCTGTGTTTGTTGATATGCTCTATAGCTTCATCGCAATCTTTTACTAATTTTACACTTAAAGCAAAATCAAGCCATTCTGTATCAAAGGTATTTTCATTTGCTTTAAAAACTTCTAAATTTGAGTTGTTAAAATAAGCCAAAGCATTTTCATGGGCGTGAATTTTTACCTTAAATTTTTTAAATTCAGGGATTAAAAGACTTATAAAATTTTTAGCAATTTTTTCATGGATTAAAAGCGTTTCTAAAGCGTTGCAAACACTTACTCTTTGACACTTTGCATTAAGGATTATTTTTAAAGCCATATCTAAGTTAGCACTTTGATCTACAAAAGCATGACACAAGCCCTTATCTTGCTTAATGAGAGGAATTTTAGTATTGTTTGCAATTTCTTGTATCATATTTGAACTACCGCGAGGTATGATCACATCGATTAAATCATCAAAAGTTAGAATTTGTTTGATCTCGTCTCTTTGAGTAAGCATGGCAAAACAATCTTGCAAACTAAATTCCTTAAGTGCTTTGCTAACAAGAGTAAATATAGCTTTGTTTGTAAATTTTGCTTCACTTCCACCTTTAAATACACAAGTATTAGAACTTTTTATCATTAAAGCTGCAATTTCAGCACTAAGACTAGGCCTTGCTTCGTAAATAACACAAATAAGTCCTAAAGGAATGCTTATTTTTTGTATGCTCAAACCCGCATAATTTTTCCAAGCTTTAGAAATTTTGCCTATAGGATCTTCGATGTAAGCGATTTTTTCTAGGCCTTCACAAAGAGTTAAAATGCGTTTTTCATCTAACAAAAGCCTATCTTTTATTGCTCCACTTTTTGTGAAATTTGCTATATCTTTTTCATTTGCTTCTAGGATAATTTTGAAATTTTCTCTTAAATTTTGAGCTAATTTTAAAATAATTTTTTCTTTATCTTTAGGTGTTAAGTTAAGTAGTTTTTGAGAATTTTTCTTAATATTTTCAAGCAAATTTCGCATTTTTAATCCTTTATTTACAAAAAACTTGATAAATTATACAAAAAAAATCAGAATTGAAAGGTAAATATAAATGAAAAAAATAGATTTAATTATAGTAGGTGCAGGTCCAACAGGCATAGGCTGTGCGGTTGAAGCTAAGCTTAAAAACAAAGAGGTTTTGATACTGGAAAAATCAAATAACATTTGCCAAACTTTAATGCAATTTTATAAAGATGGCAAGAGAGTAGATAAAGCTTATAAGGGATGCGAAGGAACTAATCATGGACATGTTCCTTTTGAAGATGGCACCAAAGAAAGCACTATAGAAACTTTTCAAAACGCATTGAAAGAGCACAATATAGAAATTGAATTTGGCTCTGAAGTTGAGAGTGTTAAAAATGAAAATGGAGTTTTTTTAGTAAGCACAGCTAAAGGTGTTTATGAGTGTAAAAACATTATCGTTGCTATAGGTAGAATGGGCAAACCTAATAAGCCTGATTACAAACTTCCTATGACTTTAACAAAAATCATTAATTTTAATGCCAATTCAGTTTTGGGAAATGAAAAAATTCTTGTTGTAGGTGGCGGAAATTCAGCAGCAGAATACGCTGTGGATTTGGCTAATTCAAATCAAGTTAGCCTTTGTTATCGTAAAAAAGAATTTACAAGATTAAATGATATCAATCTTAAAGATATTCACGAAGCTGGAAATTCGGGTAAAGTAGAGTTAAAACTAGGAATCGACATTAATGAAGTAGAAGATGATAGTGGCAAGGCTAAGGTAAATTTTACCGATGGTACAAGCGATATTTATGATAGAATCATTTATGCTATTGGTGGTTCTACTCCACTTGATTTTTTACAAAAATGCGGGATTAATGTTGATGATAAAGGTGTGCCTTTAATGGATGAAAATAAACAAAGCAATGTTAAAGGTATCTTTGTAGCAGGAGATATTGCTACTAAAAATGGAGCAAGTATAGTTACAGGGTTAAATGACGCTGTAAAAATTCTTTCCGTGCTTTAAAATTTAGCCTTTGGGCTAAATTTGACTTATTAATAAGTAAATTTTATAATTCTTATTATTTTAATTTAAATCTATGAAAATGCAAAATAAAATCAATACAAAAACAACAATAAGAACTTATCGTCTAAATTTCTATATTTTAGGACTTCAAGCACTATACTAGCGTCTTTAAAAATATTTTATTTTAATATTTTTAAAGGATTTATATGTCAAATATTTTTAGCACTTTAAGCCCTTTTAGGCTTTTTATAAAATGCGCCGTGCCAAATGTTATAAGCATGGCTTTTATTTCTTTTTATTATATAGTTGATGGAATTTTTGTTGGAAAATATCTAGGAAGTGATGCTTTAGCGGCACTAGCCTTGATTATTCCCTTTATTATGATGTCTTTTGCTTTGGCTGATATGATAGCTATAGGTTCAGCAGTGCAAATTTCTATGCATTTGGGTTTGGGCAAGAAGAATTTAGCTAGAAAGATATTTAGTTCTAGTATATTGATTATTTTTCTAATCTCTTGCTTTATTGGAATTTTGGAGTATTTTTTAGGACCTGTTTTGATTGATTGTCTAAATGTTAGTGATGAGATTAAAACTATGGCTAAAAAATGTATGTTTGTTTTTGCTTTATTTGCACCTTTTACCATGCTTTCTTTTGCCTTGGACAATTATTTAAGAATTTGTGGAAAAACAACCTATAGTATGATTATGAATATAATCATAGCTTTAAGTAATATTGTATTTGATTATCTTTTTATAGTTGTATTTGGTTGGGGCTTGTTTTCGGTAGCCCTTGCAACTTGTTTAGGAATTGTTTTAAGTGGTATTTTTGGAATTATTCCTTTTTTATTTCAAAATTTAGAGCTTAAATTCTCAAGTTTATATATAAATTTGAGAATTTTTAAAAATATTCTTTATAATGGAAGTAGCGAGTTTTTTGGCAATGTTTCGGGTTCTTTATATAGTATTTTTGCAAATTTTGTTTTATTAAAAATTTCTACCACTCAAGCCGTGGCAGCTTTTTCTATTATTTTATATATTGATAGTTTTATCATAATGCTTATTATTGCTATGGGGGATGCGATGCAACCTGCGCTTAGTTATAATTATGCTAAAAAAGATTTTTTAAGGATTAAAGCCATTATAAAAGTGGTATTTTTTGCAGGGGGAATTTTATCTTTATTTTCTATAGTGTTTATATTGATATTTGGAGAAAATTTGATAACACTTTTTGCAAAAGAAAATGATCAAGAATTTAAAACTTTTGCTTATACAGCTTTGATGCTTTTTGCTTTTAATTATCTTTTTGCATGGTTTAATATTCTAAGCGGTTCTTTTTTGACAGCTTTTAATAAGGCAAGCTTTTCTTTGGTTCTAAGTTTAACGCAAAATTTATTCATGCCTTTATTTTTTCTTTTGCTTTTATCCTGTTTTATAGGTTTAAATGGAGTATGGTTAAGTCCATTTTTTGCTGAATTTTGTGTTTTGATTTTAGCTTGGATTTTTTTTAAAAGGATTTTTAAAGATCTATCTTTATAGTGGATAGATCTTTTTTAAATTTTATCAAAGGAGCTTTTTTAGAATTTATATCCTATTCCAGTTAAAACAACTTGATAGGTTTCATCATAAAATCCTATATCGCTATTTCTTTTTTCTATACCATAATTTGCAAAACCATAAAGTCCGTTATAGCCCAAAAATTGATTTTTAACAACTTTTAGATTAAGCTTAACTATATTACCGTCTTGTTTTTTGTGGAAGATAGGATCTGTTCCTACTGCTTCATATTTGCTAAGACTTAAATTTGGGGTGAAGATATAGTCATTAGCAAAAGCTAAATTTGCTCCCATGCTTAAACCATATCTTGAGTAACTTTGAGCTTTTCCATCTGCATCATTATAATCATAACTTAGTCCTAAATTTAACAAACTGTAATTGTAATTTAATTCAAACTCGTGATAATACCCCTCTCTTTTTAAAGAGCTGTACTCAACTGCGTCTTTATCATATTTGTTTTTGCTAAATAAATATGAAGCTGTAAATTTTCCTAAATCACTTTCGTAAAGTTGAGAGATTTTAAAACCATATCTATCAACACCAGTTTCTTCTCTATTGCCTGTTTGATAAGGATTTGCATAAGCTTTTTCTCTTAAAGAAGAGATTACAGAAAAAGAAGTGCTAAAACGCTCTAAATAAGCTTTTTCGTAACCTAAAGCTATACCGCTGATATCTCTTCCATTATAGTTTTTGATAAAAACTCTATCATTGTCTATAAGGTTGCCATAGTAAAGTTCTACACCGATAAAAGGAATAAAAGAAGAGTCCGAATTATCAGCATCATAACCACCTAAGTAATCACTATCTGCTAAAGTTGAAATATTACTTTTAATATCTCTTGCACCTACACCTATGCTTAAATTTCCACTAAAACCTTCTTGAAAATCTACAGCCATAGCTGACTGGGCTAAAATGGAAGCTAAAATACATGAAAATAAATGTTTTTTCAAGCGTTCTCCTAATAAAATAAATGTTATGATGATAATTGTAACTAACATTACTTTAAATATTTATAAAAAATTAAAGTTTATAATTTTAAGTTTTTTTAGATAAAATTTTTAAAACTATTTATAAGGAAATTTAGTGCAACAAGAATATTATGACTTGGATTTAGAACGAGCTATTTTAAGCAGTTGTATCATGAGTGAAGAAGCTTACGCTAGTATAGCAGGCGATATTAGCCCAAAAGATTTTAGTCTTAAAGCTCATGAAGATATTTTTAAAGCAATTATAGCTTGTAGCAACAACAAAGAGCCTATTTCTATAAGTTTTTTAAAAAAACATAAAAAAATAGATGAAGAGATTTTAGCAGAAATTCTTGCTACTCCTTCTATGATAGATTTGTCTGCTTATGTAAATGAACTTCGTGAAAAGTCCGTAAAAAGACAACTTTTGAGTTTTGCACATCTTTTACCAACTCGTATCAATGAAGATCGTGCCGTAAGTGAAATCGCAGATGAAATTGGTAAAGAAATTTTTAGCATTACAAATCGTGTGAATTCTAGAGATATTAAAGATGTTGATATGGTAATATCAGAACTTTTTGAAGAATTTAAAAAGCAAAAAACTTTAGAAAATAAAGGTATTATAGGGCTTGATACAGGTTTTGAAGGTTTAAATAAAATGACAAAAGGTTTTAAAGGGGGTGAACTTATAATAATCGCTGCGCGCCCAGGTATGGGAAAGACAACTCTTTGTTTAAATTTCATTGATAAGGTTTTAAGACAAAATAAAGGCGTGGCTTTGTTTTCTCTTGAAATGCCTGCAATTCAAATCATGCAAAGAATGCTATCTTCCAAAACTTCCATTCCTTTGCAAAAAATTTTAACTGCAGATTTAAACGATGACGAATGGGAGCGTTTAGGAGATGCTTGTAATGATTATAGTCAAAAGAAATTATATATTTACGATAGTGGTTATGCAACTATTGCTGATGTAAGGGCTATTTTAAGGCGTTTAAAATCCCAAGATGAAAATATAGGACTTTGTGTGATTGATTATATAGGGCTTATGATGAGTAATTCAAATTTTAATGATAGGCATTTGCAAGTGAGTGAAATTTCAAGAGGACTTAAGCTTTTGGCCAGAGAGCTTGATATGCCTATTATCGCACTTTCGCAACTTAATCGTGGTTTAGAACAAAGGGCAAATAAGCGTCCTTTGATGAGTGATTTGCGAGAAAGTGGAGCTATAGAGCAAGATGCGGATGCTATTTTGTTTGTATATCGCGATGAGGTTTATAGAGAACAAGAAGAAAAAGAAAGAGAGAATAAAGCTAAAGCTGAAGGCAAAGCTTATCAAAGGCTTTTTATACCAAATCCTATGCAAGAAAATGCTGAAATTATTGTTGGAAAAAATAGAAATGGACCTGTTGGAACTATAGAAGTTGTATTTTTAAAAGAAAAATCTTGTTTTGTAGATAAACCTATAGGTTATGAAACTACCGAATTTACAGGCTAGCTTTAATTAATATATATTAATTAAAAATATCTCACAAATAATTTCAATATTTAATCAAAATTTACTCTCATTAAATCAATTTTTTCTATAAAATAAAATTTAAATTCAAACCATATAGTTTTATAATAGTTAGT
>NZ_RYYH01000008.1:0-77956 GCF_004378995.1 Campylobacter sp. US53 | reverse complement strand
ATTAGTTTTTGCTTGTGAAAGTATAGAATTATAATTTGAGTTATCATTGATGCTAAAGATACTCATATTAATTCCTTGATTTTGATTTTTTTGCCTTCAATCTAAATATATTAAAATAATATAAGCAAAATCTGTTCCGTTTTGGGGTGGAGTTATCCCAAAGTCCTTACAATCAAACTTTTAGGCAAATTAAAATGCTCTATAAGTTCTTTCTCTTTTTCTCTCATTTCTCCATTATCATTTTCATGATCAAAACCTAGTAAATGAAGCATAGCGTGGATAAAAAGCAAGCTTATTTCTTCTTCATAGCTATGCCCTAACTCTTTAGCCTTTTCTTTTGCCAAATCCACATTGATCACAACAGAACCCAAAGGCAAACTCTCATCGATATTTTCAAGCGGAAAAGAAAGTACATCAGTGGTTTTATCTTGTTTTCTTTGCTCTAAGTTAATTTCTTGCATTTCTTTACTATCCACAAAGACAAGCTCCACATCTTTAGGACTTAAAAAACTTGCTATAGATTCTAAAAAATCACATTTTTCATCACTTAATATCATAAACCTTCCTTAATCAAATGATATAAATTTTGTATTTCTTCATCATCAAAAATCGCACAATTTTTACTACTATAAAATTGTTTTAGTTTTTTCTCTTCAAACTCAAATCCTAAAGCACATTGAGAATGCGAAGGTAAAAAAGCCCTTAGCAATGTAATGGAATTTTGAATTTTCTCATCACAGGCAAAACAAAAAAAATCCTTATGCAATCTTCCTTCAAATTCCAAAATTTTTAAATAAGCATCAACAATAACACGCTTTGGATTTTGTTTTTCAAACCTTTTCACACACTCATCAAGTAAATCAAAATAAAAACTATCAAGCTCTTCCACATCTTTTAAATGCCTATATAAAAGACGGATAAATTCTTGCCAAATAAGCATTTTATCCCTTTGCATAATCCATAAAAATCCCAAATGCAATACATCTTTAAGTCTTGGTAAAAAACTAGGATTTTCTTCTAAAGCAAAGTCGATTTTATAGCCGCTTAAAATACTAGAATGTCTAAGTCCATAAAAACGATAAGCCTTAATAAGCATTTTAGGACTTAAAATATAAACGATCAAATCCTCATCTTTAACTTTTTGAGTATGAAGTATAAAGCCTTGCATTAAACAATTTCAATACCATAAGCTCTAAGTATATCAAAAGCGGATTTTTCTAAATTTTCATCAAAACTTGCACTTAAATTTTGGTGTAAAATTATCCTTGCATTAGGCTTAGCACCAAAAGCTAAAATGATATTACAAAACACACAAATATGAGAAACAAGCCCTGCAAAATGAAGTTCTTCATAATCGCTTTTTTGTATGAAATTAGCTAATTCTAAGCTACCAAAAGTATTTTTATAAAAAATTTTATGAGCTTTTTGTAAAAAAGGTTCAAATTCCTTTGGCATTTGCCAACCCAAACTCTCTTTAATGCAATGTTTTACAGGTAAATTTAAACCTTCTTTACTTTGTAGATAATGCTCATCATGTGTATCATAGGTTAAAAGCAAATGCGTGTTATTAAAATCGATTTGATTTAAGGCTTTAAGAATATTTTCTTTGATTTTTAAAGCCTTATCAAAACCTAAACTTCCATCAATAAAATCATTTTGATAATCCACTAAAACAAAAGCTTTTTTCATGCTTTTATGCCTTTTGAAGCCAAAAACTCTCCGTGTGTAAATTGGCAAAAGCGGTTTTTAAACTTGTAAAAAGCTTAGGATGATCTTTTTCTAAATTTGCTAAAAGCTGTTTAGCTTCTTCTCTAGCGTGTGGAAATTTTACATTTTTTTCACTGAGTTTCATACCAGGACAAAATTCATTTCCTATCACGCTAAGTTCATTTTGCGTAGCATTATCCCTAAGCTGTCTTTCTCGCACAAAAATCAAAGGGCGTATCACAGTTACACCGCGTTTGCTTTGATAAATAGGCGCTAAGGTTCTTAAAGCTCCATTATGAATAAAATTCATAAAAAAGCTTTCTGCTGCATCATCTAAATGATGAGCTATAGCAAGCTTGTTAAAACCTTTTTCAAGAGCGTAAGTATATAAAGCTCCACGACGCATTCTCGAAAAATAACTACAAAAACTTGAATTTTCTCTTATGGTATCGCCTGAAACTTCATAAATATTTGAATCAAGCACGCTATGTTTAATGCCGTGTTCTTCACAATGTGCATGAAGATGAGAATAATCCTCGCCCATGCCATAACTCAAAGTTACCGCTTCAAGTTCAAATTTAAAAGGAGCGTGAGCTTGCATACGATTTAAAAGATGGGCTAAAGCCAAAGAATCTTTCCCGCCGCTAAGCCCTAAAAGAACCCTATCTCCATCTTTAATAAGTCCAAATTTAGCATTAGCTTGTGCAACTTGGCGTATAAGTTTTTTGCTAAGATTTATCATAATTTCTCGCACATTTTAAGCACAAAATTGGCCGAAATTTTAGCTGAATTGATCACAAACTCATCAAAATCAAATTCAGCCTTTTCCCCCGCTTTATCACTCATAGCTCTTAAGATAAAACAAGGCACCTTTAAAGCATCACAAACCAAAGCCACACTTGCGCCTTCCATTTCACAAGCATCCGCATTGAAAATTTCTCTAATTTTTGCTTTTTTTGCTTCATCGCAAATAAACTCATCACCCGTTGCAATAATGCCTGCACGAAGTTTGATATTTAATTCCTTAGCAACTTCTAAAGCAAGATTGTTTAATTTCTCATCGGTTTTGATAAAAATTTCATTACCTGGAACAAAACCCAAAGGATGCCCAAAAGCGGTAATATCAAGATCGTATTGGGCTAATTTTGTTGCATAAAGCAAATCACCAATTTCAAGTTCAGGATTAAAAGCACCTGCAACTCCTGTAAAAAGCAAAACTTGTGCGCCAAATTTTTCTATCATCACACTAGCACTAAGAGTAGAATTTACCTTGCCGATTTTAGAATACGCTAAAACAAGTTCATGATTTTTATACTTTGCAAAATAATAAGTATTATTAGCGTGTTCTATTTTTATATAATCTTTAAGTGTTTCAAGCAAAGGAGTGATTTCTTCACTCATGGCTCCTAAAATTGCTATTTTCATCATATAACCTTTAAAAATTCATCAATATCATTCATATTTGTTAAAGCATAAGTTTCTTTTGAAGTAATTTTTTTATTCAAACCCTTAAGCACGCTTGCACCAAATTCTATGAAATAATCTACTTCATTTTCACATGCCTTAATGCTTTGTTTATAAAGCACAGGTGAGATAAGTTGTGCTTTTAAAAGTTCAAGAGCTTCTTCTTTACATGTATAAATTTTAGCATTTGCATTAGAAAGCACGGCTTTAAAATTTGGTTTTAACACCTTTTCAAGCTCCACACAAAGCTTAGCTGAAGCATTTTCCAAAAGAGGACAATGACTTGCCACGCTCATATTTAAAAGCATAGCTCTTTTAGCTCCTGCTTCTTTAAATACACTTTCATAACTTGCTAAATCAGGTTTTAAACCTGCTACAACGATTTGTCCATCACAGTTATAATTTGCAGCAAAAATTTGCTTGTTTTCTTTTTGTGCTTTTTGGCAAAGCTCTTCAACCTTTTCATCATCAAGCCCTAAAACCACCATCATACCTGCTTCAACTTTTGCACAATCTTCTTGCATAAAAAGCCCTCTTTTATTAACCAAAGAAAGAGCCTCTAAAAAATCAAAAGCACCATTAACAGCTAAGGCTGAAAATTCTCCTAAAGAATGTCCTAAAGCAAATTTCGAACTTAAATCAGGTTTTTTTTCAAGTAAAACACTATAAGCCATTAAGGAATTTAAAACGATGGCGGGTTGGGTAAATTCACTTTGATTGAGTTTTTCGTTTTCTTCAAAAAGCAAATGTTTAAAATCAATCTTACAAAAATCACTTGCGTTTTGAAGGAGTTCTTTGGCTTTTATAGAGTTTTCATAAAAATCTTTTCCCATGCCAAGACTTTGTGAGCCTTGACCTGGAAATATAAACGCAGCATTCATTAATGACAACCGCAACCGCCGCCACCGCCACAGCAACCGCCGCCACCGTGTCCGTGTCCGTGATGATGATCGTGCCCATGTCCGCTTCCACAACCACAACTATGACTTCCTGCGATAATACCTGTAAGAATTTCATCTTCACTTGCAGCTCTAGCATCTACGATATTTAAAGAAAAAAGCAAATCACGACCCGCATAAGGATGATTATAATCAATTGTCACATCATTTTCGCCAATCTCTTTTACAGTTACACGAACGGTTTCGCCATTTTCACCTTCGCCAAAAAGCTCCATACCTACTTTTAAATCAATACCTGCAAATTGCTCTTTTGGTAAAGTTTGAACGGCATTTTCATCGTATTCGCCTAAACCTTTTTCTTTTTTAATTACCACATCAGCATTGCTAGGACAATCAAGCTTCATCACTTCTTCTTCTAAGCTTTCTAAAATCTGACCTTTGCCTAAAATAAAAGAAATAGGTTGAGAATATAAATTTGATTCTAAAACTTCATTTGTATTTGCATCTTTTAACTCATAAAACATTGAAACTACACTATTTTTTTCTATAGCCATTTTATCTCCTTAATTATTTTCTATTAGGTGAAGCTTTTGCTTCGGGTGAATTTGGATAATTAGTTTTTAAAGCTTTATAAAAACCATTTGCTGTTTTTGTATCACCTGTTTTATCCAATGAAATGGCAGTATGATATAAAAGTTTTGGGAAATAATCCCCTTTTGTACTCAAAGAAGAACTTTTTTTATAATAAACAATAGCATTGTTATATTTTTTTTGTTTATACTCGATCTCCCCTAACCAAAAATTTGCTCTTGCAGGTTTATATTGCTTTGTTATGAGAAAATTTAATTTTGCTTTAGAATCTTCAAAAGCATTTTTATCAACATCTTTTATCGCTAATTCTAAAATTTCATTATTTTTTTTCTTTTTCCAAGATTCATCAATTTGTTTTGCTTTATCATCTTGGGTATTTTGAGTATTATTGTCTTCAATCGTACTATTTGAATCTGTAGTTGAAACAACAACACTAGGTGTAATAGTTTTAACGCTTAAATTTGCATCATTTAATTCGTTTTTAGAAACATAATTTGCATTAATGGCATCTACTAAAGAACTAAGTTCGGCTAAAACTTTTTTTACTTGCTTATTATTAGCTTCTTGAATTTTTCTACTTTCTTCAACATAAGCCTTTAATTTTTGAATTTCACTAGTAAAATTATTTTCAATATTTTGATTATTCTCTTCAACTTGACTTAATCTAGAATTTGATTTAGCATATTGAGAATTTATACCTTCTAAAGTGCTTTGTAAACCCTCGATTCTTTCGTTAATTTCATTAATTCTAGCATTTGTTTGTATATTTTCATTATTTAAATTATCTAACTTTTCTTTAAATAATTTTTCATTTGAAGTTAAACCATAAGAAGAATTGCTTGTTATATCTCCTGCACCAAAAGCTGAGCTTTCTGCATAAAGTAAAGTAGCTCCAAGAAGAGCTACTGTGAATATTTTTTTCATTAATTATCTTGATAATTTAAATTCAGCACGTCTGTTTTGCGCATCGCAAGCTTTAGTTTTTTCAGTGCACACAGGATTTGTTTCTCCATAGCTTTTAACAGCAATTCTATCAGCATTTACACCTTTAGCGATTAAAGCTTCTTTTACAGCTTTTGCTCTTTTTAAACCTAGAGCTTGGTTATATTCATCGGTTCCCCACTCATCGCAGTTTCCTTCAACAGTAATACTTACACCGCTTACTTCAGTGTTAAAGATATTAGCATTTGTACTTACAACATTTTGCATATCAGGACGAATATTGAATTTATCAAAATCAAAATATACTTTATTTAAAGTATCATTAAGTTGAGAAATTTTTGAATCAATATCCCAACCATCACTTCCACCTGAACCACGATTTGAATCAACACTACTATCACCGCTTACACTAGTGCTTTTTGTGCTACAACCACTAATAACAACTGCAAGAGCTGCAATTGAAGTAAAAAGAATTTTTTTCATTTACGACCTTTCAAAGTTAATAAATTCTTACTATTATATCTAATTTTTAATTAATTTTAACCTAAAATTGAAATTTTTACCAATCAATTGATTGAATTTTTCCAACCCTAAGAGGAAAATAAAAAGTCTTATTTGCATTTACACGAATAACACCCAAAGCACTTTGCGCACCTAAATATTTGATAAATACTATACTTCCACCATCACTAGAAAATCTTGGAAATAAATTTTTTCCATTTGCTGTAAGTTGACGAATATAATCACTATTAATTGACATCAAATAAATATTAAAAACACCTGCTTGATTTGATTCACGACTTGAATAAACCAAAAAATCTTTATAAGTCGAAACAGCCGAATTGTTTCTACCATGAAAAACAACTTGTTCAGCACTATTACTATTTAAATCTTGCATAAAAATATTAGGATATCCCAAACGATCGCTTACAAATACCACTTTACTATCATCTGAGCCAATAAAATTTCCATTAACATCAATACCAGAATAATTAGTTAATTGTGTTAGATTTTTGGTATTTAAGTCATATAAATAAACATCAGGCTGATCTTTTGGAGCCATGGTAACAAGTAGTTTACTTCCATCTACACTCACATCACTTGCTACAACCATACCGCCGCTTGATAAAATTTTACTAGCTTTATTGGTATTTAAATCATAACGGTATAAAGTTGGCTTATCATGATCATAAGCTGTATAATAAAATAGAGTTTGTTCTTTATTTCCCCATTTTGGAAATAAATTAAGCCCACCATCAACAATAACTTTTTGATAAGTTAAAGTATAATCAGCCATAATAATTTGACTTTTTTTAGAGCTGGAATTTCTCGCGATCAAAATTTTATGATCCATCCAATCAACAGGTGCAAGTCCTAACGCATTTACAGAAGCTTTGACACTTTTATGTGCCAAAAATGGATATTGCTCTAAACCATTTAAAGTATAAGTTTGCTCTGACTTATCAGAACCGCCAGCTTTTATTTTTACATTTAAACTCAAAGTGTTACCATTTTTATTTAAAGCGTATTCAAAAGTATAATTACTTGTTTCAGTTGCATTAGCAACAACTTCAAAGTTTGAACTTACTTTCAAATCGTTCACAATGATATTATAAAAGCTTTTCTTTAAATTCTCATCACTTAAATTTGAATTATCTTTAACGATAATCTTTGGTAAAACTACACCAGAATTAACAACATCAATCACTGGATCTTCTGCCCAAAGACTTCCTAAAAAGACTAAAAAAATTGCTACAATTTTTTTCATTTTTTTCTCCTAATCATTTTTAACTTTTGCTTCATCTCTTAAATTCATGGTAATGCTTATATTTTTATTTTGCGGAGGATAAGTAATAAATTTACCTTTTTGACTTTCTAAAAATTCAGCCACTTTAGCATCATATAAAGGATTCCCACTTTTTTCAACTGAAGTATAGCCAAATTTTCCATTTTCATCAATAAAAATTTTTACCTTAACAGAAATTTTTTCACTATTTGGATAATACTGAGTCCATCTTTGAGTGATAATACGCACAACTTTCCCTAAAAATTCATCATAAATTCCAATCTTTTGCGCCTTTGTGCTTTCGCCTTGCGTTGAACTTTCTTCTTGAAGTAAACTATCATTAAGTTGTTTTACAAGTTCGGAAGCTTGAGGTTTTGGGGTACTAGAAGCTCCTGATTTAGCACTTGATTGAATTTTTGTAGTCTTTTCTTCTTGTATTTCTTTGATATTTCCAAAAAGCTCATTAAAATTACTTGCCTTTTGGTCAATATCTTCTGTTTTAACTGTTTTATTTGTAGTCTGAGCAAAAAGCTTTTCTATATCAATTTGCTCTGTTGGTTTTTGTATTTCTTTAGGAGTGTTGCTTTGAGTAATAACCTGTTTTGATGGTTCAGCAAGTTCAATATCTACAAAACTATCTTTTATATCAGTATATTGTATAGCAGGTTCAACCTCGCTTACAAGTCTAAAAAAAACAAGAATTATTATACTAATATATATTGCTAAAGCAAGTAAAAACGAATTTAAATTACTCAAACCATAATTTTTCATGATTATTCAGTCTGTAAAGCAACTTTATTAAATCCTAAATTTTTTACACTTCTTAAGACTGAAATAACATCGTCATATTTTAAGCTTTTATCAGCGCGTATAAAAACCGGATCTTCGGTATTAAATTGTGCTTTTCTTTGAGCAAGATTGTCAGCAAAACTTATAAAATCGTATTTTTCTTGATTTAAAAAAATTTCTTTTTTTGCATTAATACTAATAATTAAACTCTTAACAGTTGGAGTGCTAGTATTTTTTTGACTACCTTGTGGAAGATTAATTTTTTCTTCATAAGTAATGCTTGGAGCTGTTACCATTAAAATCGCAAGCAATACAAGCATAATATCTACTAAAGGTGTGATATTAAGTTCAGGTTTTTCATCATCAAATGGCATTTTTAACCTTATTTACTCGAACTTATAACTTTAATCTCGCTATCAATAATGCTTAAAAGTTCAAAAGCTTTTCTTTTAATGATGAGATGAAATGTATAAGCAGGAATTGCTACTAAAATACCACAACCTGTAGCAACTAAAGCCTCGCTGATTTTAGGAGCTATGATACTTAAAGAATTTTGAGTTCCAAGCCCACCAAAAGTTTCAAGTATAGAAATAACCGTCCCAAAAAGACCTATAAAAGGTGAAGTTGAAGCAATAATACTAAGCCAAGTAAGTCCAGCAGAAGCGCGGCGACTTGCTAAATTTTTATAGATTTCTAAATGATTTGAAGTTGTATCATTGCATTTTCTTAAAATCGAATCAGTACGACTTAAATCCTTCTCACCCAAGAGCAAAGTTTCTAAACTTTCTTTTTCCTTATTTCTCCATGTAGCCAAATAAGTCAATCTAGCAAACAAAATACTAAATGCTAAAATAAAATATAAAGAAAGCCATAATAAAACTATATAAGTAATAATACTTGAACCATTGAAAAAATGAAATATAGCTTCAAAATTCATTAATGCATCCTTGCATTATCAAGTTTTGAAAAAGTTGCTGCTAAAGCTGCATTATCAGAACTCATAGATTTAATCAAATCTTTTGCTTGAGCAAGATTTTTTTCAATCTCACTTTCATCACTTCCACAAACCCAAACCGCACCCTTTGCTAACACGCAAATCTTATCTTCATCTACCTTTGCATGTCCAGCATCAATAGCAATTAATTCATGATTTAAATCAGCTTTTTCAATATCAATTACTCCAGATTTTAAAGAAGAAACCAAAGCAGCATGTCCTTTAAGCACGCCAAATTCTCCTTCACTACCCGGTAAAGTAACAGATTTTACTTCTCCTTGATAGATTACACCCAAAGGCGTAACTATCTCGAAATTAATCAAATCGTTCATAAATTAACCTTTTAATTTATCCGCTTTTGCAATAGCTTCATCTATATTTCCAACCATATAGAAAGCATTTTCTGGTAAATGATCATATTTACCTTCTAAAATTCCCTTAAATCCTGCTATTGTATCTTCAAGGCTTATATATTTTCCTGGGCTACCTGTGAAAACTTCTGCAACGAAAAATGGTTGTGATAAGAATTTTTCAATCTTTCTTGCTCTTTCAACTACAAGTTTATCCTCTTCGCTAAGCTCATCCATACCTAAAATGGCGATGATATCTTGTAAATCTTTGTATTTTTGAAGCACTGATTGAACACCACGAGCAACTTTATAATGTTCTTCTCCAATGATATTTGGGTCAAGCATTCTTGAAGTTGAGTCAAGTGGGTCAACTGCAGGATAAATACCCTTTTCAGCAATAGCTCTATTTAAAACCGTTGTAGCATCTAAGTGAGCAAAAACAGTTGCTGGAGCTGGGTCGGTTAAGTCATCAGCTGGAACGTAAACAGCTTGAACTGAAGTGATTGAGCCTTTTTTAGTTGAAGTAATTCTTTCTTGGAATTTACCCATTTCACTTGCTAAGGTTGGTTGATAACCCACAGCTGATGGAATTCTTCCTAAAAGTGCTGACATTTCAGAACCTGATTGTGAAAATCTAAAGATATTATCAATAAACATAAGCACATCAAGACCCATTTCATCTCTAAAATACTCAGCCATTGTTAAACCTGTTAAAGCAATACGATTTCTTGCCCCTGGTGGTTCATTCATTTGTCCATAACATAGAGCAACTTTGTCTAAAACATTACTTTCTTTCATTTCATTATAAAGGTCATTTCCTTCACGAGTTCTCTCACCCACACCTGCAAATACAGAATAGCCGCTATGCTTAAATGCAACATTGTGAATAAGCTCCATAATAATAACAGTTTTACCAACACCTGCACCACCAAAAAGACCTACTTTACCACCTTTTGCATAAGGAGCAAGTAAATCCACAACTTTAATCCCTGTTTCAAAAATCTCACTTTTTGTGCTTTGATCTTCAAAAGCTGGTGGATCTCTATGAATTGCCCATTTTTTATCAAAAGAAATTTCTTCACCTTCATCGATCAAATCTCCAGTAACATTGAAAATTCTTCCTAAAACTTTCTCACCAACAGGAACACTAATAGGAGCACCTAAAGCCTTAGCTTTTAAGCCCCTTACCAAACCATCTGTCATATCCATAGCAATAGTTCTAACTCTATTATCTCCTAAATGAGCTGCTACTTCTAAAACAAGTTTATGTTTTTTTCCTTCGCTTTCAAAATTTACAACAATTGCTTCATTAATTTGAGGTAAATAGTCGTTAAAATCTACATCAACAACCGGACCTAATACCTGTGAAATAAATCCTTGCATTATTTATCTTCTCCTTAAAATTTACTATTTCATTGATTCAACACCACTGATAATTTCTATAAGCTCAGTGGTAATAGATTCTTGTCTTGCTTTGTTATAAGCTAAATTCAGTTGTTTCACTCTTGCCTTTGCGTTATTAGTTGCATTATCCATAGCTTGCATTCTTGCACTATGCTCTGCCGCCAAAGAATCGATTAATGCATAATACATATTATACTCGAAATATGTTTTCATTAAATCTTCTAAAAGCTCAGTTCCTTCTGGTTCAAGCTCTAAAAGAGAATTATGAGTCTGTTCAATACTCTTTGGTTCAACTGGAATAAGATGATTAATTTTAAGTTCTTGGGTAATCATATTTTTATAACCATTATGAACTAAAATCACTTCATCTGTATTTCCATTTAAAAAATCATCTACAGCAGCATGAATTACTTCACATGCTTTCTCATAATCAGGACTAGAACTAAGATGGAAATATTTCTCTAACAATTCTATTTTTTGAAAATTAAAATATTCAATCCCAGTTTTACCTATAGCTCTAAGACGAATATTAATATTTTTTGCTTCATATTCTTTTAGCATTTCACTTACTGTTTTTAAAGTCTTAATATTAAAACCACCGCATAAGCCTTTATCTGCAGTAATAAATATTAAATCTACGGTTTTAATTTGTTCTTTTTTATGAAACAAAGATAAACGCACATCATCTTCATTGTGAACAATTTTATTGATCTGAAATGAAATTTCACTCAAAATTTCATCGATTTTTTGTGCATAAATTTTTGATCTTTTAGCTGCTTCTTCTGCTTTTTTTAACTTAGCAGTAGAAACTAGCTTCATAGCATTTGTAGTCTTTTGAGTGTTATGAACACTTTTAATTTTTCTTTTAATTTCTTTTAAATTAGACATAAAAGGCCTTATAAATGATTTGCTTTAAACTCATTAATGGCTTTAGCTAGTTTTTCTTCCAAATCAGAATCTAAAGCTTTTTTAGAGCGAATTTGCTCAAAAATATCTGGATATTTTGCCTCAATAAAAGGATAAATTCCATCTTCAAATTCCTTAATTCTAGAAACAGCAATATCATCTAAGAAACCTTTGGTTCCTGCAAAAATTAAAACTACTTGTTTTTCAACGCTAAGCGGAGAATAAGGTGGTTGTTTTAAGAGTTCAACCATTCTTTGTCCACGTTCAAGTTGTTTTCTACTTGCCTCATCTAAATCACTAGCAAATTGTGCAAAAGCTTGAAGCTCTCTATATTGAGCAAGGTCAAGTCTTAATGTACCTGAAACTTGTTTTGTAGCTTTAATTTGAGCAGCCCCACCTACACGAGATACTGATAAACCAACATTAATTGCAGGACGAATTCCTGAGTTAAATAAATCAGTTTCTAAGAAAATTTGTCCATCTGTAATTGAAATAACATTAGTTGGAATATAAGCAGAAACATCTCCTGCTTGTGTTTCAATTATCGGCAATGCCGTCAAAGAACCAGCACCTAATTCATCATTTAGCTTGCTTGCTCTTTCAAGCAATCTTGAATGAAGGTAAAAAACATCGCCTGGATAAGCTTCACGACCTGGAGGACGACGTAAAATCAAAGACATTTCGCGATAAGCTACAGCATGCTTGCTCAAATCATCATAAACAATTAAAGCATGTTTTGCGTTGTCTCTAAAAAATTCACCCATGGTTACACCAGTATATGGAGCTAAGTACTGTAAAGCCGCAGGATCTGAAGCACCAGCATTTACAACAATAGTATATTCCATAGCACCATGTTCTTCTAGTCTTTTAACCACTTGTGCCACTGTACTTTGCTTTTGACCAATTGCAACATATATACAGATAACTCCTTGACCTCTTTGAGATATAATAGTATCAACAGCAACAGTAGTTTTACCTGTTTGTCTATCGCCTATGATAAGCTCTCTTTGACCACGACCAATTGGCACAAGTGCATCAATAGCTTTAATTCCTGTATGTAAAGGCTCATGAACACTTTTTCTCGCCATAATACCTTTTGCTTTTTCTTCAACAAAACGATATTCATTAGCATTGATCACACCTTTAGCATCAATTGGCTCACCTAAAGCATTTACAACACGGCCAATCAAAGCCTCACCTACTGGAACTTTAAGTAATTTCTTAAGTCTTTTTACAGAAGCACCTTCTTTTAAACCTTCTCCTTTTCCAAGTATAACAATACCTACACTCGACTCTTCAAGGTTTAAGGCCATTCCTTTATCACCATTTTCAAATTCTACCATTTCTCCAGCCATAATATTCTTAAGTCCATATACCTTAGCAACACCATCAGCTACAGAAATAATTTTTCCTGTTTCTTCAATTTCAAGATTTAAATCAAAATTTTCAATTCTTTCTTTGATTATTGAACTGATCTCATCAGCTTTAAATTTCATTTACTTTTTCTCCTTAGATAATTTTCAATATATATTCGTTTAGCTTATTTTGAAGAGCTTTCATAGAAAAAGAAAGTTCATAACCTAATTCTTCTAATTCTATTTTAACACTATCATCTTGACTGATTTTATTGTTTAATTTAATATTTGCATCAAATTTTTTGTTAAGTTTTACTTCAAGATCTTTAAGATTTTCTTGACTTAATTTTTCTTTAGAATATACAATACCAACAAAAATATTTTCTTTAAAAGCTTTTTGTCTTTCAAGTTCTTTAACTATTTGAGGAATGCATTCTAATCTTGAATTTTCAATCAAAAGTCTTAAAAAATTTTGAAAACTAGAATTTTTAATATCAAAAAAAGAATCAAGAAATTCCATTTTTCTTTCTTTTTTAATCTCATTAGATTCTATAATATTTTTAAATTTTGGCAAAACAAAAGCAGAATTTAAAATACACAAATTCTGATAAAAATCATTTATATCAGCTCTTGAAGCTATCGCTTTTGCATATCTTCTTGCAATTATATTTTCCATATTTAAGATACCTTCTTCATCATAAGTTCTATTATTTCACTCTGTTTTAATGTCATATTTGGATCAGAAAAAATTTCATTTAAAGTATTTGATACTAATTCTTTTTCCATTTTTCTAAATTCATAATCTTTTTGTTCCTCAAAATGTTTTTGAAGTAAATCTAACTCATCTTGAGTCTCTTTCTTAATATTTTGAACTAAAATTTCAGCTTCTTTTTTTGCTGTAATTAAAGCGGCAGCAGCACTTGCCTTAGCTTCTTCAAGTTTTTTCATCGTATCTAATTTCTTAGCTTTACTTTCTAAAAGTTTTTTTTGAATTTCATCAAGTTTAGAAGAAATTTTTACAATACGGTTTTTGTAAAAATTTTTAAATGAAGTTGCAACAAAATAATACAATATAGCCACAAAAATTAGAAAATTAATAGTCCTTGGAATAATATCATATTCTCCACTACCATTTGATGCACCAAAAGCATATAAAGGTAGCAAAAATATAATAAAGAATAACTTACTCATTTCTCTCCTCTTAAATTTTCTTTATGTTATTTTGCAAAGCTTGCTTAAGCTCAGGTAAATGTATGTTTAAATGTTCTTGCAACTCTTTTTTTTGAACGGCTAAATCTGCATAAAAACTGGCCATTTTTCTTTCCAATTCTTCTTTCTTGCTTCTAAGAATTTGCTCTGCCTCTTCTTTAGCAGCAGCTATAGCACTTTGTTTAATTTTTTGAATTTCTTCTCTAGTGTTAATATGAATAGCTTCTAATTCATCATTCACACCTAAAACTTCTTGAGAATTTTCTTTTACTTTATTCTCATCATTTTTTATAGAATCATTTCTTTCATCCATAAATTTTAAAAGCGGCTTATATAGCATACTATTTAAAATAACTATCATAGCTAAAAAAATAGCCATAGTAGCAAGCATTATGGAAGGATGCATATCTTCAAACATAATTCTCCTTGGTTAGAATTTTCGAAGGACTATTTTACCATAAAAAAGCTAAGATTTTGGTTAAAGCTTTTCAAGCATTTTGATTAATTTTTTAATTTTATCAATATTTTCTAAATGAATTACAAAATCATTATTTTTATTTTTGCAGTCAAATCCAAAGCGATTTAGTATTTGTTTTAATTTTTTTATTTCATCTTCAAATTCTTGATTAGGTAAGCTTTCATTATTTTTTATTTTTTTAACTATTTTTTCAGTATCTCTAACATTAAGTTTTTGACCTATTATACTATCAACCAACATTTTTTCATCTTTTTGATCTAAACCAACCAAAACTTTAGCATGACCCTGAGAAATTTTTCCAGAAGCAATCAACTCTTGAGTTCTAATATCTAAATTCAGAAGTCTTAAAGTATTTGTTATTTGAGTGCGAGACTTATGAATAAGTTCTGCTAAATTCTCTTGAGTAATTTTATGAACTTGCATTAAATCCTTATAAGAATTAGCAAGCTCAATAGGGTTTAAATTCTCTCTTTGTATATTTTCAATAAGAGCCAATTCTCTAAGCTTATTCTCATCAATATCAGCAATAAAAGCTAGAATTTCTTTTTTTCCTAATGCTTTCACTGCTCTTAAGCGACGTTCCCCAGCAATTAAAATAAATTTATTATTTTTTTTAAATACAATAATAGGCTGAATAAGTCCAAATTCTTTGATAGAATTAGCAAGTTCATCTAAAGCTTCTTGATCAAAATTCTTTCTTGGCTGAAATGGATTGGGTGAAATTTGATCAATTTCTATCATAGTGCTTTGATTTTTATCAAAACCCAATTCTTTACTATAAACAGTATCCATATCACTGATTAAACTACTTAAACCCCTATCTTTATTTAACCCCATTATAATTATCCTAATATAGAATACGCCAAATTTTGATAAGCAACAGAACCTGGTGATTTAATATCATAAAGAATTATAGGCTTTCCAAAACTTGGACTTTCTGCAAGTTTTACATTGCGAGGGATCACAATAAAGTCATCTTCATTTCCATTAATAGTAAAAAGTTGTTTTTTAAAATTTTGTTTCAAATCATCTACAACATCTTTAGAAAGATTATTTTGAGAGCTATACATTGTCGGTAAAAATCCACGAACCCTGAGTTTAGAATTAATAGTTTTTTTGATAATTTTAATTGTATTTAAAACCATAGCTACACCCTCAAGCGCATAAAATTCACACTGTATAGGGATAATTACGCTATCACTTGCTGCAAAAGCATTTATAGTAATACTTCCAAGAGCAGGCGGAGAATCAATAATAATAAAATCATACTCATCAATCACTTCTTGAATTTGATTTTTAAGCAGCATTTTTTTCTCATTATTTTCACCTTTAGCAAGCTCTTGTTCTATACCTACAAGACCTATATTTGAAGGAGCTAAATGAAGTTGTGGCAATTCTGTTTTTAAAATAATATCTGAAAGCTTTTTTCTTCCTATAAAAACATGGTAAATATTATACTCATAATTATTACGATTAAAACCAAGTCCTGTAGTCGCATTAGCTTGCGGATCAACATCAATCAAAAGTACTTTTTTCTCAGCCACAGCTAAGGAAGCGGCTAAATTTACTGCTGTTGTAGTCTTTCCTACTCCACCTTTTTGATTTGCTATTGTAATAATTTCGCTCATCTTAAACTATACACCCTTTTATCACCTAGTAAAATTGAACCATCTTCATACAAAAAAGAATTTTCAAGTGAAAAAACTTTACCTTCATGATGGACGCTAAATTTTCTTGATTTTTCGAATTCTAACATATACTTGCTAAAAATATTCTTCCATAAAATTTTTTTTTCTACTTTTTGCAAAAACTCACTCACTAAATCTTTAAGCGAAATTTCTATATCGCATAAAGCTGTATTTTGGGGTGAAAATTTGAGATTTAAACCCATACCGCCTATGATAAAATTTGAAATTTTAGCACTTATAACCCCTCCAGCTTTTTTATCATCTAAATATAGATCGTTAGGCCATTTAAGCCAAATTTTAGAACCTTTTTCTTGTAAAACTTCTTTAAGTAAATAAGCAAAATAAATACTCACAGAAGCTAAAGGTAAATCTTTTGGTAAATCTTCTTCTTTAATACAAAAAGAAAGATGTAAATTTCCTTTAGAGCTTTGCCAAGAATTTTCCCTACTTCCAACTCCATTTGTTTGTTCTAAAGCATAAATAGCAAAATTTTCATCAATCTTTCCATTGCGTATTTGCTCGCATAAAAAAAGATGAGTTGAGTCTATACTTTCAACACAAACTATCTTCACTTTTAAGCCTTTTTCCATTTAAATAAGTCCTACCATCAAGAGCTTTTTTTCCACTTTCTTGAAGTTTTTTAATACGCAAAACTCCTTGTTTGCAAGCAAGCAAAAAACTTTCTTTTTCTAATTCTAAAATTTCACCCATCCTAGCATTTTGTTTTAATTCATCCACAAGTTCAAGTTCTAAGAATTTAAGTCCATTTTCCAAGAAAACTCCAGGCCAAGGGGTAAAAGCTAGATATTTTTGATAAAGTTCTCTTGCATTTTGCAAATTTATAAGCCCATCTTCTTTTTTGATTTTTCTGCAAAGCGTTGCTAGACTTTCCTCTTGTTTTTTAGGGGTAATTTTATCAAAATTTAAAAGAGTAGTGAGGATGAGCTTAGCGGCCAAATTTGCTAAAAGTTCAAAAACTTCACTTGAATTTTTATCTTTTATATCACACTCTAAGCTTTCAAGTATAGCACCTGTATCAAGCCCTTCTTCCATAAGCATGGTGCAAACTCCACTTTTTTCATCTTTATTTAAAATCGCACTTTGAATCGGACTGGCACCACGGTATTTTGGAAGTAAAGAAGCGTGCAAATTCACACAAGGTGCTAAATCCAAAATGGCTTTAGGTAAAATTTTTCCATAGGCAGCAACCACGATAAAATCAGGATTTAAATCCTTAATCTCTCTTATAATATTTTCATCTTTTAAAGAACTTGGAGTAAAAATAGGAATACTAGGATAATTTTGACTTAAAAAAGCCTTAGTATGACTTGGAGTTAAAATTTGCTTTCTACCTACAGCTTTATCAGGCTGAGTAAAAAGTGCTACGAGTTTAAAATTTTCATTTTCTACTAGTGCTTTTAAAATACAAGTTGCATAAGATGGAGTACCCATAAAAATAATTTTTTTCATTTTTTCGCTTTGTGTGAAATTAAAAGTTTTAATTATAGCTTATTTGATTTTAAAAGAGAATTTAATAAATTAATCACTCAAACAAAGTTCCGCCTATTTGTTTATTTTCAAGCAAAAAGGTTTCAATTACATTTAGATTAAAGCCACTTGCTAAAAACATTTTTTTATTGTGTTCAAGTAAAAATTTAGCTGCTTTAAGTTTGGTTACTATACCACCTGTTCCGTGCTCACTACCTGTTTTTATGGTTGCTTGTAGCCATTCTTCTTTAATATGAGTGATTTTTTCTAAACGCTTTGCATCACTAAATTTACTAGGATTTTTATCGTAAAATCCATCAATATCGCTTAAAATCACAAGCAAATCCGCATCAAAAAAATGCGTAGCATAAGCACTTAGGCTATCATTATCACCAAAGACAATTTCTTCTATGGCTGTAGCGTCATTTTCATTAATAATAGGCAAAATTCCTAAATTTATCATCATATCGATAGCATTTTTTGCGTGTTTAGTAGCTTTTCTAGAGTCAAAATCCTTACCTGTAAGTAAAATTTGTCCGCCTAGTTTGCCAAACTTGGCTAAAAGCTCGTTATAAACACTGATTAAAAAAGGTTGTCCAATAGCAGCTAAAACTTGTTTATTAATGAGGTTTTTTCTATCGATATCTAGTTTGGTGTGTCCTGCTGAAATAGCCGCTGAAGTTACTAAAATCACTTCATATTTTTCCATGAGTTTAGCTAAAAATGCGACTAAATTTTTAAGACGCTCAAAACTTAAAGTGTTTTCTTCGCTAATCACATGAGAACCCACTTTAACAACTATTCTTTTCATGCTTATTCCTTAAAAAATTTTTATAATTTTAGCCAAAATTTCATATAAACTAGTTATTTTTTGAAAAAATAGGGAGTGTTTGAAATTTTTAATATAAAACACTTCCTAGATTGTTAAAATTTTTATTTGTTATTTCTTAAAGTTTTAATTTCTTCTAAAAGCATGAATTTAAGTTCTTTAAGTCCTGTTTTTTCAAGACTTGAGACTTTGATTAAAAAGCTTTGTGGGTTATTTATTTCTTTGAGATAATTTTCTAACTCATTAATGTTTAAAGCAATTTGCTCGGCAAATTCTTCTCCTAAATTAACACTATCACTTTTTGAAATCATGATACCAAATTTACGCCCAAAAAGTTCACTGGAAAATTTTTCAAGTTCCTTTCTTAGCACTATAAATTGTTCTTTTAAAGGCATTTGCCTTATAGGATCTAATACAAAAAGCAAAAAGCTCGTTCTTTCTATGTGCTTTAAAAAGGCAAGTCCTAAGCCTTTGCCTCCACTTGCTCCTTCGATAATCCCTGGAATATCAGCCATAACAAAGGAATTATACTCATCTACATCCACGAGTCCAAGTTTTGGAGTAAGAGTGGTAAATTCATAATTTGCAATTTCAGGTTTTGCATTTGAAACAACGCTTATAAGAGTAGATTTTCCCACATTTGGAAAGCCTACAAGCCCTACATCGGCAATAAGTTTAAGCTCAAGTCTGACTAAGCGACTTTCTCCTTTTATACCAGGTTGTGCGTAATCAGGACGTTGATTAGTGGCGTGTTTAAAATGAGTGTTGCCAAGTCCGCCTTTTCCACCTTTTAAAAAAAGCTCTCTTTGTCCTTCTTTGGTAAGATCGAGTAAAATTTCATTGGTTTGTACATCAATAACTTGCGTTCCTTCAGGCACTATGAGTTCTAAATTTTCACCCTTTTTGCCATTTTTATTACGTCCCATTCCACCAGCACCATTTTGTGCGCGTAATTCTCTTTTGCCTTTGAAATTTACAAGAGTGTGGGTATTATTATCACATACGAAAATAATATCACCACCATTTCCACCATCTCCCCCATCAGGGCCACCAAGTGGAACATGTTTTTCACGACGAAAACTTACAGCACCTTTACCACCATCGCCTGAAGCTAAAGTAATTTTAACACTATCAATAAACATTTAAATTGCCTTTGACTTTAAATTTATAAAGCTAAATTTGAGTAAATAAAAGAAGTTAAATTTATAAATTTAAATTTTTCAAGACGCTAAAAAGCGTCCTAAAAACTTATGCAGGATATACAGAAACTTTTTTTCTGTCTTTGTCTTTTCTTTCGAATTTTACAAAACCATCAATCAAAGCAAAGATAGTATGATCTTTTCCCATACCTACATTGTTACCTGCATGAGTTGCAGTTCCTCTTTGGCGGATGATGATATTTCCGGCTCTAACAAACTCGCCACCAAATTTTTTAACACCTAAACGACGACCTATAGAATCGCGGTTATTTTGAGTTGAACCTTGACCTTTCTTGTGTGCCATTCTTTACTCCTTAAGCTTTGATATCTTTTACTACAACGCGAGTAAATTGTCTTCTAAAACCGCGTTTGAGTTTAGAATCTTTTCTGCGTCTTTTTTTGTAAATCACAACTTTTTTATCTTTTCCGTGATTGATCACTTCCAAAACAACTTTTGCACCTGCTACGAAAGGCGCACCTACCTTTAATTCTTTATCATTGATAGCAAGAACTTTGCTTACTTCAATACTTGCTTTGCTTTCAGCTTCAAAGTGATCTAGTTTTAGCTCATCGCCAACACTTACTTTGTATTGCTTTCCGCTGTGTTTGATAATAGCATACATTGCTTTTCCTTATAAATTGGTAGTACCATAAAGCACCGCAATAACGGATTTAAAAGCTTTAGTGGTTTAATAAAATTTCGATTTTACAAAATTTTTCTTTAATTTTTGATGAATTTAAGAAAGGATTTAGAGTTTGAGAAAAATCAAACTCTAAAAATTTAAAAGCCTAGATTTACTCCGCCGCCTTCTTGGGTTTGATAATTTGCATCACGACCTATAGTGTAGCCATTTCCACTATTGCTACCAATTAAAGGTCTACAAATATCGCCCACTTTTACACTACCTTCTGTGATTTTTGCATAAGAAAGTTTAGGGCTTGTGCGAGTGATTTCAATACTTCCTGTTTTGCTTTCTACTCTTCCTGTATTTTCTTTTGTATAAGTATCTTTTATAGCCTTGCCAAGAGCAAAACATTCATAAACATCACCTTGATTTAAGCTTTGAGAAAATACCACTTCATTGTTTTCAACAGCTGCAATCTTTAAAGGATAAATTGCATTTAAAATATCTCCTGCAATACGATTTGCAATTTGTTTGAGTGCAGCTTCATTGCCACTAAGACTATTGTCTTTAAGATTGACTTTCATACTTAAAGTATTAGAAAATTTAATTTGTCTTGTAGCAAATAAAAGCACACGATAATCTACGATAACTTCAATTTCAGTTTTGCTTTTTCCTGTTAAATTGCTTGTTTTTTGTTTACCTTCAAGTCCTGAAATAGAAAACAATAAAATATAATCTGTTGCTAACACATTTTTAAGTTTATAAACTTCATCGCTAGCTGCGTCGCCACTTTTGATTAAAGCTTTTTCCATTTCATAATAGCCACTAGAATCACGGTCTAAAACATTAAATTTACGACTTTGCAATAAATCAGAAATGATTTTTTGTTGCAAAGCTGAGCCTATACCTCTTTTTGCAGCATCTGGAGTAGAATCAAAAACAGTAATACTTCTTCTATTATCTGCACTTAAACCTGGAGCTTGATACTTTTTTGTTGTTGTGGTTTTTTTAATCACAACTTTAACATTAAACCCGTCATTGGTTTGGATTTTAGAAATCACTTCATAAGAGTCAAAACTACCTTTTGTAGCACGACGAATTTCATCATTGAAGCTTTTTTCTAAATTTTGTCCATTTTTGTCTTTTGTACTTTTAGTTTTAAAATTTGTACTTTGACTTAAACTACCACCATACATACGAGATATGGCATCAGCTAAAGCTTTACCCACGGCTTGTTCGTAAGTAACACCATAACCTTCTCCTTGTGCTTGTTTTGTCGTGCTAGTGGTGACAACTTTAGCATTTAAAAATGCAAAAAAAACTAGTGATACAAATAAAACTCTCATTGATTTTCCTTAAAAATCATCTACATCAAGGTTTGATGAGTGTTTTACACTAGGTATAACTTTTTTTGGTGTGCTAGATTTTGGTGTTGCCCCATAGTTTGGATCAAATCTTTTATTAGCAGCTTCTATACTGCCCATAGAATAATAACGTATCGCACCTACTACTCTATAATCCCCCTTATCCACACTCCAAATTCTAGCATCTTCAATTCCTAATAAACTCATACTTGAATCAGCACTGAAATCTTTTGACATTTCTTTTATTAATGAAGTTTGAGGTCCTGTTTTTTTTGTATTGTAATTAGTAGTATCTCCTTGGGCAACAGCTTTAATCATAGCTTTTTTTATTTTTTCTTTTGTTGAGCTATCTTTAATGTTTGCTGATACCGAAGAAGATAAAAACGATGATATGAAAGCATCTGCTCTGCCTTTAGCACGCTCTTCTTCCTCTTCTTGATAATCTGCATTCATTCCTTCTTCTTTTATGAAAGAAGACATACCATAAGCTAAAATTGCTGGACGACAATTTTCATTAAAAAAGTATTTTATACCCAAATGAGAAAGCAATGCATCATCATCCATAGCATCAGCTATATCATCAGGATTTTTGCATTGTTCTTTTTTATCTGTAGGTTTTGATTGATGTCCTTGTTTTAAATCTCTAGCAAGTTGTAAAGAATTTGGCGTAGTATAAGCTAAAACACCTACTTGATAGCCATCTTCATCATTTACTATAAAAGTTTCATAAGGAATTAATCCTGTAATTTCATCCATGGCAGTTTTTGTAAAACCTTGATTATAAGTGTTTTCAAAAATTTTATCTTCAAGTTCTGCTACAAATTTAGAATCTTGTTTTTCAGGTGGTAGTTTTTGCGCAAATTCAGATATAAGCTTACCTATAAAATCAAAAATTTTATCCGCATCTGCTTGTTTTTCTTGTAATTTTTTTAGTTCTACATCTGCTTTTTTTTGCATTTCTTGATTTAATTTATCATCAGGAATGGTTTTATGAAAATAAGATAAAGTTTCTTTAACAGCAATTATCCCTGCTTTTGATAAAACCATATTAGCTTTAAGCTTTAAAACAGCTTCGGAATAAGCAGTTGCTAAATAATCATAATATTGCGAATCATCAGGTCCTACATCAATAGAAGCTTTTGCAGTATAAACTACAGCTTCAGGATTTTTTCTTTTAAGAGCTTTGCTCGCTTTATTCATAAGATTTGATAAATTCTCTGTTTTAGGTTTTGTAACTGGTGTTTGTTCTGTTTGTTCTGGCTCAATAATTTCTACAGGCTGGGAACCTTGTGCATAAAGTAAACTTGCCATAACTAAAGAGCCGATAAATAATATTTTTTTCATTTCGTATCCTTTTAAAAATCATAAAAAAAGCCCAAGCTAAACACTTGAGCTAAAAATTTTATTCATAAATTAATTTTTATTTTACCAAGTAACTGATTTACTAGAACCGGTTTTATCGATAGTTTGTTCATCTTCCCAATAAACTAAACCTGATGTTAAATCAGTAAGTCTTAGTAAGAAAAAGTATTCTACTTGAGTTTTACCATTGCTAAGTTTTACATTATCTTGTCTAATTTTACCCGCAAGAGAAAAATCAGGCGATACCAATGTCCCTTTTTTTGCTATGGTTTTTTGATTAAACTCATCATTATCTCTTAATTCTCTTACATCTTCACTCATGCTATCAAGTGCTCCGCCTGCAGCAACTGCTGAAGTTAGAACAAATTTACCTGATTTTCTTAATGCAGAAGTGATTTTTGCGGTAAGTTTTTCAGTATCGATTCTTTGCGGGGTATCATTCACAACCCTACCAATAGCAATAACCTTTCTTGTACCTGGTTTAATATTTGCAAAAGCAGGATCGCTTAACATACTATTTATCATAGTTTCAGCTGCACTTTCAAAATCTTGTCTATCAAGACCCAAGGTTAAAGCATCGCCTTTTTTCACCTGACTTGCCTTTCCATCTGTATAAGCTGTTTGTGCACAACCACTAAAAAGCAAAGCTCCAATAAGAGCTGTTCCTAAAATTTTTGTTTTTTTCATGATTTATCCTTCCCAAAATGAGATTAATTTTTTACTTTAATTTCTAATCTAAAATCCTTCGCTCTTGTATCAGATGCAAGCTTACGAAGAATCACCTCTTGTCCTGCTGGAATTCTAAGGGCTTGATAGTCCTCATTTAAAACATCTCTTAGCACAAAACCATCTTTATCTAACCAATCCACTTTATAAATTAAATCTTTAGCAAAAGTACTGCGTAAAATCACTTCAAACTCTAAATAACCATTGCTATTTATACGCTTTTGAAACTGTTTGACTAAACTTTTTGGTAAATTTGAACCTAAAATTACAGTATTTTGATTTGAATTTATTTGATAACTTGGTGCACAAGCACTAAGTAAAAACATTAAAATAAATAAAATAATTTTTTTCATCTTTTAGCCTTATTTTTCCATGATAGCAACACTTGCAGGTAAATACGGAGCAAAAGAACGCACTATCACAAGAGCATTTTTATTTTTATCCAATGATTTTTGAAACAAAATATTGCCTTGTGGATCTTTGATTTCCAAATTTCCGTCGTTTTCTATTATTGCTATGGCAATACTTTTTGGCAAACCTCTCCAAGAACGCACATCAGCTTTGTTGGTTGCAGCAGTTGCTACTGCTGTTGCAAGACTTAGCCATCCACCTGTAGAGTCATTATTTGCAACAGCTACATTTAAAGTGGTTTTAATTATAGTTTGAGCTAAGGCTTTAGCAATCATTACAGGCATATTTATTTTAAATTCAGTAGCGACAATATTGTCTAAATCTACAAAATCATTTGTATTTTGACCATTTATATTTAAATTTGCAAAAGAAGCTTCCCTTTTTTTCAAGGTTTGTAAAGCAATATTTGTGCTAATAATTTTTTTATCCACTATAAAAGGTAAGGTTAAAGCAAATTCATCCTTAACTACACCAAATCCATTTTCATAAACTACAAAAACATATTTTTTAGCTTTTTTGACTTTTATTTTTGTGGCATATTCTTTAAAAATTTTAGCCTCTTTTTTGATAGTTTTATTTTTTGGATAAATAATAGCTACTTCTCTAAATAAATCTGCAGCTTTTCTATAATCTTTATCCATAAAGAAAAATATTGAAGCAAGATAAGTCGCATAAGGATTTATGAAATTTTTTGTTGTATCAAATTCTTTAAATAAGTTGTCATATTGCTCTTCTATAACTTTTGAATTTTCATTCATATTTTTATCATAATTTTTATCTTCTTTTGCCTTATCTAAATCAGCACGATTTTTTTCAATTTCTTTAGCAAAATATTCTTTTGCCTTATCTTGACGCATTAAAGCACGATTAAACTCAACTCTTGCATTTTCATAATCATCTTCTTCCATATAGTTTAGAGCTTTATATATATTAACCATAATTCTTTCATATAAAGAACCATCATAATCAACTATAGTATCATTAAGCAAGGTTGTACCAACAAATTTAGCTGCTTTAGAGCCTACATTTTCTAAATCCACATCATATTTATAAGATTCTTCCGCAGCATCAAAAAATACATTACTTTTGTTAAAATCACTACAATTTCTAGCAATCAAACCTGCATTTAATCCTGTATAAATGACATCATCATTTTTTTTAATTTTTTCTAAATTTTGATTGAAAAAATCATCACCACAATATTTTTGTGTTAAAGCATTTTCAAATGTTGTATTTTGTTTAACCTGATTAACACAGGCTGTTAAAAAAAGGCAAACAATACCTGAAAAAATCAACCCAACTTTTATCTTCATTAAATTCCTTTCTTAAAGAAAATTAAAAATGAATATTATAGCGTAGTATATACTTAAAAACTAATGAAAAAATTTTAACCCTAGGAGAGAAAAACCTAGGGTTTGATTTAAATAAGCATAGGAGCTAATACAAAGCCTAATGCTACAGCAATTGCAATAGCTAAAACTCCTGGTATAAAGAAAGAGTGATTAAATATAAATTTACCAATTCTAGTCGTTCCTGTATCATCCATTTGCACAGCACCAAGTAAGGTTGGATAAGTTGGAAGCACAAAAAGTGCCGAAACTGCTGCAAAACAAGCTACAAGCATATAAGAATCATGCGGATTTGCTGCTGAAATTCCTAAAGCGGTGATAATTACAGGTACAATGGCCTTTGCAGTTGCTGCTTGAGAATATAAAAGCATACTTGCAAAGAAAAATGCAACTGCTAACATAGCAGGGGTTTGTTTAACCCAGTCGCCTGCTACTTCTTTAATAGAAGCTTCGTGTCCTGCAACAAAAGTATTTCCAAGCCATGCTACACCAAAAACGCAAACACAAGCAGTCATACCGCTTTTAAATACACTAGTGTCAAGAATTTTACCTGGTTCAACTTTACAAAGCCAAGTGATCAAAGTTGCTGCAGTAAGTAAAAAGCTCATAATAGCTGCATCTCTTGGAACCACAACAGGATCAATCCATTTAATATTGCTTGAAATTGCAGTTGCATAAAGTACAACTGCCAAAACAGTGATCAAGAAAATTCCTACTGAAAGTTTAGCACCTGGTTTATCTTCACCATGTAAAATAGATCTTGCATCTTTAACAAGTCCTGCTTTTAAGCGTTCTTGATAAACACTATCTTTGCTTAAATCCATAGGAGTGATTAAACTCACTATAAAAGCTGCAAGTATGCAAGCTATAAAAGTTGTACTGATCCAAATTCCAATTAAAGTTGGATAATTCCATCCAAGCGGCTCTAAAACTCCGCTCATATAAACCACAGCTGCACTCACAGGAGAAGCAGTGATTCCAATTTGCGAAGAAACAACCATTAACGAAAGCGGAACACTAGGTTTTATGTTTTGAGATTTTGCAACATCGACTACAACAGGCATTAAAGAAAATACTGCATTTCCTGTTCCTGCTAAGATTGTAAGCAACCATCCACAAGCTGGAGCTAAATAATTTATAAATTTAGGGCTTGATCTTAAAATTTTTTCTGTCACCCTTACCATATAATCAAGTCCACCTGCTTGTTGCATAGCAGAAATTGCTGCAATAGCTGCAGCAATAATTAAAATAACATCCCAAGGAATATTACCAGGTTTCATACCTAAAACAAGTCCTAGTATAACTACGCCTAATCCTCCAGCATAACCTATAGCAATACCGCCTAAACGAATACCGATAAAAATCGCCCCAAGAAGGACGATTACTTGCAAAATTATCATTATATCCATATTAAATCCTAAGTGCTATTTTTTAGCTTCCATGTGAGGATTTAGCATATTTGATGGAGTTAAAATTTCATCAATTTGTTCTTTACTTAAAAGCCCTCTTTCAAGTACAATATCAGCCACTCTTTTTCCAGTATTCATTGCCTCTTTAGCTATAGAGGCTGAATTTTCATAGCCAATATAAGGATTTAAAGCTGTTACTATACCTACTGAATTATAGACAAAGTCTGAACAAATTTTTTCATTTGCAGTAATACCATCTATACATTTATCAGCTAAAGTATACATTGCTTTTTCTAGCATTACAATAGAATTAAATAAGCTATACGCTGCAACTGGTTCAAAAACATTAAGTTGTAATTGTCCACCCTCACAAGCAAAAGTTACAGTTACATCTGCTCCGATAACAAAATAACAAACTTGATTAACTACTTCAGGAATAACAGGATTTACCTTACCTGGCATGATAGAACTACCTGGTTGCATTTTTGGAAGATTAATTTCATTAAGACCACATTTTGGACCACTACTTAAAAGTCTTAAGTCATTACATACTTTAGAAAGTTTTGTTGCAACACGTTTTAAAACACCTGAAATTTGTACATAAGCTCCCGTATCTTGAGTCGCCTCAATCAAATCCTCAGCCACAGTATATTCAAAACCTGTCACTTCTCTTATTTTTCTTTCTACAACCTTGGGATAATCAGGATGAGAATTAATTCCCGTTCCAATAGCAGTTCCACCCAAATTGATCTCTAAAATCAATTTTCTAGCTTCTAATACTCTTTGTATATCTTCACCTATCATTACAGCAAAAGTTTTAAATTCGCGACCTAAAGTCATAGGTACAGCATCTTGCAGTTGGGTTCTACCCATTTTAAGAACATCTTTAAATTCTTCAGCTTTTCTCTCATAAGCTTTTTTTAGATGTTCCATAGCTTTTGCCAAATCACTTAAATAATCATGCAAGGCAAGGTGTAAAGCTGTAGGATAAGCATCATTAGTACTTTGGCTTAAATTAACATGATCATTTGGATGAAGATATTGGTATTCACCTTTTTTATGACCCATAAGTTCAAGCCCTATGTTTGCTATAACTTCATTAGCATTCATATTTGTACTTGTTCCAGCACCTCCTTGGATCATATCTACTACAAATTGATCATAATACCCGCCTTCTAAAATTTTATCGCACGCTTTAATAATCGCATCTTGAATATTTTTATCCAAAAGACCTAATTCATGATTTGCCATAGCTGCAGCTTTTTTTACTCTAGCCAAAGCTCTAACAAAGCGAGGAAAATCTTTTAATCTATCATGAGAAATATCAAAATTTTCAACAGCTCTAAAAGTTTGCACTCCATAATAAACCTCATCAGAGATTTCTAATTCCCCAATAAAATCATGTTCTTTTCTTGTTCCCATTTTGAACCTTTCATAAAAATATTTTAATTTAAAATCAAAAATTTTTGATTTAAATCATAAAATAATGATATTGCATTTTTAGTTAATAATTGGTTAATAAATAAACTACTTTCAAATACAATAAATTAAGTATTTTTATATCCTAATTATGTCTTTATATTTAATTTTTATTAATATAAAAAATTTTATTTACTTCAAAAAAAATTAATATATTTTTGTAAGCTTTTTTGTTAGAATAAAAATTTTTAATAATTTAAATAATTAGGAATAATATGGAAGAAATTACAATAAACATAGATAAGATTAAAATAAATGATGGCTGGAAAGAATTTTTAAGAGACGAATTTCAAAAAAAATATTTTCTAGAAATCAAAAAACAATACCTAAATGCGATTAATCAAAATATAGTTATTTATCCGCCTGCGAATTTAATCTTTAATGCTTTTAATTTATGTCCTTTAAAAGAAATTAAAATTATTATCCTAGGACAAGATCCCTATCATCAACCAAATCAAGCAATGGGGCTTAGTTTTTCGGTTCCAAAAAATATAAAAATCCCACCAAGTCTTAATAATATTTTTAAAGAATTGCAAAATGATTTAAACATCACTCCAGCAAAAAGCGGAGATTTAAGCTCTTGGGCAAAACAAGGAGTTTTGCTCTTAAATTCTATTCTTAGCGTTGAAGCAAATAAAGCAGCTAGCCATAGTTCGTGGGGTTGGCAAGAATTTAGTGATGCTATAATACATAAATTAAGCAATGAAAAATCAGGACTTGTTTTTATGCTTTGGGGAAATTACGCAAAAAACAAGGAGATTTTGATTGATAATACTAAGCATTTGATTTTAAAAGCAGCCCACCCAAGCCCTTTAGCTAGAACAGGATTTTTAGGTTGTAAGCATTTTTCAAAGGCTAATGAATTTTTAAAAAAAGTTGGTAAAATTCCTATAGATTGGAAAATAGTTTAAAAAATTATTTTAAATTTTAATAAAAATATTAAAATATATTTATTTATTTAAAAATAAATCATATTTCTATGAAATATATTGTAATAAAATAACTCAAAAATTAATTCTTAAGGAGAAAAATGAAAACCATTGGTATTATAGGCGGAATGAGTTTTGAAAGTACTATTACTTATTATAAAACAATAAATCAAGCTATAAATGATAAATTAAAATCTTTAAATTCTGCAAAAATTTTACTTTACAGTGTTAATTTTGAAGAAATAGAAAATTTACAAAGCCAAGATAAATGGCAAGAAGCTGCACAAATTTTAAGTCAGTGTGCTAAAAAATTAGAACTTGCGGGGGCTAGTTTTATAATAATTGCAACTAATACTATGCATAAGGTTTTTGATGAAATTCAACAAAACATAAATATCCCTATTTTACATATTGCAAAAAGCTCTGCTAAGGCTTTAAAACAAGAAAACATACAAAAAATTGGTTTATTGGGTACTAAATACACAATGACTCAGGATTTTTATAAAAAAATGCTGATTGAAGAAAATATTAGCGTTATTACTCCTAGTGATGAAGATATAAAAATCGTTAATGATATTATTTTTAATGAGCTTTGCAAAGGTGAAATCAAGCAAGATTCTAAAGAAAAATATTTAAATATTATAAATAAACTACAAGAAAAAGGGGCAAAGGGAGTGCTTTTAGCTTGCACTGAAATTGGTTTATTAATATCCAAAAATGATACAAATATTAAAATTTTTGACACAAGCCTTATTCACGCCCTTGATGCTGCTAATGAAGCTTTAAAAGATTTATGATTAAAAGATGCCCAAAAATGGGCAAATTGCAATATTTTGAAAAGATTTATACTTATATCGGTTTAAATCTTATCTTGCTTTATAGTTTGCTATCTTTTTCTAATTGATTGATATTTAGCATTATAAATTTATAGCTTAGATAAATTACTAAAGGCCAAGCCAATAAAAACAAAGCATGTAACATTTTTTCTCCTTAATATGCGTGATCATCGTTTGCGATTTCTTCGCGTGTGATTTTTACTTTATCCATTGCATTCCAAACATAGATAATATAAGCTAAAACAAAAGGTACAAGTAAAGACACATAAGCCATGACGCTTAGAGTATAATAGCTTGAACTTGCATTTTTTAAAGCTAAAGAACTTTGCAAATCACTTAAAGATGGGTAAAAAGCACTTTGACCTAAACCAATGCTTGATAATAAAGCAAAAACCGTTAAAACCGTTCCAAGTCCTAGGATAAAAATAGCTTTAGAGCAACCTTTTGCTCCTTGAACCATACCTAAAAGCACTAAAATCACACCGATAGCAAGCAAGATAGCAAAAATCATTTGATTTAAGAAATTATATAAATACAAATTCGCACTCATGCTTACAACCCCATTGGCATCTACGCTAAAACCATCTTTTAAAAAAATCCACGCTAAAAAACCTAAGAAAAAAGGTAAAAATAAAATACTATTGATCATAAGTTTTTTCATAGCTCTTATTTTGATATTCTCATCATTGATATTGTTCATAAAATACGCTGCGCCTAAAAGTCTTGCTAAAAATACTAAAGCTAAGCCTAAGAGATAATTAAAAGGATTGAGTAAAAGTTCTAAGCCGTGCAAAGGGTTTTGCCAAGAAACAAAATTATGCTCATTTAAGATAAATTCAGAACCGCTAAAAAAGCTACTTACTGCAACTCCGATTAAAAATACACCTAAATAACCATTGATTTTAAGAAAAATTTCATAGGTTTTAGAGCCATAAACATTATTTTCTTTTTTGCGATATTCATAAGCCACAGCTTGTAAAATAAAACAAAATAAAATACAAAGCCAAGCCCAATAAGCCCCGCCAAAACTTGTACTATAAAAAAGTGGAAAAGCTGCAAAAGCTGCTCCGCCAAAAAGTACGAGAGTCGTAAAACCAAGCTCCCATTTACGCCCTAAAGAATTGACTAGCATGGTTTTTTCAAGCTCATCCTTGCTAAGCTCATCGATTAAAGTTTGTCCACCTTGGACAAAAAACATAAAAACTAAAAGTCCGCCGAGCAAACTTAAAATCAACCACCAATAAATTTGCAAACCTTCAAGTTCTAAACCAAAAAACATTATTTTTCTCCTTTGCCCATAAGTGGAGTATGTCCTGCATGTGCATCAAAACCTTTTTTAATCTGAGTAAGTATGATTTTAACTTCTGCAATCAATAAAGCTGTAAAAAGTACTGCAAAAATCCAAAATGAAATTTGAACATTGATTTTTCCAAGTTGCGTTGCTGCGATATGTACAGGGAGTAAGTCTTGAATTGCCCAAGGTTGTCTGCCTACTTCAGCAACAATCCAGCCTGCTTCAGCGGCGATATAACCCAATGGAATGGATAACAAACACACCCAAAGTACTTTTCTAAATTTCTCAATATCATTTGCCATAGTAAGATAAAGTGTAACGATGAAAAGTAAAAAGAAAAAACTTCCTAAAGCAACCATGATGTGAAAGCTATAAAAAGTTAAAGCCACAGGCGGAATAGTATCACTTGGTTTTTCTAAATATCCATAACCAAAATCTTTAAAATGAGTTTCTAAAATGGATTTGTGATTTGCCATAGCTATTGTATCATTGTTTTCTTTAGCAAGTTTATAGTCTTTTAGAGCTTGTATAGCGATTTTTCCTCTATCGATACGATTTTGCATAGGTTCTATACCTTTGCTTTCATTTCCATAGATCAAATCTTCAATTCCTGGAACAAAAGAATTTGGATCACGGTTTCCTAGTATAGAAAGAGCGTAAGGTATAGTAATGTCAAATAAAAACACACTTTCGTTATTATCTATGGTTTTTTTAGGGTTTAAAATTCCAAAAGGCACAAGCCCTGCACGATGTTCGCCTTGATAAACCCCTTCCATAGCTGCAAGTTTCATAGGTTGAGTTTGAGTTACACGATAAGCACTTTCATCTCCACTGAAAAATAAAAAGATTGAACAAACCAAACCAAAACTAGCTCCTACAACTAAGCTTTTTTTAGCCTCGATAATATGGCGTCCCTTTAACATAAACCAAGCTGAAATTCCCATTACAAATAAAGCTGAAATCACATAACCACTGCCTATGGTATGTAAAAATTTTGAAATAGCTACAGGAGAAAGTGCTACTTCAAAAAAGCTTTGCATTTCATTTCTTGCTGTATCAGGGTTAAAGCTCATTCCTACAGGATATTGCATCCAACCATTTGCTACTAAAATCCAAAAAGCAGAAAGATTGCTTCCTATAGCCACACACCAAGTTGAAAGCAAATGAAAACCCTTACTTACTTTATCCCAGCCAAAAAACATAACTGCAAAAAAAGTAGCCTCTAAGAAAAATGCCATAATACCTTCAACCGCCAAAGGTGCGCCAAAAATATCGCCCACAAACCAGCTATAATTTGCCCAGTTTGTTCCAAATTCAAATTCCATTATAATACCTGTAGCTACACCGATAGCAAAATTTATGGCAAATAATGAAAGCCAAAATTTGGTGATTTTTTTCCATCTTTCATTTTTAGTTTTTACATAGATAGTTTCCATGATAGCAATCATAAAAGACAAGCCTAAGGTTAAAGGCACAAACAAAAAATGATAAAGTGCAGTTAAGGCAAACTGCGCTCTTGACCAATCAACGCTAC
This sequence comes from Campylobacter sp. US53, assembly GCF_004378995.1. NCBI lineage: Bacteria > Pseudomonadati > Campylobacterota > Epsilonproteobacteria > Campylobacterales > Campylobacteraceae > Campylobacter > Campylobacter sp. US53. The sequence continues at coordinate 44,559 of NZ_RYYH01000008.1, read as the reverse complement.
TAAGTTCGTTCATTTATTTTCCTTCGAGTGTAAGATTTTTGAGTACAAAAGTGCTTTTTTCTTTGTCGCTTTTAAAAATAGAATTAAAATTTACATCAAAAACAAAAAGTTTTAAAATCACAAACATAACAAAAAGTTTGATAAAGATAATTTTCCAAAGGGTCTTTCCAAGAGTTAAATTTTTAAAACCTTCTTTGTAAAAATTAAAAATTTGAGAGATGCTAAAATATAAGTGTTTAAGATACATGTAAATTCTACCTTTAAAAACAACAAAATAAAACATTTTTAAAAAGCGGAAAATTATAATGAAATTTATGTTATTATTTTCTTAAAAATTTAAATACATATCAAGGTTTTTAATGCAAAAAATTATAGTTTTTATTTTATGTTGTTTTATGACTTTTTTCTTTATGCATGTTCTTCTAAATTTGAAAATGTAAATCCTTTGGGGCGTTCATTTGGAGAATTTGAAGATACTGATCCTTTAAAACTAGGACTTGAACCTACTTTCCTACCAATCAAGAAATTCCAAGTTTAATTAGCGGTGCTGATTTAGTACCTATTACTCCTATTACCCCACCTTTAACTAGAACAAACAATAGTGCCAACAATAATGCAGTAAATGGAATCAATCCTCGCTTTAAAAACGAAGCTTTTAATGATGTTTTAATTTTTGAAAATCGCCCTGTGGTTTCTGATTTTTTAACCATTTTAGGCCCTAGCGGAGCAGCTTTAACGGTTTGGGCTTTAGCACAAGGAAATTGGATTTGGGGTTATACTTTAATCGATAGCAAAGGATTTGGCGATGCTAGAGTTTGGCAACTTTTGCTTTATCCTAATGATTTTGCAATGATTAAAAATGCCAAAACCAATACTTGTCTTAATGCTTATGGGAATGGAATTGTCCATTATCCTTGCGATGCAAGCAATCACGCACAAATGTGGAAACTTATCCCTATGAGCAATACAGCGGTTCAAATTAAAAATTTAGGAAATGGAAAATGCATACAAGCACCTATTACAAATCTTTATGGTGATTTTCATAAGGTTTTTAAAATTTTTACTGTAGAGTGTGCAAAAAAGATAATTTTGATCAACAATGGTTTTTAACTACTCCGCCTTTTACCGCAAAACCTTTATATCGCCAAGGAGAGGTGCGATGAAAAAAATTATATGTTTATTTTTATCTTTTAACCTTGCTTTTGCGAATTTAGAAAATTTTAATGTCGGCACTTGGAATTTGCAAGGCTCATCCGCAGCCACAGAAAGCAAATGGAGTGTTAGTGTAAGACAACTTGTAAGTGGAGCAAACCCCTTAGATATCTTAATGATACAAGAAGCAGGAGCTTTACCAAGAACAGCCACTCCAACAGGACGCCATGTGCAACAAGGTGGAACACCTATTGATGAATATGAGTGGAATTTGGGAACTCTTTCAAGGCCTGATAGGGTTTTTATTTATTATTCTCGCGTTGATGTAGGAGCTAATCGTGTAAATTTAGCTATAGTTTCAAGAATGCAAGCTGAAGAAGTGATTGTTTTACCTCCACCTACTACAGTTTCAAGACCTATTATAGGAATTCGCAATGGAAATGATGCTTTTTTCAATATCCATGCTTTAGCCAATGGAGGAACAGATGTAGGAGCAATTATCACGGCCATAGATACACATTTTGCAAATATGCCTCAAGTTAACTGGATGATAGCAGGGGATTTTAACCGTGATCCTTCTACTATAACAAGTACAGTGGATAGAGAATTAGCAAATAGAATTAGAGTGGTTTTTCCAACTACCGCAACTCAAGCAAGCGGAGGGACTCTTGATTATGCAATTACAGGAAATTCAAATAGACAACAAACCTATACTCCACCGCTTTTAGCGGCGATTTTAATGCTTGCAAGTTTAAGATCTCATATAGTTTCGGATCATTTTCCAGTAAATTTTAGAAAATTTTAGGACATTTAATATGAAAAAAATTATTACTTTGTTTTTTATGTTTATAACTTTAGCCTTTGCAACTCCTACTGGAGATTTGAAAGATTTTACCGAAATGGTTTCTATAAGAAGCTTAGAAACAGGAATTTTTTTAAGTGCCTTTAGGGATACCTCAAAAGATCCTAATGATCAAAATTGGAATATTAAAGAAATTGTTTTAAGCGATGGGTTAAAACAAAAAGATAAATTAGCTGATGAACTTCCTTTTGGTTATGTGCAATTTATAAATCCAAAGGAAAGCGATCTTTGTTTGGCCATCTTAGAAGATGGAACCTTTGGAGCAAAATCTTGTCAAGATGATCTAAAAGATGGTAAATTAGAAACTGTATTTTCTATAATGCCAACAACAACTTCAGCTGTGCAAATTCGTTCTTTAGTTTTGGAATCTGATGAATGTATAGTAACTTTTTTTAATCCAAATATTCCTATACAAAAACGCTTTGGAATAGCCCCTTGCACCCTAGATCCTAATTTTTTTGCTGAAGTAAATGAACTAATGATTATAACCCCACCTTTAACAGCCGCTACCCCTTTAGAATAAGATTTTTATCTTGTTCTATTTTTATATTTATTTAATATTTATGATATTACTAAAATACACAAAATAATTAATAACAATACAATGTAATTTACTTTACTCTATAATTTTTTTATTTTAATTTAATTTTTTGTTACAATAAATTTATACATAATAATTATCAAGGAGGAAAAATTGGAGCAAATTTTAACATGGCAACAAATTTATGACCCTTTTTCAAACATTTGGCTAAGTGCTTTAGTAGCATTTTTACCTATACTATGTTTTTTAGTTTGTTTGGTTGTTTTAAAACTTAAAGGCTATCAAGCAGGTTTTTTAACTGTTATACTTGCTACTTTGGTAGCTTTATTTGCCTATAAAATGCCTTGGAATTTAGTGGGTGCAAGTTTTATTCAAGGCTTTACAAATGGTATGTGGCCTATAGCTTGGATTATCATCGCGGCAATCTTTCTTTACAAACTTTCTATCAAGTCAGGTTCTTTTGAAATCATTAAAAAAAGCGTGATGAGTATTACTCCAGATCATAGAATTCAAGTGATTTTAATAGGTTTTTGTTTTGGTTCATTTTTAGAGGGTGCTATAGGTTTTGGTGGTCCTGTGGCTATAACTGCTGCACTTTTAGCAGGACTTGGCTTGCGTCCTTTGCAAGCTGCAGGGCTTTGTCTTATCGCAAATACCGCTCCTGTTGCTTTTGGTGCGGTGGGAATTCCTATCATTGCTATGGCAAATCTTGTCGGCATAGAACAGCATTCAGTTTCTGCCATGGTAGGTAGAATGCTAGTTCCTTTAAGCCTTACTATACCTTTTTTCATAGTTTTTTTAATGGATGGATTTAAAGGCGTTAAAGAAACTTTTCCAGCTATTTTAGTTGCGGCGCTAAGTTTTACAACTACTCAATTTTTAAGCTCAAATCACTTAGGAGCAGAATTGCCTGATATTATTTCAGCTGTAGTTTCTTTAGCGGTTACAACTATATTTTTAAAATTTTGGAAACCAAAAAATATTTTTAGATTTGACAATGAAAGCAATTTCACTCAAGATAACACACTAAACTTTAATCAAATTCTAAAAGCTTGGTCGCCTTTTATTTTACTCATTGTTTGTATTATCATTTGGACACAACCTTGGTTTAAAGCTCTCTTTGATAAGGACGGAATTTTAAGCTATACAAGTATTACTTTACAATTTAGCAATATCACAGCTGGAATTTTAAGTCCTTCTATCACAGGCATAGGAGAAGCTAAACCTTTATCTTTGGCCTTAGGTGTAGATTTAATCAATGGAAAAACCGTAGCTCAAGCAGGAACAGCGATTTTACTTGCAGCTTTTTTGACTATAGCTATTTTAAAAATCAAAGCCGAAGATGCAGCAGAATGCTTTTGGGCTACTTTAAAAGAAATGGCCATACCTTGTATCACCATAGGTTTGGTTGTGGCTTTTGCTTTTATTTCTAAAAATAGCGGTATGAGTACTACTTTAGGACTTGCTTTTGCACACACAGGCGATGCTTTTTCTTTCTTTTCGCCAATCATTGGTTGGATAGGAGTATTTTTAACAGGCTCTGATACAAGCGCTAATTTACTTTTTGGAACCTTGCAGCAAGTAAGTGCTCAAAAACTAGGTATTAGTGAAGCTTTATTTTTAGCGGCTAATTCAGTAGGTGGAGTCGTTGGAAAGATGATCAGTCCACAAAGCATTGCTATAGCTTGCGCGGCGGTTGGACTTGTAGGAAAAGAATCTGATCTTTTCAAATTCACATTAAAATATTCTGTAGCTTTTATTGTTTTAATAGGAATTTGGACTTGCATTATAGCTTTTTTCTTACAAGGAATCATCCCTGAAGTTATAGTGAAATAATTAAAAATTTAAGTTTTATTTCAACAAATATTCGTTTTTAGAATATTTGTTGGAAATTTTACTTTGCTTTTATTTTTACAGGATTAGAATATTTATCCTAAATTATCCCAAAAGGAGAGATGATGAAAAAGGTGTATTTTTACGCCACATGCTTAGGAACCGCTGCTATGCAACAAAGCGTTTTAAATGCAATAAAACTTTTAAGGCGTGAAGGTATTGAAGTGATTTTCAAAAAAAATCAAACCTGTTGTGCTCAACCTTCTTTTAACTCAGGTTATTTCGATGAAAGTCGTGAGATTGCTTTATATAATGTAGATTTATTTGATAAAGATTATCCCATCGTTGTGCCAAGTGGTTCTTGTGCGGGTATGATGAGTCATGACTATAAAGAACTTTTTAAAAACAGACCCGAATTTTCTAAAGTCAAAGATTTTAGCTCTAGAGTTATAGAACTTTCACAATACCTTGATGAAGTTTTAAAAGTAGATTATGAAGATAAAGGTGCACCTATAAAAGTAACTTGGCATTCTAATTGCCATGCTTTAAGAGTGCAAAAAAGTATACAAGCAAGCAAGAATCTTATCAAAAAACTAAAAAATGTGGAATTAGTAGAACTTCAATACGAAGAAGAATGTTGTGGTTTTGGTGGAACCTTTTCAGTAAAAGAGTCTGAAATTTCAAACGCTATGGTAAGAAGTAAAATCAAAGATATACAAAATAGTGGTGCAAAATATCTCATCAGTGGCGATGGAGGTTGTCTTTTAAATATAGATGGTACAATGAAAAGAATGGGTTTAGATATAAAAGGCATACATTTATATGACTTTTTACTTAAACGCTTAGAAGGAGAAAGACTATGAGTCAAAAAATTCCTCACGAACAAATCGTTCAAATTAAACTCAATGACAAACAAATGCAAGAAAATTTAATGACTGCCATGCATACTTTACAAAAAAATAGACTCAATGTTATCGATGCTAGATTTAAAGATTGGCAAGGTTTAAGAGCTAAAGCTAAACAAGCTAAAAACAATGCCTTAATGAGTTTAGAAGAAAGGCTTTTAGAATTTGAAAAAAATGCTACAAAAAATGGCATTAAAGTGCATTGGGCAAGTAGTGATGAAGATGCCTGTGAAATCGTCTATGAAATCATGAAAGAAAAAAATATTACCAAGCTTTTAAAAGGTAAATCTATGGCAAGTGAAGAAATAGGCCTAAATCACTACCTAGAAAAAAAAGGTTTAAAAGCCATAGAAACCGATCTTGGAGAGCTTATTTTACAGCTTAATGAAGAGCCTCCTTTACATATAGTTGTACCTGCTATACATAGAAACCGCCATGAAATCGGAGAAATTTTCAAAGAAAAATTAGGAGCAAATTTAGAAAACGATGAACCTGAAAGTTTAAATGCGGTAGCTAGAGAACATTTAAGAAAAGATTTTGAAGGCTTAAAACTTGGACTTAGTGGAGTCAATTTTGCCATGTCAAGAGAAGGAGCTTTTTGGCTTATAGAAAATGAAGGAAACGGTAGAATGTGCACTACAGCACCTGATATTCATATCGCACTTTGTGGCATAGAAAAAGTCATGGAAAGCTTTGAAGATGCGGCTACTATGGTTTCTTTACTCACTCCTTCAGCCACAGGACAATTTATACCAACTTATAACAATATCATTACAGGCCCTAGAAAAAATGGGGATTTAGATGGTCCTAAAGAAGTGCATGTGATTTTATTTGATCACAATCGCTCTAAAATGTTAGCTCATGAGGATTATTATGAGGCTTTGCGTTGTATTCGATGTGGGGCTTGTATGAATTTTTGCCCTGTTTATGATCAAATCGGCGGACATGCCTATCAAACCACTTATCCAGGACCTATAGGAGAAGTAATCAGTCCTAATATTTTTGGTATAGATCATACAGGAGATATTTTGAATTTCTGTTCACTTTGTGGGCGTTGTTCTGAAGTTTGTCCAGTGCAAATTCCTTTGGCTGATCTTATTCGCAAATTAAGATGCGATAAAATAGGACAAGGTAAAAATCCACCTTTAGGAGCAAACAAAGTTCATTACAATGCCCTAGAAGCCTTTGCTTTTAAACAATTTAAAAATATCGCAACCAATGGCGATAAATGGCGTTTTTCACTTTCAAAAGCACATTATTTCAACTGGGCAGTGCAAAATTTCGCAAGCGTTTTGCCTGTGATTAAAAAATGGTACGCTTTTAAAGAATTACCTCAAATTAAAATGGATCTTTATAAAGAAGTGCAAAAACTAGAAGGAGTAAGCTATGAGTAAAATCGATGAAATTTCAAGCAAAAGTAAAGCAAGTATTTTAGAACATCTTAAAAAAGCTTACAAAGAAACAGACTTTACGCGTATTGAGAGTATAGATCCTGTAGAACATATCCAAACCACCCAAGATATGCTTGCAGAAATGAAGCAAAAAATGAGCGATAACAAATACATCGTTGAAAATGCCACTAAAGATACCTTAGAAGAAAAAATCAATGAAATTGTCGCAAAATATGGCTTTAAAAGTATGATTTATGGGGCGGATTTAAATTTAGATTTAGAACAAATCAAGGCAGAAAAGAAGATTTGCTTTGATAAAGAAATCGAAAATCTAAGATCTGAAGTTTTTCATAGTGATTTTTCCATTATTCATGCAAGAGCAGGAGTAAGCTCTCACGGAGTTGCACTTATACCTTCAAGTAAAACCCAACCTAGAATGCTAAGCCTTGCACCTAAACTTTGCATAGTATTACTTAAAAAAGAAAATGTTGTTAAAAGTCTTAGCGAAGCTTTAAATTTAGTAAAAAAAGAAAATGAAATTTTACCTACTAATATCTTATTTATAGCAGGGCCTTCAAGAACAGCAGATATAGAACTTATCACTGTTTTTGGTGTTCATGGGCCACAAATTGCACATATTATTATTTACTGATTCTAGTTTAGAATCAGTAAGTCTTAATTTTTAATATTAATTATATATATTTTTTATACTATACAAATATAAATAAAATAAATAATTTCTAATTAATAATATTTTAATAAAATATAATGTAATATTTCACTCAAATATATTAAATTAATTTTAAATACAAAAATTAAAGAAGGTGCTTTTGGATAAATTAATTCCAACTTGGAATGAAAAATACAGTATTCATGATACAATGATTGACATTCAACACCAAAAGCTTTTTGAACTTGCGGGTAAGGTAGAATATTTGATTGATAAACCCGTTTATAAGGATGAGATTAAAAATTTACTTGCTGAATTTTTTAATTATATGAAAGATCATTTTTATCAAGAAGAGCGATACATGGAACTGATTAAATATCCAGATATTGAAACACATAAAAAAATTCATAAACATATTATCCAATCCATGATAGAACTGATTAAAAATATTAAATCCGCTAATGATTTAAAAGAAAAACTTTATTTAGCTGTTAAAAAATGGCTTTTAGAACATATACTTTATGAAGATATGAAAGTTGAACAATATAGAAGATCTTCTTTAGCTTCTGAAGATGATAAAGAGGTAAGCTTTGAAGAAGAAGGCGATGAAGAACTTGAAAATGCTGTTTATCTTTATATTTGCAAGTGCTCAGGTGCTATCCATGATGTGCCTTTTGGAATTCATGAAAAAATCAAATTACAAGGTAAGAAATTCAAATGTAAAAAATGTAGAGAAGCTTTAGAATTTTATAAGGTTTATTCGGAGGGGTTTTAAAAAATATTTCAACTAAATTTTATTAATTAAAAAAGCCATTAATATATAAAAAATAGAAACTTTTTATATTTAATACTATTTATATCTTATTTAAAAATATTAAGTTTTTATTTTATTTTAAATTTAAAATGTGTAATATATCATTAATAATATATATTAAACTTTTGTTTTGGAAGTAAAGATCTTGGATAAATTAATTCCTGTTTGGGATGAAAAATATAGTATCAATGATGAGAAAATAGATGCTCAACATCAAAAACTTTTTGAACTTGCAGCAAAAATAGAAAATGCGGTTTATAAATTTGTTCAAAGAGATGAGTTAAAAGAAATTTTAACAGAACTTTTTAACTATATGAAAGAACATTTTAGTAATGAAGAAGATTATATGCAAGAAATTCATTATCCTTATTTAAATGAACACAAAATCATGCATAAAAATATCATTCATGATATGTCTTATCTTATACAAAACATAAAAACCACTAATGATTTAAAAGAAAAACTTTATACTATAATGTCAGAGTGGCTTTTAGAACATATATTACATCATGATGTTATGATAGGAAATTGGCTTTCGGATCAAATTTTAAGCAAACAAGAAGAAGAGCTTGAAAAAATCAATGAAGAAATATTATACGAAAACACTCCAACAACTCCTACCGCCAAACAGGTAAAACATAAAGAATATGAATTTATCTATTCTTGCCCTTGTAGAACAAATCACATACTTTCATATACAGAACATCTTGACATTCTTTGTCATAAAAAACAATTAAGATGTAAAAAATGTCAAAAAAATTTATTCTACGTTAAAAGTGAGTTAAAGGATTAAAAATGTTTCCAAAATGGGATGATAACTATAGCGTTCATAATGCAAAAATAGATGAACAGCACAAAAAACTTTTTGAACTTGCAGGTAAAGTAGAGTTTATGTTTGATAAACCTGTTTACAAGGATGATGTAAAAGCTTTATTGGCTGAATTTTTTAACTACATGAAAGATCATTTTAATGATGAAGAAAAATACATGAAACTTATAGGATATCCTGACTTAGAAGAACATAAAAGAATTCATAAAGAAATCATTCAATCCATGATAGATCTTATTAAAAATATAAAGTCCACTAATGATTTAAAAGAGAAGCTTTACACAGTTTCTAAAAAATGGCTTTTAGAACATATACTCTATGAAGATATGAAGGTTGAACAATACAGAAGATCTTCTTTAGCTTCTGAAGATGATGGGGAAGTAAGCTTTGAAGAAGTTAAAGAAGAAAAAGATGATGAAAATGCAGTTTATCTTTATACATGTGAGTGTGTGGGACAAATGCATGATGTGCCTTTTGGAATTCATCAAAAAATTCAACTTAAGGGCGTAAAATTCAAATGTAAAAAATGCAAAGAAGCCATACAGTTTTATAAAAAATATTCAGAAAATTTCTAATTAACTATTTATGCGTTAAAATAATAAATAAAGTATAAGTTAGACAAAGAAGGAAATTTAATGGATAAAAAAATAAAATATTTTATTTTGGATAAATTTAACTATTCCTATCCTATACTAACCAAAGATACAAAATGCTCATTTTGTGAAAATTTTTTCCCGATAGAATATAGCTCAAACTTAAAAACAATAGAAAAAGAATGTCCATTTTGCAATAATAAAATGGACATTAAACTTAAAGACTAAGCCTTAGTTTTACTTACAATATTAATAATATTTGAAGCTACTTCATCAGCAAGTTCTAAATGAGAAGTAAAACCTACACAAGAACAATTAATCTCACCTAAAACATATTTATCATTGCCCTTTTCATCAGTATCTAAAATAAAATCAGCCGTCCAAATCAATGGTAAGTCGTAATTGCCTAATTTTTCCCTTACCTTAGGAAGCTCGCCTAAAAACATATCCACCAAAGTTTTCCAATCTTCTGGCTTATCATAGCGATATTTTGCCCCACTAAAAAGCGTAGCAGAAAAAGCATCAGCATCTTCGGCTGGTTTTTTATGCACTACATTTACAGGGGTGTTATAAAGCATTAAAAGTCTGATTTCACCTTCTTTAATGCGCGGTAAAAAAGTCATATCCACAAGCATACCATTATCACCTATGATATATTGCTCACAAAAATCCATAAATTCCCCAAGCTCTCTATGTTCTACATGATTATCCTTAGCTTCTGTGCATTTGATTTTTGTGTTTAAAGGCAAACTATCTCCACTAACATTATCCTCTACACTCACACGCCAAATTCCCTCTCCTGTAGAGCCACGATTTTGTTTTAAAACCCTTTCACCTTTAGCCAAACTTTTTGGAAAATTTTCTTTAAAAGTCTTAATATCATAGTAAGCATAAGTATCGCTTGGAACAAGATCAGTATCTGCTAATTTTGTAAGTGCATCTTTAGCGCCATAACCTATCATAGCATCAGGATGAGGCATGCCTACAAGCTTATCGGTACAAAGTTTTCTTAACATATCAAAATACTCATTTTCTTCTTTAAGATTGCCAGGATTGATGCGAGAAACATAACCATCAAAATTTTCTTTCACATATTTGTAAATTTCATCTTTTTTACCCACTTCAAAAAAAATCACCTCAGCATTCCAACCCTTAGCTTTTAAGGCATTTACCATAGGCATGGTATCTTTTCTATAGCCATCTTCACCTTTATCACTCCCACCTTTAACTTCGAAAAAAACAATATTTTTTTTCATTATTTTACTCCTTATCTAAGATATAAATAATTATTGCATAAAAATATTACAAAAATTAAATAAAAATATTTATATATTTTATCTAGCGTTTATAAAACTGCTATTAGTCTTATAAGCGATTTCGATTAAGCTTTTACTTATCAAGCTTGATGTTTGTCCTTCTAGGCGATTAAGAAATTTATCAATCTTATCTTCTTCTTTCCAAGCAGGATTTGAAACATTAGCAAGTTTTTCAAGCTCCTTTTTAGCATTTTCATAATTACTAAGCTCATCTATAAGACCAAGCTCCTTAGCTTTGGCAGCTAAAAATACTCTTGCATTTGCCCATTGATCTTTTTTATTAAGATCTAATGCTCTTTCCTTGGCAACAAAACCTGTAAAAAGATCATAACTTTGATCAATTAAACCCTGTAAAAAATTTCTTTCATTCTCATTCCAAGCTCTTGCAAAAGTTCCAGCACTTTTAAATTCACCCGCTTGAATAGTTTGTTCTTTAATACCGAGTTTATTAGCCAATCCGCTTAAATCAGCTCCTTGCATAATCACACCGATAGAGCCTATAAAACTTGCTGGATTGGCTAAAATTTTATTTGCTCCAACTCCTGCTAAATAACTTCCACTTGCCATAGTTCCGCTTGCATAGACAAGCACAGGCTTTTTAATTTTTAAATCCTTTATAGCTAGAGCTAGTTCCATACTAGGAGCAAAAGCTCCACCAGGAGAGTCTATAACAAAAAGCACTCCTTTAATATTGCTATCATTTTTAGCATTGATAATTTTTTCCAAAACCGCAGAGCTGTCAAAAATTTCACCCTTTAAATCAATGCGTTCTAAATTTGCAAGATTGGAGCTTGAATTTGCACTAGGCATTAAAATCCATATAACAATCAACAATAAAACAAAGGTTTTAAAATAAGTATTGATAAATTTTATACCGCATCCTAAAGCCTTAAAAAATGATTTTAAAATTTGCATTCTTTTCCTTTTATAAATAATTTATCCACTTCCTTAGCATTTAAAATAAACTGCAAAGGAGCTTGCTTTTTATCACATTCTCCTAGCTCAAATACGCTAAAATCAGCAATTTTACCTTTTTTAAGCTCTCCTAAATTTAAATTTAAAGCCCTTGCAGGATAAAGCGTTGCCATTTGCAAAAGCTTAGAAGCTAACTCCAATAAATCAAAATTCTTATGTATAAGCAAATTCGCGCGCATTTCATCAAGTAAGGACAATGAAATATTTGAGCTAAGTCCATCGGTTCCTAAATGAATGTTTAATCCACTTTTTAAAGCCGTTTTTAAATCTAAGCTTTTTTGACTTAAAAGGCGATTTGAAAATGCACAGTGTGTAATAGAATGTAAATTTTTATCTAACCATTCATATTCTTTTAGATAAACACAATGCGTAAAAAGAGTCCTTGCTCCTTTAAAGAGTTTAGCAAAATCCTTTGGTGTATAAAGAGGCTTAGGATGAAGTGTGAAATTTTCAAGCCATTTTTTAAAACCCCCTTTAAACTCTCTAAGCCAGATATTTTCAGCCTTACTTTCTAAAAAATGCGTACTAACTAGTAAATTTTGCTTTTTAGCTAAATCAAGAGCAAAATAAGCCAAACTAGGATGAGTTGAATAAGGAGAATGAATCGAAATTGCTGGGATAAAAAAATCATTTTTAAATTTCGAAGAATTTTCAAATCTTTTTAAAAATTCTTGTTTTTTATCTTCAACTTGATTTTCATTTGTACCCAAAATTTCATTAAAAAATACTATACGCATACCCTTTTGACTAGCCTTTAAACAGGGATCTAAATCACTCCCAAAACTTGAAATTTCACCTATAGTACCTATACCGCTTTTTTGCATTTTTTTAATACTTTGAAGTATTAATTCTTCTTTGGCCTGTGCATTTAACATGGAACGAGAATTTATAACACTTTTAAGCCAAATTAAAAATTCTCCAAAATGTAAAGTTGTTGAATTTGCACTAAATTCTAAGTGTGTGTGAGGATTTATAAAAGCAGGTAAAATAACCGAATTTTTAGGTGTTTTAATGATTTTAGCCTTGGGATATTTTTTTCTTAAATTATCCAATTCGCCCAATTCTAAAATTTTATCTTCAAAAACAAAGGCTTGATTTTCTAGTATTGTAAAATCTTCATCGCATAAAAAAAGATATCTTGCAGCAGCTATAAACACGATTTTCCTTTCAAAAATTACATTGTAGCAAAAATTTATTTTTAAAATGTTATAATAAAAGGTTAAAAAATAAATTTTTAAGGTTAAATCCATGAAAATAATGATTATCCAAGGCCCAAATGTTAATATGCTTGGCGTAAGAGAAGTGGGAATTTATGGTGCTATGAAAATGGAAGAAATTCATGAGCAAATGAAACTTGCAGCATCGCAAAACAATGTAGAACTTGACTTTTTCCAAAGTAATTTTGAAGGTGAAATCGTAGATAAAATTCAAGAATGCCTTGGAACAGTTGATGGAATTATTATCAATGCAGCAGGCTATACTCATACTTCAGTAGCTATTCGCGATGCTATTGCAGCAGTAGCTTTACCTACAATTGAAGTACATATTAGCAATGTTTATCGCAGAGAAGAATTTCGTCAAAAAAGTCTTATAGCACCTGTATGTTCTGGAACTATTGTTGGTTTTGGTCCTTTTGGCTATCACTTGGCTTTAATGGGTATAATTCAAATTTGCGAACAAATAAAAAATTTGCGCGCGATGCAACAAGCACAACAAACGAATAAATAATAATGCTAAAAATTCAAGGAGTAAAACACTTTGAAAAAAGTCGTTTTTTTCCTTTTTTTAGTCAAAATATACGATCTTTTAAATATTTAGCTCTTATAGGCTTAGGAAGCAATATAGAGCCCGAAAAAAAAAGATTTGATATGCTTTTTCGAGTAATGATGGATGATAAAAGATTTAAAATTTTATCCACATCTCCTATGTTGATAAATGAAGCCTTTGGTTTTAAAGAGCAAAAAGATTTTACCAATGCTGTTATGTTGATACAAACTAATTTGCATGCACGAGCACTTTTGAAAGTTTTACTTTATTATGAAGTAAAATTTAAACGCAAGAGAACTTTCAAAAACGCTCCTAGAACGCTTGATTTAGATCTTTTATACTTTTCACAAAAAGTCAAGCGTGATAAGTGGTGTGAGGTGCCTCATAAAGGGGCTAAAGAAAGAGTGAGTGTAATTTTGCCTTTAGGCATGATATAAGGAATATAAATGGGACAACTTATACATACTTTTACTGTTGAAGATACAGAACAAATTATACCCAAAGTAAAAGAAGATTACGGAGATAAAGCTTTAATTATAACAAATAAACAAATTCGTCCTAAAACCTTAAATCGCAGTGCGCTTTATGAGGTTATGGTAGCCATAGAAGAAAGCGACTATGAAGAACACTTAAAAAAACAAGGAAAATCTTTACCTGCAAAAAAAAGCTCGCCAAAACCATCTTCTACCTCTCTTGCAGAAGAAAAAATTAGATCTCAAATCCCTCAAGAAGATGAAGATGTAGTCTTGGATTTCTCAAACACTCGCTTAAATACACATTTAAACACTGTAAAAAACAATGGCTTAACTAAAAAAACCCATCAAGATTTTCCACAAAACAAAATCAACCCTCATCAAAATAAGACTCTAGGCTTTGATGATTTTAAAGAAAAACTAAGTGAAGTTAGCAATGAAATTTCTAAAGTCACAAACACACCTTTAGAAAATTACACCCCTAATCCAAATTATAATAAAAAAATAGAAAATTTTGAAAAGCAATTTGAAAAACAAATCAACAAGCTTAACGATAAAATAGATCTTCTTGCAGATATGATGTGGGACGATAAAGCTGAAGCTAGAAAAAATCTTATGATACCTCCTGAATTTGCAAGTATTTATAAACAAGCCAAAGAAAGTGGAATGCTTGAAAATCATCTAGAAGCGATTATGAAAGCAACTATAGAAAATATGCCAGCTGCTATGAAAACCAACAAAGATGCGGTTCAAAGATATTTTCACTCACTTTTAAGAAATATCTTGCCTTGTCGCGTTGAAAGCGATATAAAAAAACAAAAAATCATGATGCTAGTAGGCCCAACAGGAGTCGGAAAAACAACAACATTAGCTAAGTTAGCTTTTCGCTATGCTTATGGAGATAAGCGTTATAAAACAGGTATTATTACGCTTGATACCTATAGAATCGGTGCGGTTGAGCAACTTTTTCAGTATGCAAAAATGATGAAACTTCCTATTATTGATAGCATAGAACCAAAGGATTTAGATGAAGCGATAAAAAGCTTAAATAATTGCGAAGTAATTTTAGTTGATACTATAGGAAATTCACAATACGATCAAAGCAAACTTGCTAAAACTAAAGAATTTTTAATGCACTCAAATGCAGAAATTGATGTAAATTTAGTGGTTTCTGCAAACACCAAACATGAAGATTTAATGGAAATTTATAAAAATTTTTCATTCTTAAATATTGATACTTTGATTATTACTAAATTTGATGAAACAAAGGTTTTTGGAAATATCTTCTCTCTTATTTATGAAACGAATATTCCTCTAAGCTTTTTCTCTACAGGACAAGAAGTGCCAGATGATTTAGAAGTAGCCAATAGTGATTTTCTAGTTCATTGTATTTTAGAAGGGTTTAATAAAGGAAAAAATAATGAATAACCAAGCAAATAAACTTCGCAATCTCATGAGTCAAAATGGAACCAAAAAATCCCAAAACACTCATTTTATAGCTATTACAAGTGGAAAAGGTGGCGTTGGAAAAAGTACGATTAGTGCAAATCTAGCCAATGTTTTAGCAAATAATGGCTATAAAGTTGGGCTTTTTGATGCTGATATTGGCTTGGCAAATTTGGATGTCATTTTAAATGTACGCATACAAAAAAATCTCTTGCATGTTTTACGTGGAGAATGCTCCTTGGAAGATATTTTAATAGAAGTTAAGCCAAATTTATGGCTCATCCCAGGCGAAAGTGGAGATGAGATTTTAAAATATAATGATAAAAATATTTACGAGAGATTTTTAAATCAAGCAAGTATTTTAGATGAGCTTGATTTTCTTATTATCGACACAGGTGCGGGTATTGGTGGAAATATTTTAAATTTTTTAGAAATGGCTGATGAAGTTATAGTAGTAACTGTTCCTGATCCTGCAGCAATTACCGATGCGTATGCAACCATAAAAACAACTTCTAAGACAAAAGAAAATTTACTAATGCTCTTTAATGTTGTAAAAAATGAAAATGAAGCTTTAAAAGTTTTTGAAAATATTAAAAAAGTTGCAGATGCAAACATTAAAAATCCTTTAAATTTAGAATTCTTAGGTCATTTAAGCGCTTCTAAAGATGTAAGTGGTAGTATTAAAAAAAGAACTTTATTTAGCGATGAAAACACAGCCTCAAGTGATGAGCTTAAAGCCCTAGCCTCCAAGCTTTTATATAGATTGGAACGGAAAGTGCTTGATAATGTTTCAAATCGTAGTTTTTCAAGTTTTTTTAGAAAAATTATTGAAAGATTTTAGCAATAAAGAGAAGAGATTATGAGGCCAGAAAATTACGTAGCATTTTTCACTGTTTGTGGATTTTTTATAGGACTTGCATTTAGCATTATTAGTATAGATGAAGCCTTTGATATACTGATTTTTACTTGTTTTATTACTTTTATGTTTTATGTTTTTGTTCATATTGCTATTATGAATTTTATAGATGTAAAGAAAATTAGTGGCAGAATCTTTAATAAACACGATTATGAAAAAACTAGCAATAATATTATCAACGATTTAGTTATTCGTGAAAAGAAAATGGATATAATTTTAGAAAAGCTCAATGAAGAAAGAGAAGAGCTAAAGAAAAATGAATCCAAAGAAAGACGAAGAAATGCTAAAAGAGCCGCCTAAAGCTTATGCACAAATGCTAAAGAAAGAGCAAGATGAGCTTGTGCTTTCTTACATGCCAGCTCTGCGCGCTATGGCTTTTAGACTAAAAGAACGCTTGCCTTCAAGTATAGATGTTAATGATCTTATTAGCATAGGCGTTGAAGAAATGATAAAGCTTTCACGCCGTTACGATAAAGAACAAAATGATAACTTCTGGGGTTTTGCAAGAAAAAGAGTTAACGGCTCTATGCTTGATTATCTTAGAAGTCTTGATGTAATGAGTCGCAATAATCGCAAAATTATTAAAGATATTGATGCAATCATGGATGAATATTTCCTTGAGAATGAATGCGAACCTGATGATGAGTATCTAGCCAAAAAACTTGATTTAGATGTAGAAAAAATCAAAGAGGTAAGAACAGCTCATGCTATTAGCTATACCCTGCCCATCGATGAGCAAATCGAACTTTATAACGAAGACAATACTTTAGAAAAAATTGAAAAAGAAGAACTTTTAGAAAAAATTCACGAAGTGCTAGATGATCTTAAAGAGCGCGATCAGTTAATTATTCAGCTTTATTATTATGAAGAATTAAGCCTAAAAGAAATCAGTGAAATTTTACAAATCAGTGAAAGCAGAATTTCACAAATTCACAAAAAACTTCTTAAAAAACTTAGAGAAAGGCTAGTGTAATGGCTGAGATACTTTCCCAAGAAGAAATTGATGCTCTACTTGAAGTTGTCGATGATAACACCGACACACCCATAGCCTCAAATTCAAAAGATGAAAAAGATGAAAGAAATATCGTTGTATACGATTTTAAGCGTCCAAACAGAGTTTCAAAAGAACAACTTAGGACGATTAAAGGCATACATGATAAATTGGCAAGAAATTTAGCCTCTCAAATTTCATCAATGATGAGAAGTATTGTTGAAACTAAACTTCATTCAGTCGATCAGATGACTTATGGAGAGTTTTTAATGTCTTTGCCAAGCCCAACAAGTTTTAACGTTTTTTCTATCAAACCTTTAGATGGAAACTGTGTTTTAGAAATCAATCCAAGCATAGCTTTTCCTATGATAGACAGGCTTTTAGGTGGTCAAGGCGATAGCTATGAAGCTTCGCGTGAGCTTACGGATATTGAGCTTAATTTGCTTGATTCTATTTTGCGTATCATTATGCAAAGACTTAAAGAAAGCTGGGCTACCGTAACTGAAATTTATCCTAGTATAGAAGCTAAAGAATCAAGTCCAAATGTTGTGCAAATCGTATCTCAAAATGAGATTGTTATCATGGTAGTAATGGAAATCATCATAGGAAATTCAAGCGGTATGGTAAATATCTGCTATCCTGTAGTGCATTTAGAAAGCATATTAAGCCGTTTGGCAAACCGCGACATTATGATGGGTGAAACCTCAGCCAAAAAATCACGCAACAAAGAACTTAAAACTTTAATCGGTCGTGCTGAAGTGGTATATGAGGCAATTTTAGGAAAAACCCTAATTAATGTTCATGAATTTTTAGAACTTAAACAAGGTGATATCTTAAGACTTGATAGAGAAGCAGATGATAAAGCTATAGTAAGCATCGATAAAAAAGATGTTTTCTTAGCACAAATTGGATTGCATCGTTTTAGAAAATCTATTAAAATTTTAGAACTCATACGCACAGATAAAGATGAAATCAAAGAAATTTTGGAAAAATACGAAGAAGAACGTAAAGCTAAAGCTAGTGTTTATGATGAGCCTGAAGAGGAGGATGAAGAAATATGATCAATGATTTTTTAAAAATGTTTACAAATGAATGCATCAGCACCATTGAAGGTTTAACAGGAAAAAGTGCTGAATTTAGCGAATATAAAGAATTTGATGTCAATGCAAGTGATACTTTAAAAGCACCTTTAGTGTATGCTATATTTGATATAGCAAATGGTGGAAAAATAGGAATTTTAGCCGGTGCTGTTTTAATGAGTGCTATTGGTGAATGGATGATGGGCGAAGAAGAGATCACCAAAAACGATAAACTAGGTCCTGATGAAATGGATGCAGCTAAAGAAGCCATCCAAAATATCGTTTCAGCGTTTTCTACAACTTTAGGAGCTCAAAAAGACATTCCAAAAATGGATTTTAGTATAGAATCTTGTGAATTTGTGCCTGAAAGCGTAGATTTTAAAGATTTTAAAAAATTATTTTTATATGATGTAAAAATAGGTGATTTAGAAGAACAAGTTTCTTTAGCCATGGATCAAACACTTCACAACATCCTAAGCGGAAAACCTGCTGAAACAGGAAATACAAGCACTGATTCTAATCACAACGCTGAAGAAAAAGCAATAATGCTTAGCGAAGAACTTAAAAATATCAATCTTATCATGGATGTTCGTTTGCCTGTGCGTGTGCGTATAGGCAATAAAAAAATGCTTTTAAAAGATGTTTTAACTATGGATATAGGTTCAGTTGTGGAGCTTAATCAACTTGCAAACGATCCGCTTGAAATTTTAATCGGAGATAAAAGAATTGCTTATGGCGAAGTAGTAATTGTCGATGGTAATTTTGGTGTTCAAATTACAGAAATCGGATCTAAAAAAGAAAGATTAGAGCAATTAAGATAAAATTACTCTATAAATTTAAAAAAATTAGCTATAATCATTTTTTATAGTTTTGCCAAAAAGGTATTTGATGGATACAAAAATCATAAAAGATGTTGAAAAATTTAAAAATATACCCGAGCTAGAAAAGGCTGTTACTTTTTTTGGTTCAGCAAGACTTAAAGAAGATAATTTTTATTATCAGCAGGCTAAAATTTTGGCACAAAAATGTGCTCAAAATGGTTTTTGTGTGATAAGTGGTGGTGGTGGAGGCATTATGCGCGCAGCCAACGAAGGTGCTTTTTCACAAAAAAATAATACAAATTCAATAAGTTCTGTAGGGTTTAATATATTTTTACCTCACGAGCAAAAACTTAATGATTTTGTAGAATATAATATTACTTTTGAGAGCTTAGCCATACGCAAAATGGCTCTTATTGAAAAGAGTCTAGCTTTTGTGATCTTCCCAGGCGGCTTTGGAACACTTGATGAATTGTGTGAAATTCTTACATTAAAACAATTAGAATTTAAAAAAGATGTTCCTATTATTTTGTTTGGGAGTGAATTTTGGCGAGGTTTTGATGAGTTCGTCAGAAATTCTTTACTCAAACTTGAAGTGATTTCTAAAGGAGATGAGTTAAAGTATAAGATCACTGACGACTTGGATTTTATAATTAATACTTTAAAGGAAATTTAATGAAAATTCTAGTCGCTATGAGCGGTGGAGTTGATAGTACAGTCACTGCTTATAAACTTAAAAATTTAGGTCATGAAGTTATAGGTTGTTATATGAAGCTTCATGGCAAACCAAATTACCACGAAGAAAATATCAAAAAAGTAGAAAAAGTTGCAAATTTTTTACAAATTCCTTATCATATTTTAGACTTACAAGAAGATTTTAAAAACAAAGTTTATATGCCTTTTGTGGATACTTATAAAGAGGGTAAAACACCAAATCCTTGCGCTTTATGCAACCGTTTTATCAAACTTGGAAAACTTTTGGAATTTGCTAAAAGTTTAGGTTGTGAAAAACTTGCCACAGGGCATTATGCAAGACTTGAAAACAACTTAATAAAAACCGCAGTAGATGAAAGCAAGGATCAAAGCTATTTTTTGGCTAGTGCAGATAAAGAAGCTTTAAAATATCTTATTTTTCCACTAGGCGAAATGAAAAAAGAAGATGTGAAAAAATTTGCTTCCACTATAGAGGTTTTAAAATCTTTTGCCACTCAAAAGGAAAGTTCTGAAATTTGCTTTGTTGAAGATACTTATGTGCAAGTTTTAGATCAGTTTATGGATACAAAAATTCCTGGAGAAGTATTAGATAGTAGCGGAAAAGTAGTAGGCAAACATGAGGGCTATATGCACTATACTATAGGCAAAAGAAGAGGCTTTGAAGTGCGTGGGGCACATGAACCACATTTTGTTTTAAAAATCAATCCTAAGCAAAATCAAATCATCGTAGGAACCAAAGAAGAACTTAAAATCAGTGAATTTAAGCTAAAAAATATCAATCTTTTTATAGATGCTAAAGAGCTTGATTGCGAAGTAAAAATCCGCTATCGTTCAAAATCTACACCTTGTAAGGTAGAAATTTATGAAGATAAAAGTGCAAAAATCACTCTAAAAGATCCTGTTTATGGACTTGCTAGCGGACAAATGGCAGTCTTTTATGATCATGATAAAGTCATAGCAAGCGGTTTTATAGAATAATTTCTAGGAATTAATTCCTAGAAATTATTAATAAAATCCTAAAATTTTCCACCAAACAAGCCCAACAGCTATCATCACTACTATATCAACTATGGAAATCACAAAACCTATACTCCACCATTTTTTAAGAGTTACATAGCTTGTTCCAAAAATAACAGGAGCTGTTCCTGTTGCATAGTGAGTTAATGCCATCATAACATTACCTGAAGCTATCATAATAAAAGCATAAAGAAGTGGTGGTGCTCCTAAGGCAAGTCCTGCACTATAAAAAACAAAAAACATTGCTGATATATGAGCTGTAGTGGAAGCAAAGAAATAGTGCGTATATAAAAAAGCAAGGCTTAAAAATATCATAATAGAAATTTCCCCAAATCCCATAGCAGAAGCAAATTCACCTAAAACTTCAGCTAAAAACTGAGTAACACCAAGTTTGCCAAGTAAAGTTGCCATCATTACAAGAGCCGAAAACCATACTAAAGTATTCCAAGCAGCTTTTTCAGCCAAAACTTCCCCAAAAGTTAAAACTCCACTAATCAACACCAAAGACAACCCAAGCAAAGCCACGCTAGTCGCATCAAGAGAAATTCCAAAAAACAAGCCCAAAGCTCCAGCCCATAAAAGTAAAAGCAAGACAAAAACACTGAGCATTATTTTTTCACTATTTTTCATTTTTCCAAGTTCTTTCAATTTATCTTTAGCAAAAGTGGAAGCATTAGGCGTGGATTTAATTTCTGGTGGAGAGAGAAAATAAAGCACCAAAGGCATCAAAAGCATAGCAACTATACCAGGTAAAAACATCCCTAAAGCCCATTGCCCCCAAGTTAAATGCACTTCTAAATTTGTAGCTTGTGCTATAAGATCAACCACCAAAGGATTTGGAGCTGTAGCTGTGATAAACATAGCTGATGAAATAGGATTAGCTTGATAATTTACCAAAGAAAGATAAGTGCCTATTTTATTTTGCGTTCCATCTTCAGGAGTGGATTTAAAACTTCTTGCAATAGCTTGAACTATAGGATTTATGATAGCCCCTGCTCTTGCAGTATTTGAAGGAGTAACTGGAGCTAAAATGGTTTCACAAAAAGCTATAGAATAAGCAATACCTAAGGTTTTTTTACCAAAAATACTGATAAAATGATAAGCTAAACGCTCTCCAAGTCCTGTTTTAATAACTCCACGAGCCACGATAATAGAAATAACTATAAGCCAAATAAGAGAATTTGAAAAACCACTTAAAGCGTCTTTTATACCCGTTTTAGATTTTAAATTTGATATAGCAGTATTTACCTTTTCATCTATACTCTTTTGAGATAAAAAATCAAGTGCTAAAGTATTTAAAGCTGAAATTTTAGTCTCATCAATAAGTTGTTGCGTAGAAGTTTTTGAAGTAGCTTTGGTATAAATTTTACTTAGATTTTCAATTTGATAATTTACATCTGTGCTTGATTTTAAATTTTCATCAACTTTTGCTTTTAAATTTCTACTTATATTAGCATTGATTAAAGCCTGCAAAGTAGCGGCTTCAACTGCCTCATCCATAGTTGTTTTATAGATATTAGAATTATCTCTTAAAACAATTCCCTCAAGAGTTTTTATATGCGTAGCACGCACAGAACTTTGGGTAGTGGTAATGCCGCTAAGAGCTATTATGGCAATAGCTATCATACAAACAGCCCCCAAAGGCATTACTTGTAAAATCACTGCCATAATCACAGCAATAAAAAGCCCAAGAAAATGCCAAGAATTATCTTCCAAACCTACAGGAGTAGGTATAAGCCAAAACACAGCTGCAATTAAAATACACAGCACCAACAAGGGAATTTTCTTTCTATCCATTGTTTATCCTTTGATATTGGTAATGTAATTTACAATGCTTAAATTCTAATTAACTAATATTTTAATAAATCTTAAAATTATAATTTTTAAATAAATTTTTAATTTATTGTTACAAACATACATAATTTTTTATGTTATAAAGAAGCTAGTCTAATTGAAAAATAAATAGAGAATTTTAAATGAATAAAACCCTTCCCCAGATAACTGCGGCACACACTAAAATCAAGTGCTCTGCTGTGTTCCCACCCTGAAGCGGTGCTTAAAAATAGCATTGCACAGGTCTAAGAAAAGGCAAAGAAATTATATCATAATATACTTAAAAAGTGTTGAGCTATAAAAACTAAATATAAAAATGTATAAATATGTAACAAATTGGCTATATTTTATTATAAATTTTTAAATTTAATTTGCAAAATTATTGTTTTTTTCAAGGAAATACGATTATATAGATATATTATATAAATTTTTAAGGAAAAATCATGGAAATCAAATGGAGTAAAGATTTTAGCATTAAAAACATACAATTAGATAAACAACACGAACTAATTTTTGAAATTGCTGAAATTGCAAACGATTTAGCTTTAAAAATTCAAGATAATGATGTGCAACACAAAAATGATTTAAAACAAATTCTTACAAAGTTATTCCAATATGTAAAAATTCATTTCAAAGATGAAGAAAAATTTATGGAAAGCATTGATTTTCCTTTGATTGAAGAACATAGAAAATCTCATCAAATATTATTAAAAAAGACTAAAGAACTTTTAGAGCATTCAGATAATATTGTAAAAATGTCTCAAGAACTTTCCATATTAACCAAAGATTGGATTTTAGATCATTTTGCTATTGAAGATTTATGGATAGCTAACTTCACAAAAAAAGCTCTACATCTTCAAGAGATTCATTATAATCTAGAGCAATACATAAAATTAAAATCAATTAGGCAAGATTTAAAGACTGAAAAAACCTATGATTATATTTGCAACTGTTATTTGCGTACTCATGCAGTTCCACAAACCATACACGAAGAACTTGTTAGCAAAGAAAATACTTTAAAATGTGAAAAATGTGGACAAATTTTAGTGCATTTAGATCATTTTGATTTAAATCAAAATTATGAAATGTTAAATCATATCCTAGAAAACATAGGAGTGTAATGATGAGCTATGAAATAAAAACTTTAGAAACTTTCAATCCTTTTGAAAGTTTAAAATATGAACAAGCCAGCACAGATCAAATTCTTGATTTTAGAATTATAGATTTTAAACTTCTGTGTTCTAATATAAAACCAGCAAAAACAAAAACTTATGAAAGAAAGGATTTTGACTTATTTTATGCGGATGATTTTTTTGTAAAAAATTACAATACCATGGTGCAAAAATTTCTTATAGAAATTTATCCAAAAACACAAAAAAACTGTTTCGTGGTTAAGCTTAAATCTAATCCTAGTTTAACTTATCTTAAGGTCAATATTAATTTTTTGGATAATTTTAAATACTATCCAAATTTAAAATTTGACATTTTACAAAATATTTATAAAGTAATGATCAAGCAAAAATTTTTAATCTTAAGACTTAATAAAAATTTATTTGACAAGATTGATGATTTTATCTTATCAATACAAAAAAATCCATCTATTAAAGAAATAGAGCTTGAAATTGCCAAAGGTGTAGATAAGATTGAACATAAAAGCGATGAAATTATTTATCATAGAGATGTTAACGAAGAATGTTTTGACGAAAATATTAGCTATGATGAAGGAAGCTACTGTAAACCTATTGAAAAAAATGAGCTACTTTTTGAATACATTTATAGAATTCTTGGAAAAGAAGGTAGAAATTTAAGAGGAGAAATCCTTCATTTAAACCCAATAGCTTTTTTTGATAATCCTTTTATCATAAAAGATGAAAGCATTTATACAGAAGAACTAGAAGATAGAATTAAATATTTTAGTGCAAATTATGGATTTTTAAATAAAGACCGATCAGGATGTAGTGTTACAAATAATTTAAAATTATCACAAGTAGGACTTAAAACAACCGGTTCAATCAAAACAAATACTGATGAAAATATAAACTTAGAAATCACTAATTTTGATATAAATGATGATGCTGTTAAATCAGGCATTGTAAATGTTCAAGCTTCAGACATAAAAGTAAATGGAAGTATTGGAGCGACAAAACTTTATGGAAGAAATATCAGCATCAAAGGCCTAACTCATGCAAAAAGCGAAATTTTTGCACAAGATATTTTTATTACAACACACAAAGGAACTTTGCAAGCTGATACTGTATATATAAAAAATTTAGAAAACGGGATAGTTATAGCCAAAAATGTATTTGTTGAAAACTGCATGGGTGGAAAAATAGAAGCAGAAAATATTTATATTTGCAATTTATTAGCAGATAATATCTTATATCCCAAAAAAAATCTAATCATAACAAATAATATAAAATTTAAAAATAATATTGTAATTTCTCCACTAGATTTTATTAACAATAAATCAAACTCAGAAACTGAAAATCTTACAAATTTAAGCCTTAAAACAAAGAGTAAACTTGATAATATCATAAGTCAAATGCAAAATTACCATGATTATCTAATCAAAAATCAAATCAAGATTATCAAACTTCAAAAAACTGAAAAACTTAATGCTATAGATATGAAATTTTCAAATCTTTATCGTGATATCATAAAAAAATATAATCATCTTAGTGTCTTGTATAAAAAACTTATAAAATTAAAATATCATATTGACGCAAAGCTAAATTTTTTAGATGAAATGGTTTATAATGTAAAAATATACATAAAAGCCGAAAATATTGGAGAGGATAATTTTTTAAAATTTTATCCTAAAACAAACACCGAGCTTGAACTAAAGCATCAAATAAATTTAAAAGATTATGAAAAAGTTTTATACCTTGAAAAAGGGCAACAAGCAAGCTATATTAAATCAAGTCATGATTATAGCGAAAGCGATATAGAAGAAATTAAAATTATTTTTGAAAAACTAGAAAAAGATAATTCCTAAAAATTATCTTTTCATATTAATAGCCTTTTGTATCATTTGATCGCTTGTGGTAATGCTTTTTGAGCTTGCATCAAAGGCTTTTTGAGTTACTATAAGATTTGAAAGCTCTACACTTAAATCAACATTAGATTGCTCTAAAAAACCACCTTTAAATTTAGCTGTATTAACAATCTGTCCATTTTTCATAATAAAACTTGCATCACCACTATTAGCTGTTGCAGCAAAGATATTATCGCCCATAGCAGCCAATCCTTGCTCATTGATAAAATTATATAAAGCAAGCTTTCCAACTATAGCATTTTTACCATTGCTAAATTGCGCTACAATACTTCCATCATCAGATATATCATATTGTTTAAAAAATCCTTCAGCTACACCATCTTGCTGTGTAACTACATTTTTTTCAACGCCTTCTTTAATATAAATCCCACTATAACCCGAACCAGGTTTATTAGCATCATAAGGAGAGCCTAAATCAATATTAATTGTTCCGCCATTTGGGTTTGCAATGCTTGTAATATTATTTTGAAGCAAAGCACCATTTTTATCAAAAACCATATTTCCTTCAGTTGGATTGCCTACGGCATTGCCATTAGAATCATAAATTTGGGCAATGGCTTTATATTGTATATTATCGCCTTCTTGCGGCAAAACCCTTTCAAGCGTAACCCTTAAAGTACTTTTACTTCCATCTGTATTATAAATAGGGGATTCTAAAATATCTTTATTGGCTTTTTGTTGTTCTGTTGAAATTTGAGCTGTATCAAGCTTGATGCTATTTTCATCCAAACCCTTTAAATCAAGCTCATTGCTTTTAAAATTAAGATTTTCATCTAAAGTTGCTTCAAAGCTTTTTTTTACGCCATTATCGTCAGTGAAATTTAAAATGATCCTATCACCCACTTTAGCACTAAACACATCTTCTTTGCTAACACTACCGCTAACTACATATTTTCCATCTTCGGTTTTTGTAATGTTAAATTTACCAGGATCAAGATCCACTTTGACCACTTCTGTTGTTGTGTTAGTATTTAAACTTCCACTCCATTTTACATTTTGAGTTACTTGAGGAGGTAAATACATATTCACAGGTACTTTAATAGCCCCTTGAGAAGCAGTTGTGCCTATACTGAAAGAATTATTTGAATTTACGGTAAAACCATTATTTACCGGAGTTCCTGTGTTAAGATAATCCCCCATAAGCCCCGCAACCCTATCGCTATAGTTGATACCGGTAAAAGCAGGGTTCATTGTTCCTAAAACAAAATTTCCATAAGAATCTACCAAATATCCATTTGCATCTCTTTTAAACGATCCATTTCTAGTATAGTAAGCATTACCATCCGCCCCCAAAACCCCAAAAAATCCTTTTCCTTGTAAAGCCACATCAAATTCGCTATCGCTTGCCACAAGAGAACCTTGTTCAAAAACCACATTAGAAGAAGCTGATCCTGAGCCATATCCACCTTGAGCAGGATTAGTTGATTGAGTAGTTATGGTGCTATAAAAAATATCTTTAAATTGAGCATCAGAATACTTAAAACCTGTAGTATTAACATTAGCTATATTATTTGCATAAATATCAATACCAAAACTATTTGTTTTAACTCCAGAAATTCCATTATAAAATGAATTCATCATGGCTTATGCCTTTTCCTCTTTGTCGCCTTCTTCTGTGGATCCAGAATTAGAAGAATCTCCATCACTTGAGTCTCCACCTGAACTATCTCCAACGGAAGTTGAAGATGAACCAAGTTTATAATCACTAATTTCACCAATATCATCAAAACTTACATATTGACCACCCATTTTTGCATAAGCAACCCCATCAACAAATTTAATACCCTCTATAGGATAAGTTCCATAATTTGCAGTGATCTTTTCCCCGTTTTTATTATTATAAACCACTTTAACACTATACTCTCCATCCCCAGCATAAACACCATCATTATTTCTACCAGGCCACTCTAATGTAAATAAACCTTTTGATACTTCTTTTCCCTCATTACTTTTTTCACTAAATACCAACTTATTATTTTTATCATAAACCTCTAAGGTGATTCCTTTATCATCCGAATCTTCAGGCAAATACATTTTTAGTGCAATAACCTCATCTGCGCCTGTTAATTTGACTTTGTTTTCATTTACCGTAGCCATTTTTCCTATAGCTCCCACTGCTGCAGTACTCATGCTCGTGCTAAAAGAATTGGAAAGTTTTTCCATAGTTTCAACCATTTTTTGCATAGTTGTATTGGTATTTTGCTGCATTTCAAGTGCACTAAGCTGTGAGGTTTGTGTAAGCATTTTATCACTATCCATAGGATCGGTTGGATCTTGATGTTGAAGCTCAATCAAAAGAAGTTTTAAAAATGCATCTTTATCTAAGGTAGCATTTGGATTGCTCACTATTCCTGAGCTACTGCTTGAATCTGTTCCAGTTGTTCCACTAGTACTTCCTGAAGTTGTAGCGGCAGTATTTAAATTCCAATCCGATGATGATATCATTATAAACTCCTTTTTATTTAGTTTTTTATTATTTAAGCAATAAGTGTTCCAACTTAGAAATACTTCGCTAAAACAAGCTCTAGATTGACTTTTTCACTTTCATTTTTTCCATCTAAAGCATCTTTAAAACCATATCCACTACGATTTTTTCCTTGATTTTGATTTTGCTCTCTTTTACCTTGATCGCTAAAATTCATTTCAAGTCCAGTAAATCCCATATTTACAAGAGAATTTTTAAACTCGGCTTGATTTTGAATAAATAAATTCATTGCATTGGTATTGGAGTTGAAATTGATATGAAGGTTATTGCCTCTTTGTATCAAAGTTACCTCCACTTCTCCAAGATTATTAGGATTTAAAGTGATGCTAAGTTTAGTAATAGGCGCTTTATATTGATCCACAGCCTCTTTTAAATCTTGTGAAAAATGTTGCAAAGTCTCTTTAGGAGTGATATTGCGAGCATTGTTTTGTGTTACTTTATTTAAGTCTTTGACTAAAGAATTTAACTCATCTAAACTATTTTTATCTACATTTTCACTGTGCGTTTTTGTTTGCTCTTGAGTAAAAGTTTCTTTATTGGTATTGTTATTAAAATTTGCATTATTCTCTTTGTTTTGAACTACTTGAGTTTTATTTAAATTTTCAAAATTTAATTTTTGATCAAAGAAATTCTGTTTTATATCTTTATTTTCTTTGTTGTTGTTTTTAGGCTCCTTATTTAAACTAAAATCTTTTTGTGTTAAATTTGAAACTAAATTCTGAGCATCTTTGACAATTTCTTTATTTAAATTTTTATCAAGATTTAAATTTTGATTATTACTCTTTAAATTTTTATTCTGATCTTGTATATTCTCTTGATTTAAATTGTTTTTTTCTTGATTTTTATTTAACTCTTTATTAAAATCTTTGTTTAAGTCTTTGTTTTCTTTATTTAAATCTTTAAGATTTGTAAGCTCCTGAGTGCTTGCATTGTCTTTTAACTCTTTGTTTAAATTTTTATCTTGTTTTGTACTATCTTTAATCAAATCTTTAAGATTGTTTTCTTTATTTAAATTATCTTGGTTTTTTTTATCTTTTATATTTAACTCTTCTGTTAAATTTTTTGCAAACTCATCATTTTTGATATTTTTTAAAGTATTTTTAGCATCTGTAACATCTTCTTCTATTTTTGATTTAACTTTATCATTTTTTTCGTGTTTGCTTTCTTTGGATGAAAGTATGGAGTCTAAATTTTTTAAAGTTTGAGAAAGCAAAGAACCGCTATCTTTAGAATTTGCTTTTTGCGTAGAATGAGTACTTGTAGTATGAGTTGTATTTTGTAAATTGTGATTTAAATTTTTACTCACATTGGAAATTTTATTATTGATGATTTCTTTAAAAACATTATCCACAGCACCCTTAAAAAAATCAGCCTTATCTAAATTTGGAAAAGTTGCTTTAAGATCAAGAAGACGATCTACTTTAATATTTTTTACATTTAAACCCAAATCTTTAGCTATGTCCAAAAGCTCACTAAGATTTAATGCACCTTTTAAAGCATTAAAATTAGCCTCTGTTTTAATAAGACTTGAAAGTTGAGTAGAAAGATTTGCCAGTTTAACATCTGCTGTATCTGTTCTTAGCTTATCTAACAAAGAAAGAATTTGCATAAAAGAAGCAGATTCGAAAATGCTTATCTTATCACTCTCATCAAAAGCTCCTTTTTGAAGTCTGCTCATCGCTTCATTAACAACTTCTTTTTGACTGATCTTCATATGATCAGGTAAAAATTCATTGGTTTCATCGATAGAATTAAGCAAAGAATTTAAAAAACTCTCTGTATCATCTTGAGTTGAATTTTTACTATCACTACTTTCATGTTCTTTATTTTTACTAGTTTTACTAAAAGAACTGCTAGTAGTAGAAGCTTTACTCGGCGTAAGATTTAAAACATCATTTTGCGGAGCTAAATTTGACATCATTTTTCCTTCAAAAAATTATTTTAAAAATTTATCTACCATTACATTAGGAAATTTTTCTTTCAAATAAGAATCTTCATATACTTTAATCATCTTGTCTTCATTTAAAGCAGTTAAGATATTTAAAAGCTCTTCTAAATTTTTAGCATTTAAAATTTTTTCTAAATTTTCTTCATTTTCTAAAATTTCTGTAAGCTCACTTGAAATTCTTGCCATTTTTTCGTTTTTATCTGATCTAAAAGTTTCTAAAAGTTCTAAAACTTGAAGCAAAACTTCATTTTTTCTTTTAGCTAGATCGCTTTTAAATTCAACAAAAATCTCTTCATTTAATGGTTTTGACATTTTAACTTCCTTTTTAAAATTTTAATTTCATAAGTTTTTAAAGCAAGAAGTGTTCCAAGTTTTGATGCTTTGTAGTTTAAGTTAAATTTTTGTATAATCTAAGCTTTTAAAAATTTAGCTTTGGAGAAGAAAATTTGGAAAATATTAGAAATATAGCAGTTATAGCTCACGTTGACCATGGTAAAACCACTATGGTAGATGAATTGTTAAAACAATCAGGCACCTTTAGTGAAAGAGA
This sequence comes from Campylobacter sp. US53, assembly GCF_004378995.1. NCBI lineage: Bacteria > Pseudomonadati > Campylobacterota > Epsilonproteobacteria > Campylobacterales > Campylobacteraceae > Campylobacter > Campylobacter sp. US53. The sequence goes on along the minus strand of NZ_RYYH01000008.1, from coordinate 13,586 downwards.
ACAAATTTCAGAACGCGTTATGGATAGCAACGATATAGAAAAAGAACGCGGCATTACCATACTTTCAAAAAATACAGCGATCAATTATAAAGGTACAAAAATCAACATCATAGATACTCCAGGGCATGCTGATTTTGGCGGAGAAGTAGAACGCGTTTTAAAAATGATTGATGGGGTTTTGCTTTTAGTAGATGCTCAAGAAGGCGTTATGCCACAAACTAAATTCGTGGTTAAAAAAGCTTTATCTTTAGGGCTTAAACCTATAGTTGTAATCAACAAAATCGACAAACCAGCTGCTGATCCTGAAAGAGTGATCAATGAAATTTTTGATCTTTTTGTAGCCCTAGATGCAAACGATGAGCAACTTGACTTTGCTATAGTTTATGCTGCAGCAAAAAATGGTTATGCTAAGCTTGATCTAAACGATGAGAGTGATAATATGGAGCCACTTTTTAAAACCATACTTGAACGCGTTCCAGCGCCAAGTGGCACAAATGATAATCCTTTACAGCTTCAAGTTTTCACTTTAGGGTATGATAATTTCGTAGGTAAAATAGGCATTGCTAGAATTTTCAATGGGGTTGTGAAGAAAAACCAAAGCGTAATGCTTGCAAAAGCTGATGGCACCAAAGTAAATGGTAGAATTTCAAAACTCATTGGCTTTATGGGCTTAGAAAAAATGGATATTGAAGAAGCAGGAAGTGGAGATATCGTAGCTATAGCAGGTTTTGAAGCTTTAGATGTGGGCGATAGCGTTGTAGATCCAAACAATCCTATGCCACTTGATCCTTTACACATTGAAGAGCCGACTTTAAGTATAGTATTTTCTGTAAATGATGGCCCATTAGCAGGAACTGAAGGAAAACATGTAACTTCAAATAAAATCGCTGAACGCTTAGAAGCTGAAATGAAAACTAATATCGCTATGAAATACGAAAGCACAGGCGAAGGTAAATTTAAAGTAAGCGGTAGGGGTGAACTTCAAATCACTATTTTAGCTGAAAATATGCGTCGTGAAGGTTTTGAGTTTTGCATGGGAAGACCTGAAGTTATCGTAAAGGTTGAAGATGGGGTTAAAACAGAACCTTTTGAACATTTAGTTATCGATGTACCTGAGGAATTTAGTGGTGCGGTAATAGAAAAACTTGGCAAAAGAAAAGCTGAAATGAAAACTATGACACCAACAGGCGATGGACAAACAAGACTTGAGTTTGAAATTCCAGCACGCGGACTTATAGGTTTTAGAAGCCAGTTTTTAACCGATACTAAAGGCGAAGGCGTGATGAATCATAGTTTTTTAGAATTCCGTCCTTTTAGTGGTGCGGTTGAAAAGCGTAACAATGGAGCGTTAATTTCTATGGAAAATGGCGTGGCTTTGGGGTATTCTTTGTTTAACCTTCAAGAGCGTGGAGTGCTTTTCATAGAGCCTCAAACTAAAGTTTATACCGGTATGATTATAGGTGAGCACTCGCGTCCAAATGATTTAGATGTTAATCCTATCAAAGGAAAGAATCTTACCAATGTAAGAGCAAGTGGAAGCGATGATGCAATCAAGCTTGTACCACCTAGAAAATTAAGCCTTGAAAGAGCTTTAGAGTGGATAGAAGAAGATGAACTTGTAGAAGTTACGCCTATAAATGTGCGTGTTCGCAAACGCTATCTTGATCCAACTCAAAGAAAAAGAATGGAAAAAGCAAAATCTTAATGGATTTAAAAAGCTTAGAAAATAATAGACTTTATATACTTAAACGCTTAGGAATCTTAAAATTCCTAAGCATTATCGAAGCCTTACTTGTAGGCTTTTTAGCCTTTGTTTTTATAAGAGATGCCTTAATCGCAGTAATTTTAGCTGTTTTTGTAGGTGTTTTTTTCTTTCGTTTTACAGCCAAAAAACTAAAACTCGCACAAAAAGAATTACAAATTGATGCTTTAAATTTATTTTTGCGTCGTTTTGGGGCGAAATTTAAAAAGCAAAGTTTAAGCCAAAAAGACTTTTTAAAACTAGGGCTTACAAAGGATTTGAAAGAATTTAAAAGTCAAAACTGCTTTGAATTTAAGGATTTTAAAATTTATGATATTCAGTTTTTAGACGAAAACAAACGCTTTTTTTGCGGAATTTTACTCGAAATTTTAAGTGCAAACAAAAATCCTAGCTTTGAAGATGAAGAGCAAATTTATATCAAACTTAAAGATAAAAATTTTACCTTAAATCACATCTTTTCTAAAGAAAATCATTATCTTATCGCTACTTTAAGCAATCCTTTCTTTATAGATATAAAAAAAGATTTAGAAAATAATTTCAAAAATTTAGAAGAAAATCTAAACTCTATAAAAGATAAATTATTTAAATAATTAAAATAAAGTTAATATCATAAAAATTTTAATAAATATTAATTATATACCTTAAAAATATATTACTTTTAGTAACACTTTAAAATTTAATTTTATTTAAATTATTCTTATTATGCTTAATATTTAAGAAAAAATACATTAAAATCAATTTGAACTGCAAATAAAAAGGAGGAAAATCATGAAAAAACACATTTTATTGCTTGGTTTATGTCTTAGTTTGAGTCTTAGTGCTAAAAGCGTGAGTGATTACAAAGTAGGAGAAGAATTAAGCGACAAGGAAGGAGTAGAGTATTTTAAGGAACTTTCCAAAAGACCTGTGCAAGAATGGCCAAATAAAAATTTAAGCATCAATGATGTTCCAAAAGGTAAGCAAGGGGATTTAATCCGTTATGGCATAGAGCTTTTAAGCAAAACAGAAAGCACTCTAGGACCTTATGGCAAGCTAAAAAAGACAAACAATGAAATAAATTGTATTTCCTGTCACATGGATAATGACGGCAATGGTTTGCCAGGGACAAAAAAATATGTTCTTCCATTTTTAAATGTCTTAAACAGTTATCCAAAACTTGATATAGAAACAATGAAAATTGTCTCTGTTGAAGATAGAATTCGTGGAATGGGTGGAACTGATTCTCATAGACTTCCTGATGATTCTAAAGAAATGAAAGCAATTTTAGCTTATTTTAAATGGCTAAAAGAAGCTTATAATATCAAAGATGGCGTCAAACTTGAAGGAACTTTTCTTTCTAAAATGAATTTTCCAAATCGTCCAGCTGATCCCGTACGTGGCAAAAAACTCTTTGAAAAAAATTGCGTTGCTTGTCATGGCGAAAGAGGACTTGGAGTAAAAAATGATAATTACGAGCAAGGTAGCGGACATTTATATCCATCTTTACTTTATCCTGAAGGTGGTCATATGGTTATGATACCATTTTTAGCAAGATTTTTAAAATCAGCTATGCATTTTGGTACAAATTCTCAAAGCATAAATGATGAAGATATTGTAGATATAGCAGCTTATGTCAACACAGGTTTTGTAAGGATACCTATGCCAACCACAGAAAATCGCGATGGACCAGATACGGCTTATAGTAAAGCCCCATCATTAAAACCTGAGTATTTTGCTTCACCGCAACAAATTTTAGATCCTCAAAAATATATAAAAGCAAAATATGGACCTTGGAAAAATCCAAATCACTTCCCAGAAGAATGATACAATTTTGGGCTTAGCCCAAAATTAATCCTCATCTTTGGCTAAATTTTCAAGACTTTTAATCCCTTCTTCGCCTATCAAATTTCCACCTTGTAAGTCACTAAATATCGCATTTAAAGAACTCACTATGGCAGTGGAATTAAAACTTAGATTTTCTATAGCTCTTTCTCTTTTTTTCCATATATTTTGCAAAGCTCTTTTTTCAGCTTCTAACTCTTCTTTCATATTTTGGTAAGTTTTGAGTATAAAAGTAATTTGCGTGTTAAATTCCTTGGAATTTAAGTATTCGTATAAAATGTGATTTTTTTCATCTTTGTTTTGTAAGGCATTTTTGAGTTTATAAGCGTTGATAATACTTTCTCTAAGCACTGCTAAAACGCCTTTGAATTCATTAAAAGTACAAATCAAAATTCCTTCTTTAAAATGCGTTTTTTCTTTATCTTTTGGCATAGTTTTTGTGATCAAAACCGCTATATCACTTTTTGCGGCTATACTGTCTAGTTTAAGTTTATCAAGCCATTCTTTATTAAATTCTTTAGTGCGTTTGCTTTCATATAAAATACTTCCACAAATATTTCCAAAATTATCCTTTACTATATGCAGACAATCAGCTCCATTTACGCCCTTTGGCACTTCTTTTACTTCATCGCTTAAATACTCACTTTGTATGTATTCTTCTATGAGTAGTTCGGCTGCTTCGCCTTGGAGTTGCTGTGAGCCTTGTTCTATCCTGCGTTGTGCGTCTTCTAGCTTTTGGGCTACGCTTTTAAAATTCGTTTCTAGTTCTTTGTATTTAAGATCTTGCTCTTGAGTGCTTTTTTGAAATTCAAGACGCATTTTTTCTCTTTCAAATTCCAAATTTTTGCTTTCTTGTTCTTTAAATTCTTTAAAGGCCTCTTCTTTGGCTTGAAATTTCAGTCTTTCTTCATTTTCTTTTTGCTCTCTTTTTAGTCTTTCATTTTCAGCCTTTATGCTTAAAAACTCGCTAAGTTCTTTGCTTTTTTTCTCTAGTTCTTCTTGCATGATTTTCATTTCATTTTCATGCTCTTTGTTAAATTTCTCGCTGAATTCTTTTTGGAAATTTTGCTTTTGTGTGAGAAGTTCTTGTTCAAATTTTTGCCTTTCTAAAAGAAGCTTTTGGCTTACTTGCTCGCTTATGAGTTTTTCTTGTTCTATCTTTTGAGTTTTTAAATCATTTAAAGCTTTGGTGTATTCAGCTCTTTTAGCATTTACCTCATCATCAAATTCTTTTTTTTGTTTTAGCATTTCTTGCTTAGCTTTATCTAAAATTTGAGCATATAAAGCAGTGCTGATATCGATAAAACTTCCACAACTTGGGCATTTGATTTGTTCATTTTGGTTTAAATTTTGCATAAAAAATTTCCTTAGAATTTTTCTCTAAATTTAACATAGAAAAACAAAGATTATTCTAAGATTGACTTGTTAAAATCATTCTTTTAGAATAATTAGGATTACAAATGCAAAAACACACCAAAATTCACGGCTTTGCCAAATTTAAACTTATCATTATCCTTGCTTTGATGTCAAGCATAGCACCACTTTCTACAGATATGTATTTGCCTGCACTTTCTCATGTGGAGCAAAGTTTTCAAACCAACTCTTTTTTAACCCAACTTAGCCTTGCAAGTTTTTTTATCGCTTTTGCTTTAGGACAGCTTATATATGGGCCTTTAAGTGATATTTTTGGGCGTAAAATTCCAGCTTTGGTGGGGATATTTTTCTTCATCATTTCGAGTTTGTTTTGTGTGATCATTGATGATATTTATACTTTTATCGCTTTGAGATTTTTTGAAGCACTTGGGGGTTGTGCAGGTGTGGTTATCGCAAGGGCTATTGTCAATGACTTGTTTGAGATCAAAGAAGCTGCAGGGATTTTTGCTTTGATGATGGTTTTTAGTTCTCTTGCTCCTATGCTTTCGCCAACTTTTGGGGGAATTTTGCTAGAGTATTTTTCATGGCATAGTATTTTTGCGACTTTGTTTGCTTTGGGAATTTTGCTTTTTTTGATGATACTTTTTAGTTTAAAAGAATCCGCACCTCATCTTAAAAACAAAAAATTTTCCCATCATGAAGCGATGAAAAGCTACAAATTTGTTTTAAGCGATAAACGCTTTTTAGTTTATATACTATGTGCTTCTTTTGCTTTGGCGGCGATGTTTGCTTATATCACAGGATCAAGCTTTGTTTTTACGCAGTTTTTTGGCTTGAGTGAGCAAAAATTTGCTTTGCTTTTTGGGGCAAATGCTTTAGGTTTTGTCATCTGTGCAAATATCAATGCGAGATTGGTTTTAAAATACGAAAGCGAAAAGATCTTAACAAAAGCTTTGATGATAATGTTTATATCGACCGTGATTTTACTTGTAAATGCCTTTTTTCACCCAAATTTCTTGCTTTTTGAACTTAGTATTTTTACAAGTATCGCTATGCTTGGTTTCATCGCACCCAATACCACGACTTTAGCCATGGCAAGGTTTAAAAAACATAGCGGAACTGCTTCTGCGGTGCTTGGAACGGTGCAATTTGGTTTTGCAGGGCTTATTTCTTTTGTGGTTGGGGCTATTAACGCAAATACGCCGATAATCCTTGCTTTTGTAATGTGTGCTTGCGTATTGGTTGCAAATATGATATATTTTCTAATCAAAATAAAGGATAAAAAATGAAAACAAATAATATCTTTATGGCTTTAGCCATAGTTTTAGCAAGTTTGATTCTAGCTTTTGGATTTAACAAGGCTTTAAGTGATTTTAAAACACTTGAAAGAAGTGTAAGTGTAAAGGGTTTAAGTCAAAAAGAAGTCGAAGCGGATACTTTGATACTTCCTATAAAATTCACAAGATCAAACAATAATCTTACAAATTTATACGAAGAACTAGAACAAGATAAAGAAAATATCATCAAATTTTTAAAAGAACAAGGCGTAAAAGAAGATGAGATCAGCTACAACTCGCCAAACATCATAGATCGTTTAAGCGATCCTTATAGCAACGACACTCAAGCTACATACCGATACATAGGCACTGCGAATTTACTCATCTATACTCAAAATGTAAAGCTTGGAAAAAGCATACTAGAAAACATTTCAAGTCTTGCAAAATTTGGCATAGTAACGAAAATCGATAATTATGACATAGAATACCTTTATACTAAACTCAATGAGATAAAACCTCAAATGATAGAAGAAGCAACGCTCAATGCCAGAAATGCGGCGATAAAATTCGCACAAGATTCAAACAGCCATCTAGGCAAGATAAAAAAGGCTTCTCAAGGGCAATTTAGCATCAGCAACAGGGATAAAAACACCCCTTACATCAAAACCATAAGAGTGGTTTCTACTATAGAATACTATTTGAAAGACTGATGATAAATTTTCAAGCTAAGCTTTAAGGCTTAGCTTGGCACTATGGAATTTTTTCGTGCGGTTTTTTTGAGCGAGAATAAATTTATTTTTTACAAAAAGAAATAAAATCTTTTTTTAAATCATTTAAATTTTTATATCTATTTTCTGTATTTTCATCAGTTGCTTTTTGCAAAAAATTACATTTAGCTTTTTCCATATTTGTTTTTCCAGTGGCCACAAAATACAAAACTCTACTTAAAGCATAAATTTCATCACTTTTATCATAGTTTTTAAAACCCTTTTTCTGTAATCTAGAAATTTCATTTAAACTTCCTTTTACTTCTGTATTTTCACTTGTTAATTGACTACTAATTTCCTTTACGAGTCCGAAATCAGAAATTTTTACAACAGGGTAAATATCATCATATTTTTTTAATAGAACATTTGTAAGGCTTATATCTCTGTGTAATAAGTTATTATTCCATAAAATTTCAATACCTTTTATTATTTGACAGCCTAAACTAATCTTTTCATCAGATGAAAGTTTGGAGTTGTTTTGTTTTATATATTTTTCTAAAGTAAAATCAGCATATTCCATAATATATTCATTTCTATCTTTATTTAAAGAATATACTTTTAAAATATAAGGATTATTTATATTTTTCATTATTTCAAATTCTTTTAAAAATCTTTCAGTTTCTTTAGTATTTGCTTTTTTATTCAATCTTTTTAAAGCAAAATCACATTGATAAAATTCATCATAATATTTAAATACTTTCGCATAAGAACCATAGCCAATATTTTCTAATTGATATTCTATATTAGTTTTTGAATTTTTAATAAAATCTGATTTTTTAAATATAGGAATAATTTTATAAATTTCTATTTTTTCCATTCCAATAGGGATTGTGCTGCCTCCACTACTTTTTAAAAATTTAAGACATTTTGTAAAAATATCTGCATAATATTTATTTATCTCGAAAGATAAATTACTATCTTTGAGCTTTTTTTCTAAATTTAATGCTAACTCTATACTAGATTTTAATATTTTACTTTCATTAGCCCAATAGTGATTACCTTCTTCAATACTAGGAAGACGCTCATTCATTCTTTTAAAACAAAATATAATGTTTTCATGTAATGTTGAAAAAATCAATTGTAATTTTTCATTACCAAAGATAGAATATAAGTCAACAGATTTTGTATATATGTTATTTTTAATTTCATCAAAAGCAACCTCTATAGCATTGACAATTTTATCTTCCATTATTTCCCTTCTATGATTTTTATCTCATCTTCGGTGAGATTGTAAAGTTTATAAACCAAAGAATTGATTTTATTTTCTAGTTCTTGGGTGTTTGCGTTTTTGTCTTGTTCTTTGACTTTTAAAATCTCATCGACTAAATTTATAAGCTCATCAGCTATTTTTTGATTTTTGGAATTTATAGTTACTATAGGGATATTTAGTAAAGGCTCTTTGTCAATTTGATAATTATTGCCTTGCATTTTTCCTTTATGTTTCAACCAAAATGCTATAAGCTTTGAATTTAAAATAGCAGTTAAATATTTAACATTAATTCTTTGAGTTTTAATCACATAAAAAGTCGCTGACACATAACAATCAAAATCAACATAGCTAAATTTAGGCCCACCTACGCATTTTCTAAGTGCTACTATTCTAGGACTTCCTGTAAAAAATTTTTCATCTCTTGCTCGGTGCAAACCATAAGGTTTATTATCAGAAGTGATAACATTTTGAAATTTATCTAAATGTTTTTTCAAATTTGGATAATTATCCATAGAATTTGGATTTTTAAAAGATGAATTTGTATAAATAACCCAAAAATAATTATATCTTTTTACAAAATATTTTTGTATATTATCGCTTTCAAAAATTGGTTTTAAAAGTATTTTTTCATTTTTTAAAAGATTTAAATTTTCTACTTCTTCATTTGTTAATTTTTGAATTCCCTGTCCTAAATAAAAATTATTTCCTAAAATTTCTAAAGATTTTTTATTTATATTTTCTTGAGGATAAACTATTCCTTGTGCCACTTCCCTTTCTTCAAGATAAAATTTCCCATATTTTTGAATTTTATTGAAAAGTTCTTCATAATCACTTTTTGTAAAATTTAAAGTTTTATCTATGAATTTTTTTGGAGTTAAATTTATGCTTAAAATTTCATTGTTTTGGGTTTTTTCATTTTTTAAAAGATTTATAACATCTTCATAAATTGGAGTTTGGGTTGTGATTTTAGCAAAATGAAATTCGTAATTTTTAGGCGGTTTTATTTTTTGAAATTGCATTATCATCGTTTGTATACTTGCAGAATCAAACACCATAAAAGAACTAAAATCAACAAGGCTTAAAATTTGGGATTCTTCTAAAACTATATTGCGTAGTTTTTTAGCTCCTGAATTTGTAACCCAATTATTTGTAGCGATAAATGCTAAATATCCATTATTCTTAAGTATATCAAATCCACGCCCTACAAAATGATACCAAATATCCATTTTCCCTTGATAAGTTCTTAGCTTTTTTGTATTAGCAAAAAGTTCTTTATTTTCGGCTTCTTTTATATAAGGTGGATTGCCGATGATTAGATCAAAGCCTTTGAAATTTCCATCATCGTCCAAAATTTCAGGGAATTCAAAACGCCATTCAAAAGGATGATTGCTTTCTAGGTTGAAGATATTGTCGTATTCTTTTTTAAGATTTACAAATTCTTTTGTGGCTTCTTTTTCATCAAAGTCAAAAAGAGTCAAATTCGCACTAACAAAGAATTTCAAATTTTCATCATCTACGGCTAAGAAATTTCCGTATTTTTTAGAGTATTTTTCACATTTATCGTTAAAGCTTTTCATTTCTTTTTTAAATTTATCTGCAAAACAGAAATTTTTAAAAGAAATTTTGAGATTTTTTATCTCTTGGTTGATGTGGCTTTTATCTGTGTAAAAGCCTTCTTTATAGTCTTTTACTATGCGTTTGTATTTGTTAATGCGTTCTTTGATGTTAGGATAGTGGTTTAGGCTTTTGCCTGTTTCAAAGTAAGATACCAAAGAATTTCCGCATTTTATGTTTATATCGATGTTTGGCAGGGTTTTAAGATCGTGATAATTCCCATCATCAAAGCTTTGATAAAAACTATGTTTTAAAAGCTCTATCCAAAGCCTTAGCTTCGTGATCTCGCATGAGTTTGGGTTAATATCGACTCCAAAAAGGTTATTTTCTATGATGTCTTTTTTAGTGTGAAAAAGCTCTTGTTGGATAAGATGGGCTTTATCTTTAGGCGTACTTGGGCGTTTATACTCTATAAACTCACCTTTTCTACCCGTGATGAGAATTTCATCGTTTTGCACTTCTAGATAAAATTCTTCATCAAAAAGATTTAGCTCATCATAAATGCTTAACATAACATTTAAAGCAGAAACCAAAAAATGCCCGCTTCCCACCGCAGGATCGCAAATTTTTATGGAATTTAAAAGCTCTTTTTGTGCTTTTTTGTCTTCTTTTCTTAAAGATCTTCTTAACTCGCTTATATCTTTAGCATCAAGATCAAATTGAGCGTTGAATTTATCAAGCACAACTTTTGTGATGCTTTCTTTACACATATAAGAAGTGATAAAGCTTGGCGTGTAAAAGCTTCCTTCTTTGTAGCCATTGAGTTTTTCAAACACATTTCCTAAAACACTTGAACTTATGAGTTCTTTTTGGCTTAAAATTTCGCTTTGCTCATCATCGCTACCAAAATCAAAACTATCCAAAAATTCAAACAAGTATTCTAAAAGCCCCACTTGTCCTTTTTTAGCCTTGCATTTATCATCTTTTAGCACGGTGTTTTTATAGTAAAAAAGCTTTAAGTCATTGCTTAAGCTTGAAATTTCAAGCGTGTTTTCTATGCTTTGTTTTTCAAACAAAGAAGAATTTAAATAAGGCAGATAAGCAAATTCGCTTTTCTTTCGCGTGCTTTTTTCTTTGGCTAAGACTTCAAAGAAAAGTTCGCTAAGCTTGTCAAAATCAGGGATTTTTTTGAAATTTAAAAATTTCAAATTTTTATCATCATTAAAACGCACCAAATTTGACTCTATAAGCTTTAAAAACAAAATGCGATTAAGCCATAAGATCAAAAGTTTTAAGATGGTTTCAAAATTTTCTTCTTTAAGCTTAGAATTTATAGCGGTGTAGAAAGTGCCTTGCTCTTCTTCGCTCTCTTGGCTTTTTGCGATGATGAGTTTTGAGTTTTGTTTGCTCTCACAAAGCCCTAAGATATATAAAAGCTCTTTGTAAAAAGCGTTGTTGAGTGAATTTGCATCGTTGGGGTTAAACTCACTTAGCAAAAAGTCTCTATGAAAAGTTTTATAAATACTTGCTAGGTTTTTAAAATTTGATTTTTGTTTGTCTTTTAAAAACGTCAAGTCAATCAAAAAGCCTTTTAAGTTTTCTTTGGAATTTTCTATGAGTTTGGCTACTTCTTTATAGAATTCTTCAGTATTACCTTTGAAAAGTGAATTTGGATTACAAAATTCTTCAAAAAGTTTTTTAAAACTTGGATTTTTATAAAAAAGCTCTTCAAACTCACTAATTTTAAAAATGTAAAATTTATAAAAATCTGTGATGATAATAAATTTTAAGCTAAAACTATACTCTCTATTTCTAAAATAATATAAAATAGTCTCGTGTAAGGCTTTAGAATTTACCTTTGTATGAGTGATAAATTCTTTTGAATTTGGCTTTTTAGCCTCAATAAGAACTTCTAAGTCTTTACTAAACTCATCTTTAGAGATGGATAAGTCAATCTCACTTTTGCCTTTTTGCTTGGTTTTGATGTGGGTTTTGAAATTTAACATGGTTAAAAATGGACTAAGTGCATTAGCTACAAGATAATCTTCATTTTCACTTTGCGAACTTTCAAGTCTTTCTAGATATTGCATTAAAGCCTTGTTAAATATATCAAATTCATTTTGCATGATTTGCTTTTTGCGGTAGTATGGGTTGAAAAAATCTTTTTCATTTAGCAAAGTGAAATACATTTTTAACCTTTATAAAAAATATTTTGTATTTTATCAAATTTTACTTTTATATAAAATTTTTTAAGAATTTAATATATCATTAATACCTTTATATGCTTCCTGTATAGGTTTTTTAATAAAAAAATCATTTAAAATTTGAATAAAATCTTTTTTAGAATTTTGATTTTCAATCAACCAATAAATAAAAGCGTATTCTCCTTCTAATTTTTCATTGTTTATTAATTTATCACAATAATAGTGATTTTGATATTTTCTAACATTTTCTTCTTTTACATCTTTAAATAATTTTAAACATTCTTTATATTTTTCATTTTCTATATCTTCTTCATTATCATTTGAAATTTCAAATGTCAAACCAACAGTATCATAGTAATTTTTTCTAAAATAAATATATATACATGGATATATGCTTTCACTCTTATAATCTATAGGATAAAATATAAACACACCATGATTAACACGATTTTCTTCTATTTTATTGCCGATAAAAGTTATATCACCTATTTTAATTTCCTTATGTTTAAAACTATCAAAAAATTCTTCTATTATATATTCGCAGATGTTACTCCATTTATGCTGGATAATACCTTTAGCTTTCTTATATTTTTCTTCATTTAAATTTTTAAGCTCTGATTTATTTTTGTTATATCTATATAAAATCATAGCATTTTTTAAATTTTGCATTTTTATATTGTCTTGAAAAATAAATTCTAATACATCATCTCTTTGAGTATACTCATCTGTCATATACCATTGTAAAATACTTTTGTATTGATTTAGAGTAAAAATAATGTTTTGTATATCAAGAATAAATTTTTGATCTTTGGTTAACTTTTCTTCATATGTTTTTATACACTCATCAATCCATTCCTTAATCCATATGTAATCCATCTTCAAATAATAGCTAACATTATTTTCATTTTTATCTTTAATCAAATTTGTCTTTATGGTAAAATTTCCCAAACTATAATCGCTAGGACTAGCAAACTCGTCTTGATGCAAATATATAGTCAATATGTTTTTATAACAATCTTCTATATTTTTGATATTTTTTCTTACAAAATTAATATAATCTTTCAATTGATTTTTTTGATCTTTTGCATAAATTTTATTTTCTATTATGATATATCTTTTATCACTTAATGTTATTAAAATATCTATCCTTCTATTATCTTTTATGCAGGCTTCTGTTTCTACACTTTTTATATCTTCTATGTTTAAATTTTCAAATTTAGTATTTCCTAAACTTTTACCAAGTTTTTCTAAAAATACCTTTGCAAAATTTTTTTGATAATGATCCTTGTTTATATCAATTAAATAAGCTATAAATTTAGAATGATAATTTTCTTTTGTTTCAATATTCAAAGCATCAAATATATTTATATCACTCAAACCATTGTTTACATCTTTTTCAAATTTAATATCTTCTTCAAGCAATCTTTCAATAAATTTTTCCATGCATCACTTCCGAAATTTTATACAATTTTACATGTAAATAAATTTTTAATTACAAACTAAAAAACTGATTATTAATTTTATAAGCGAGTTAAGCAGAATTTAACAAGTCCGCAATGAGCTACTTTCCCCCTGCCAGTAAGGCGTAGTATCATCACCCACGATGTGCTTAGCTTC
>NZ_RYYH01000007.1:0-85481 GCF_004378995.1 Campylobacter sp. US53 | reverse complement strand
ATCAGCTATTATTTCTAGTACAGTAAGTGATATAGCTAATAATATCTTAGAAGATGTTAAGAAGAAGAGGTTTTAATTAGTCATTCAAGCCCAAAAAAGGGCTTGAATTTTAAAAATTTATGCTATGATTTTATATATTTTATCAAGGAAAATATATGAATCTATGGGATAAAAAAGCCAAAACTTACACAAGATATCAAAACACTTTAAACACCATACAAAAGCAAACTTTTGAATATTTGCAAAATTTAAAGATTTCCTTTCAAGATAAAAGCGTTATAGATATAGGATGTGGAACTGGGGTTTGGACTTTACATTTAGCCAAAGAAGCTAAAGAAATTTTAGCTCTAGATAGTGCAAATGTTATGCTTGAAATTTTACAAGAAGATGCAAAAACTCATGCTATATCAAATGTAAAAACTTTAAATTTAGATTTTGAAAACTTTTATAAAAATAATAACGCAAAATTTGACTTAGCCTTTTTGAGTATGTCTCCCGCTTTACAAAATGAAAAAGACTATAAAGCTTTTTTAAGCTTGGCTTCTAAAAAGGTGTATTTAGGCTGGGCAAGTAGGCGTAAAAGTAGCTTTTTAGATCCTATATTTGAACATTTTAACACACATTTTAAAGGTTTTTATGAAAGTGATTTGCAAAGTTTTTTAAATGCACAAAATATCCCTTATGAGTATGAAATTTTTAACGAAACTAGAGTTGTAAAAAGAGACAAACAAAGTGCGATAGAAAATGCTTTGTGGCATTTAAGTATGAATGGTATTAATATAAACAAACAAGAATTAGAAAGCTTTGTAAAAGATGAAGTAGAAGAGATTATAGAGGCTAAGATAAAACTTTTAATCATTAGCTAGTATATACTAGCTAAGATTGATTTTTGAAATTTCATCTTGTATTTTTAAAGTCTCATTTAAAGTTTGTATGATTAAGGTAAAATGATTATGATCTATGTCTTCTTCTTTGTGGCTTTTTAAGTATTTATCTAGCACAGCATAACCGCCTATTTTAAACTCATAAATTTCAAGACTTACTTTAGTAAAATACAAGCTTTCGTTTATGAAAAGTTCTTTTGTGTCTTTGTTGTATTTGATTTTTTGTATTTTTAAATTTTTATTTTTAATGTCTTTAAACAAGGCTTCACCTACATTAAAATCTAACTCATCATTTTTTAATAAATGTAAATTTACAAGTTTTAAGCCTAGTTTGCTTAAATTTTTAAAAGTATTTTTATCTTTTGTAAAAAGAATTTTTGGAAAATCAGTTTTTAAAAAATCAAGATATTTTTCTCTATAAAATTTATGAAAAAGCACAGCATAGATATAGCCTAGTATGTCTTCTGGTGAGAATTTTTCTTTGTAAAGCTCATCTATGAAAGCTCTAAAGCTTTCTTTGAAATTTTCTATTTTTGAGGTGAAATTTTCTTCATTAAAATTTGGATTTTCTTTTTTTAGGAATTTTTTACTTCTAGTTGTAGGGTAAAGATAGAGTGGGAAGATATTGTTTGGGCCATTACCTCCAGATGCTAATGCTTGATCTGTAATTGTTGTTGTTAAAAAACAATGATTCCATTCTGTTTTAGAATCTTTTAATTGTCTAGGAATGCTTAATCCTAAATTTTTTCCTTCTAAAAAATGTTCCATTACTTCTCTCCTAGGCATACAATGAAAACCCTTTGATTGTCCTGTATAATAAGTCCAACGAATATCAAATGGACGATAGTAAATTTTCTTATAATTAAATGAATTATTTTGAGTATCTTTTAGTTCTTTTTGTGCGTATTCTATTTTCCAATCTCTAGAATCTTGTCCTAAATCAAATTCCTTTCTTGCACTTTCTATATCTAATGATAAAAATCTTTTAATTCTTGTTTTAAGATTTTCTAAAGATTCTAAATTATCGGAATTTGATATTACAAATTTATCTCTACCGCTAACAATTCCTACACTTGAAAGCATAAAAATATCTTTTACGCTTATGCCTTTGTTGTATTCTTCTAACAAGTCATTATTTTGTGGTAAGAAAAGATAAAAAGGCTCGTTGTTTTTAACTAAAGTCCATTTTATAGAATTTAAGTTATTTTCATATAAAAATTCGTATTTATCTTTTCTTTTGCCGTATAAATCATGATAATAAATCTTTGTATTTTTGACTTTTGAATTTTGTTTTATAAAGATATTTATACTCACACCTTGCATTATGTCAAAGACATTGTCATCTTTGCTTCCATCTGGAGCTTTTTCTTTTTTATTGGTATCGCCGTGTAAGTTAAGTATATAAATTTTATCAAAGCTTTGCATTAGCGAATATCTCATACCTCTAAAGGTAGGATTATCTAAAAAGCCATTATTTGAAATAAAAGCAAAAATTCCACTTTCTTGAGAGTCGATTTTACTTTGTGCAAAGCGTATAAATTTTACATAATCATCTAAAAGCCATTTTGGATTTTTTTCATTTTCTAGTTTGTGTTTTTCATATATAGCTTTAAAAGTGCTTGTGTTTTGTTTGGATTTTTCTTTAAGATACGAGCTTATCCACTTTTTTTGTTCATCATTAAGATTTGCTTTGCTTGGTTCTAAACCATAGCTTATTTTGATCTCATCTTCATATAAACCTTTGTTACTACTTGCTCCACTATAAGGTGGATTGCCTGTGATGATTAGAATTTGTTCTTCTTTTATTTTTTGCGCTTTTTTGAATTCTTTTGTTAGATCAATGAGAGTAAAAAGCGTGTTTTGATCATTTTGTTCTTTGGATATGCTTTTAGAATATAAAGTATTTGTTAGTGCTATTTTAAGACTTTCATTATCATTTAACGGGGAGTTAAATTCTTCTTTGAAGCTTTGAGAAAGTTTTAAGTGCGCTATGGTGTAAGGTGCTATTAAAAATTCAAAACCACAAAATTTGTCTATCAAAGCTTTTGGATTGTAATTAACGCTATTTTTGCTTATAGGTTCTAAGGCTTTTCTAAAAGCTTCAAGTAAAAAGGTGCCAGTGCCTGTGGCAAAATCAAGCAAAGTTATATTTTTATCCAAAGCTTCACTTAATCCTTTTTTGTGATTGAAATCTTGTTTTAAAACTTCATCAATAGCATTGATGATGAAAATTACTACAGGCGCAGGAGTATAATACACTCCCCTTACTTCTCTAAGTTTTGGATCATAGCTTGCTAAAAATGTTTCATAAAAGTGCAAATAAGGATCTTTGTGAGTAGATAAAATAGTAGGACGATTAAATAAGTCTTTCTCGCCTGTTTTGTTTAATTCTTTTATAATGCTTGTAATGTCTATGTGATTTATAATGTTTATGATTTCTTCTAAAAGCCATTTTATATTTTCTAAATTTTCAAAACTATCATCTAAAAATCCACTCATGGTACGGATTAATGGAAATGATTTTGGTATGAATTTTTTAGCATTGTTTAAATCTATTTCTTTTGCGGTATCGTTATTTAATTTTGCTAAGAATAAGCTATAAGTTAAAGTTTGTGCAAAAGAATCGCAAAATTCTTCATAGGATAATTCTTTATAAAGTGTTTCTTTGAAAGTATTAAATAAACTTATCAATGCTTCATTTTCAATTGATAATAAAAGCTCATCTTTTAAAATTCTTGTTCTTAGGCTTAGATGATTTGCAAAATCTAAAGCTGAATTTATGGGATTTGGGATTTTAGAAAAAAAGATAGCAAAAAGCTCGTTTAGTTCTTTTGTTTTTGTTTCTAGCAAAGATTGATTTTTAATAATGCTTTTAATCTCATCAAGAGAGCAAATTTTTACTTCTTTGCAAATGATAATTTCATTTTTCTCATTTAAGCTTAATAATACAAATCTTAAATAATCTGTGAGAATGATATTTGGGCTTAATTTTGTGTATTTTAAAATTTGATCACTTGTTATGATGTTATCAAGATTTGCATTTACTCTTTTGTTTTCTATGTAGCCTAGTGTTAGAAAATCTTTTGTAATTAAAAAATCCGGAGCACCTCTACCTTCTTTGTCGTTATTTGGTTCTTGTTTGATAGAGATTTTATTTTGCTTGTCTTGATTGTCTTTTATAGCTTGTAATAAATTTTGCAAAGCTGTTCTATGTGTATGTTCCTTATCATTGATAGAAATATCTTTTATGTTTTCTAAATAAGTTTTTAGCATTAATTTCCTTTAATTTGCGACTTTGAAATTTAAAGTTTTCCCTGCCATAAATGGCACTACATCGCCGTATTTTTGTGCTACTTGCCATTCTTGTTTTTCTAAAGTGATAATTTTATCATTTTCAAATTTAAGATTATGGATTTTACAAGCATTATCTGAAATAAATTTTTGTAAATTTGTTTCATTTGAATGTTTGTCAAATAATTCAGCTAATACAGGTAAAATCACCGGTGCGCTAAAAACCCCTGCGGCACAACCACAACATTCTTTAGTGTGCAATGGATGAGGCGCGCTATCGCTTCCAAACATAGCCTTTTCATAGCCACTAAAAGCAAGCTCACATAAAGCGTCTTTATCTTCATAGCGTTTTGCAATAGGCTTGCAAAATAAATGTGGATCCATCTTACCACCCACTACATCATCAAGCGTTATCATTAAATGATGCAAAGTAATAGTTGCGTATAAATTTTCATAATCTTTTAAAAGTTCACATAAAGTTTTAGTGGTAATATGCTCCATAACAATCTTAAGTCGTGGAAAATGTTTGGCTAATTTTTCATAAATTTTAGCAAAATTACTTTCCCTGTCCATTACAAAATCATTGGTTTCTCCATGCACTAACAAAGGAATATTTAAATCACTCATAGCCTCTAAAGTAGGTTTTAAATACTCTATATCAAAACTTGAAACTCCACCATTTGAATTTGTTGTAATTCCTGCTGGATAAAGCTTAATGCCAAAAATTTCATCTTTAGCACTGTAAAGAAATTTCTCATCATAATTTTTAAAAAAAAGTGTCATTAAAGGAGTGAAATTTTCATCTTTACAAGCCTTAAGGATACGCATTTTATAAGCTTTTAAATCTTCTAAATTGCAAAGCGGAGGGATTAAATTTGGCATAATCACAGCTGCACAAAAATCTCTTGCGCTAAAAGGTGCGATAAGTTCTAACATTTGATTATCTCTTAAATGCAAATGCATATCTAAAGGATTTTTAAGTATCATTTTTATCTCCTATATTTAGCTGATAAAATCCATTCTTAAGGCGCTTAAAAAGCTTTTTTTCTTCTAAAAATTTAAAAGTAGTGATGATAGTAGGTTTACTTTGATGTAATTTTTCTTCAAGCTCACTGATTTTAATCATAATAAAACCATTTTCATCAGCATTTTCACATAAAAATTTTAACAATTCAAAACGCTTTTTTCCTAAAATTTCTCGTATTAAATTTTCAAATTTCATAAGCAAATGCTATATAAAATAAAGCCCCAAACAAAAAGAGCTAAAAGCACACTAAAAAACACTGCCGCACTCGCACAATCTTTAGCGATTTTTGCCTTTTCATGCCATTCATTAGTAACTAAATCAACACAAGCTTCAATAGCCGAATTTAAAGCTTCTATAATTAAGATAAGCATTAAGACACTTACCAATAACAAATGCTCCAAAAAACTAACTTTTAAGAAAAAACTAAAAACTATCGCAGGGATAATAATGCAAAGTTCAATTCTAAACGCCATTTCATTTTTAAATAAAGCAAAAATCCCTTCTAAAGCATATCTTGCGTTATTTAAAAAATGATATTTAGGCTTCATGGATTTGCCTTAAGTTTAGGATTTAATAAATCATATTCTGGTTCATAAACACTTGTTTTTACATCAAAATATCCTAAAAGAGTGCTAAAAAGATTATCTTGAGAAAGTTTTAAACCTTTATGCTCTTTAGCTAAATTCATTAAATTTTCATCATTACTCCAAAAAATAGCAGGAATATGAGTTTGATAACTTGGCGCTATAGCATAAGGCATACCATGAAGATAAATATCATTTTCGCCCAAACTTTCACCATGATCTGAAAGATAAAACAAAGAACTTTCATAATCTTTTTGTTCTTTTAATAGTTTTATAATCTCACTTAAAAGATAGTCTGTGTAAAGTAAAGTATTGTCATAAGTATTGATTAAAGCCTTACTATCACATTTTGAAAGTTCATTGGTATCACAAGTTGGAGTAAATTTTTTAAACTCATTTGGATAGCGTTTATAATAAGTTGGCCCGTGAGAACCTTGCAAATGAAGAACTATTATATTTTGATCACTCAAATGATTTAATTTTTCTTTAAAAGGAGTGAGTAAATTTTCATCCAAATCACTAGAAAGCTTTTGTTTATAAGCCAATCTATCACAAACCCCTTTACAACCACCAGAATTATTATCAAACCATGTAGCATCTACACCTGTTTTATAAAGTATATCCATAGCATTTTCTTGAAATTCTGAACTCGAATAATCTCTACGCTTGGATATAGAAAACATACAAGGTAAACTTACCGCTGTTGCTGTTCCGCATGATGAAAAATTATCAAAAAAGACTACATTATCTTTTTTAGTGTAGAAATTGGTATCATTTTTAGCATATCCACCCAAAGAGTAATTTGCCGCTCTAGCGGTTTCACCTACTACCAAAACCAAAATTTTTTTAGTGTGATTGTTTTCTCTATAAGCATCATTAGCTATGGTTTTAAATTCTGGCTTAACTTTTACAAAACGAATATAATAACGATATACGGCATAAAATTGATAAAAAGGTGTATTGTACATCCTTATTTCATTATAATTTCTAAAAAAAGGCAAGAAAGTTTTGCTTAAAGGAATTAAAACCGCACTAACCACAATCAAAGCCGATATTATATTGATAATTTTAATTTTCATATGAGATTTAAAACTACTATAATCAATTTTTACTTTAACAACATAAAAAACCAATAATAAAGCCAAAACAACAAATAAGATCAATTTTAAATTTAACAAATCTTTTACTTCTTTGATATCTGTTTGAACAACATTTTGTATCATATCAGAGTCTATAAGCACTCCATAAAAACTAATGAAATAAACACTTAAAAAAGATGATATTATAAACAGTATAGAAAAAAATTTGGTAAAAAATTTCACAAAAAATAAAGAAAAAATCGCATGAACCAATGCCAAATAAGCTATAATGAAAACAAAAGTTATAAACCAATTTTGATTATTTTTTTCATACACAAACTCAAATAAATTAAAATTTAATATTGCAATCATTAAAGAATTTAAAAAAGTAAACCAAAACCAAGTTAATCTAAGCATATAAATCCCTCCTTCAAATTTAAGGTTTTAATTTTATTGAATTTTTTTAAATGGATTGTAGTTTTAAATCTTTTTATGTTATGATTTACACTTTTAATGAAAATTTTAAGGAAAACAATGAAACTACTTTCATGGAATGTAAATGGCTTAAGAGCCATTTGTGATAAAAATGCACTTGATTGGATAGCACAAGAAAAGATTGATTTTATAGGTTTTCAAGAAATCAAAGCACATGAAGATAAATTTCCTAAAAAAATTTATGAATATCCTTTTAAACACATGTATTTTAATTCTGCTAAAAGAGCAGGATATTCTGGAGTAATGAGTCTTTGTAATTTTGATAGTGAAGTAAAAAAATGCGAATTTTTTGATGATGAAGAAGGTAGGGTTTTAGAACACCGCTTTAAAAATATCGCACTTTTTAATATCTATTTTCCAAATGGTCAAAAAGATGAAGAGCGTTTAAATTTTAAGATGAAATTTTATGCAGATTTTTTAGTATATTTGGATAAGCTTTTAAAAGATGGGTTTGAAATTATCATTTGTGGTGATGTCAATACCGCTCACAAAGAAATCGATCTTACCCACCCAAAAGTCAATGCCAACACTTCAGGTTTTTTACCTATAGAAAGAGCTTGGATTGATGATTTGCTAAAACTTGGTTTTATAGATACTTTTAGAGAAATTAATGGTGAAATCAAAGAAAAATACTCGTGGTGGAGCTATAGAATGAAAGCAAGAGAAAGAAATGTAGGCTGGAGGATTGATTATTTTTTCATTTCAAAGGGGTTAAAAGATAAACTTAAAAACGCTTTCATAAGAGATGATATTTTTGGCTCTGATCACGCACCTGTAGGTATAGAAATAGATATTTAATATCCCAAAAAATGGGATATTATTTTTTAACAAATTTTTTTGCTTTTTCCCAAAGTCTTACACCGAGCTTTTTAGCTTTTTTAGAATTTAAATCTTTGTATTTTTCACTAGCAATTTTTTCTAATTCAAAAATTTCTTGTTTAAAACGATTTAATTTTCTTTGAGTAAGTTTGTTAAAATCATTAATCTTTGGATTTTTCTTAATATCATTTAAAACTAATATTAGTTGCTCTCTGCTTTCACCTGCAAGACGTCTAAATTTAGCAAAAAGATTATCAAGTTCATGTTCTAGCAAATTCTCAACTATACTCTTACAAGGATCATTTTGTAATTGAATCTCTTTTTTTAAAAGAGCAATAAAATCATCTTCTATACCTATTAGTTCTTTACTTTTTAAACTAACATCTTCTTCAAAATTTGCATAAGTTAATGAAGCTTTAAATTTTTCCATTGCTAAAACAATACCATCTCTTGTGCCTTTAATCACACCTAAACAAAGATCTTTTGCATAAGCCATAGATTCATTAGCTATTTCAAAAGCGGTATTTAAAATAATACTTGAAATTTTTAAAATTCTTTCTTTTTCAAAATGAGCTTCACAAATGGCATTATATACGAGATTTTTAGCTATTTCACTACTTGTAAGTTCTATATCTTCAGCCTTTTCTAATGTAGTTAAAAAAGCACTTTCAGCGGTTTCTTTTAAAATTCCAAGCATTTCTATATCAAATAAAATAGCATCATTTAAACCGCCACTAAATTCATCGCAAAAAGAACATTCTTGTAAAATATTCTCGAATTCAAAAAAATTATCGCTGATTTGATTTTTAATCAAATTCTTTTGATTTTCAATCTGTTTGTTTAATAATTCAGCTTCGCTAATATACTCATAAAGTGAATTTTGAGCATCTACAATACTCGCCTTAACCAAAGCTTTGATAACCTTTGTAACATTTTCATCATCAAAAAAATCAAGTTTTTTCAAAATAGTTAAAAATTCAACCAAAAGAGAATTTAAAACTTTTTTTGTTTCATGAGGATTATGTGAAATTTGCTTATACGCAAGATTAAAACTCAAGTCTTCGAGTAAATCACTTGCTTCATCTTTACCGAGATTTGATAAAGAATTTTCAAAAATAATTAAAGTATTTTTCATTTTTCCTTCTTTCTTAAAGTACAAATTTTGCTTTAGCTTTTAATTTATCAAATATATCCAAACGATCTTTTTTGCTATCAACATAAACATTTAATAAATAACTTTGATATTTTCCACTCGCACTTGAATTCGAATGTTCAAATTTATATTCTCTTTGACCTAAAATTTCTTGAAAAATTTCACTTGCCTTAATATGCACCTCAAAAATCACCTTATAATCCCAAAAAGTAGGATAATTGATCTGAGGTTCTTTTTTAAGATCGCACAAATTTACCACTTTTACCTCCTTCTTTGCTTTCAAGCACTATATCCGTAATCCTCATTGATTTATCTATAGCCTTGATCATATCATATATAGTTAAAAGTCCTATACTAACCCCACTTAAAGCTTCCATTTCAACCCCTGTTTTACCTTCACACTTAACTGTTACAATAAGCTTAAATGCACATTCTTTAAAAAATTCCACAATATCAGTTTCAACTTTAGAAAGCATTAAAGGATGGCACATAGGAATAATTTCACTTGTTTTTTTAGCCCCCATTATAGCCGCAACAATAGCTGTTTGAAGAACAGGACCTTTTTTTGCAGTATTGTTTTTAATTACATCAAAAGCTTCTTGACTCACATATATCATACCGCTAGCTGTGGCTATTCTTGAAGTAATATTTTTATCGCTTACATCTACCATTTTAGGATGATTTTTTTCATCTAAATGACTTAATTTCATAAATTCACCTTTTAAAAAATTATAAAAATTATAGCAAAACCAAACAAATTTAAGATAAAATAAGCTTTGTATTTTTATTTAAGGAGAAAACAATGGCTTATGAAGATGAAGAAGATTTAAATTACGATGATTATGAAAACGAAGATGAAGAATATCCACAAAATCACCATAAAAATTATAATTACGATGATGATGATTATGAATACGATGATGATAACAATGATGATGATTTTTATGAGATGGATTAAGAATGAGCAAAACCCTTAATCAAAAAGATATAAAAGTTTTAGGACTTTCATCATTAGGTGGAACTTTAGAATTTTATGATTTTATTATTTTTGTATTTTTTGCAAATTATATTTCAACAAACTTTTTTCCAAAAGATTTAAGTAGTTTTTGGCAAATGTTTAATACTTATGGAATATTTGCGGCTGGATATTTAGCGCGTCCCTTGGGAGGTGTGATACTGGCGCATTTTGGAGATAAATTTGGACGCAAAAGAATGTTTATGATTAGTATTTTGTTAATGGTTATTCCAACTTTTACTCTAGCTTTTATTCCAAATTATGAAAGCATAGGTTTTCTTTGTATTGTGCTTTTAGTTTTTATACGCATTTGTCAAGGCATTGCTATAGGCGGGGAACTTCCTGGAGCTTGGGTTTTTGTATACGAACACGCACCACAAGGTCAAAAAAGAACTTATTTGGGAATTTTAACCGCTTCGGTTGTAGGTGGAATTTTATTAGGTAGTTTAGTTTTTTTAATTATGAATAAAATTTATACCCAAGAAGAACTTCATGAATGGGCTTGGAGAATTCCATTCTTTTTAGGTGGAATTTTTGGGATTATTTCTGCTTATTTGAGAAAATTTTTAAGAGAAACTCCTGTTTTTGAACAAATGAAAAAAGACAAGGCTTTAGAAAAATTTCCTTTAAAAGAAGTGTTTAAAAAAGCTAAAATGGGAATTGTTCTTTCTATAATGATTGCTTGGGTTTTGACAGGTTGCATTGTTGTAATGATTTTGCTTATGCCTAGCTATATGGCAAAAATACTTCAAATTAACACTTCTATACAAACCTATCTTCAAATAGGTGGAATTTTACTTATTTGCCTAGGGTGTATTATAAGTGGAATTTTAGCGGATAAAATAGGCATTATCAAATCTTGTGTATTTTTTAGTGTTTTTTTTGGAATTGTAAGCTTGCTTTATTTTAATACTCTATATAGACAAAATGCTGATTTTAACCTAGTAGCTTGCTTATATTTACTTGTATGTTTTTTTAGCGGAGTGATGAATTTTTGTCCTTTAATAATGAGTGAAGTATTTGATGCAAAAATTAAATTTTCAGGACTTTCTTTTTCATATAATATTGCTTATGCTATAGCTGGAGGTTTAACTCCGCAACTTGCTTTTTTCTTGCATAGTTTTGCCTTAGATAATTTAAGTAATTTTTGGCGTTTTTCTTTGGGAATTTATGTTTTCTTTTTGGCTATTATAGCTTTGCTATGTGCATTTATTTTTTCTTATCTTAATAATACCCAACGCACATACTCTCAGTGATTTTGATACGCTTTTCAAAAGGAGCTGGGCTAAAAAAATGGCATTTTTCTATATAAATATGCTGATGATAATTTAGCCCTAAAAAATCATAAAATTTTTTTAGGTTAACAAATTTAATCCCGCAAATCTCCTTAAGCTCTAAAAGTTTATAAATAGAAGAATTATTTTTTTCCACTAAATGAGAGGGAGCTAATCCAGTAAAAGAGCAAAAAGCACTTGCCAATACAAAACCATTTAAACCATTACACTGCCTTAAAGCTTGCTGATGTTTTTCTAAAATGCAATTTCTATGCAAAAATACAATTCTTGTTCCTTGATATCTACCTATTTCTACATTTTTCCAAAATTTATAAGCATTTTTTGAAATTCCAGCAAAACGATGAAATTCAGCGTTTAAAATATAATGATCTAAAAATTCATTAGGAGGTAAGATTAAACTTTTCATCACTATAATTTAGAATCTAAAGGCTCTTTAATCTTCTTTATCTAAATTTTCCTTAGCTTTGCTAGGAAGCTTGGATAAAAGATTATTTAAATCAAAATTAATTCCCTGAGTTTTTGCCTCTTCAAGTAAAGCAACTGCAGCTTTTGCATTAAATGGAGAAGAGCCATCATGTGGAGTAAAAAGATGATCTGTTATTGCTAGAGCATAAGCGGATTTTTTCACTTCTTCACGAGCAGCATGAGGAGTGCGAACAAAACATATACTTTCAATCAAAACATCATCAAAATTCCAACGATGCAACAAAAATCCTAAGAAAGAAATATGATCTACACCTAAAAATTCATTCTCTGCTAAAGCAAGATTTTCATTTTTATTTAAAAAAGCTAAAAAATCCTTATCCTTATGATTTTGTATAAGAAAATTTGAAAAAATAACAATACCAAATCTTAAAAGCATTGCACAAGGAACTAAAAGATGAGAAAGTTTTTTATCTTCATCATTAAGCCAATTTGTGATAAAAGTTGCCTCTTCGTTGCAATTTCTTAAAAAAACTTGAGTATCCAAACCATATGGCGAAACATCTATTTTAAAACTATCCCTAATGGAATCAGCGGTAACTATATTGATGATATTACTAACACCTAATAAAGTAATCACTTGATTTATGGTTGTAATTTCTCTTGTAAAACCATAATAAGGAGAATTTGCTAATTGCAAAAGCTTAGCCGTCATCAACGGATCGCTTGAAATAATTTCAGCAACTTTCATGGTTTCTATATTTGAATTAGCCTCACTTACATATTTTCTTAACTTACTTACAGTATCAGGCAAAGGTGGCAAAACTTCGACGCTTTTTAATAAAAGCTCGTTCATATCTCCGATCATATTTAATACATCCTTATTTAATATTCAATGTTGTTCATAGATTTACAATTATATCTAAAATTTAATTTACTTATTGCATTTTTTTATTGCTTAAGGTATAATAAAAATTACAAATAAATGTAAATGCTTGAATTTATGACATTTTGATTTAGTTAACTAGTAATTAAAAAATAGTTTTAATGGAGTTAAATTGATGTTTTTTAATTTTAAAAATAAAAGCTCAACAAAAAAAGAAGAAAGTAAAAAAGTTTTAGAAGCTCTATATCTTCAAGAAAATGAACTTGAAGAAAAATTGAAAAAAATAAATATCAAGCCAAAATTAATCATAGGCTTTGTGTCGTATCAACTTAATCTAGCGATCATAGGAAATAAGATTCAAAATTCTATAAATGAACAATGTGATATCATCTTAAGCAGTGCTACTGATTTATTATGCAACCTTGATTCTAACTCAAACATTGAAAATAGTCCCTATAAACAAAATATCCAAGGAATAAGTTTGATGCTTTTTAGTGAAGATATGGTAGAAAATCTTTGTGCAAATAAAATCAAGCTTTTTAGCAATATAAAAGATTATACAGAAAGAAAAAAACTGATAGAAAAAGAAGTTTTATCTATAAATATACCTTTTGAAGCACACTGCACAAATACTTTGCATTATTTAATTTATGACGGTTTAAGTCAAAGCGAAAGTTCTCTTTTAGAACTTTTATACAAACACAACCCCTATCCTTGTGCTTTAGTAGGAGGTGGATCTAGTGGAAATATGGACTTTAGCGGAACATTTATATTTTATAATGGAGAAATATTAAAAAATCAAGCTTTAAGCATACATGTTCAATTTAAACCTAAGTATCGTTTTGATTTAATGAAGTCTCAAAATTTCAATCCTCAAAGCAACATTACCTTTACTATACTTGATGCAAGCTTATATGATAGGACAGTACGTGAATTTATTGATAAAAAAACCTTTCAATCCATCAACGCGGTTGAAGCTTTATGTAATTATTTTAACTGTACTTTTGAAGAACTTAAAAATAAAATGCAAGAATATACTTTTGCTTTAAAAATTGGAGAAGACTATCTTATTTCCCCTATGGAAATCAACCCAGATAAAACATTATTTAGTTATTGTGATATAGAAAGCGCTCAAGAATTAAGCTTGCTTAAAAAAACAAATTTTATTGAAGCCATAAAAAAAGATTACGAAAAATTTTCTCTTAATAAACCAAAACCACTAGGAGCAATTTTTAATGATTGTATCTTAAGAAGACTTCACAACAAAGAATATTTAAATCAAATCCATTTTAATGATTTTCCTATAGTTGGTTTTTCTAGTTTTGGGGAAATTTATGGAGTGGGAATTGCAAAAAGTTTAGTGGCAATATTTTTTTATGAAGTTGAAAATTTTAATGATTTCAAACCTAGATATTTAAAAACTTTCATACAAAAATACAGCGATTTTAAATACTATTATCTTAATATAAGAGCTCAAAAACTAGAAATGACAAATGAGATTAATAAAATAATTTTAAATCAACTCAAACAAAATACATCAGAAATTGATAAAAATACAAGTATATTTAAAGAAATTTTTGAAGAACTTGAAAATATAAGAAGAAGTCTTACAACTATTAGTGAAAGTTTTACCAATTTCACTAACTACCTAGAATACAACCTTTACCAAAGCGAAGAAAAAATGAATTTAGAAAAAGAAGTGCAATCTTCTTTGAAAAATATAGATCAATTAAATAGTATTTTAGATCTTATTTCAGGGATTGCTGAACAAACTAGCCTTTTATCTTTAAATGCAGGTATAGAAGCTGCTAGAGCTGGAAAACTTGGTCGTGGATTTGCAGTTGTAGCTGATGAAGTTAGAAAACTTTCAGAAAATACCCAAATGGGTCTAGGTGAAATGGAAGGAGCTATTAAATTAGTTATTCAGACCATACAATCCATTGCAAAAAGTTCCAATTCTAGCACTCAAGAAATGAATTTTATAAGGGATAAATCCAATGAATTTTCCAAAATCATTTCAAATCTTATAAATTCAGGTAAAGAAATTTCAGATAAATTAGAACAAAGAAGCAATGTCAGCGAAGATTTTGAAAAAAATGTAAATCAACTCAAATGTTATGAAGATGTTCTAGCTAAATTAAATCAATACTAAAAAATTAAGAATTTCAAGAAATCGAAAATCTTGAAATTCTTACACTAAAAAAATTAAAGTGCTTTTTTTGCGGCCTCTGCAATTTTTGCAAAAGCAGCAGCATCATTCATAGCTAAATCTGCTAGAATTTTTCTATCAAGTTCAATGCCTGCTTTTTTAAGACCATTAATAAATCTTGAATAACTTAAATTATTAAGCCTACAAGCAGCATTGATACGCACAATCCAAAGACGACGGAAGTCTCTTTTTTTACGGCGTCTATCACGATAAGCATAGACTAGACTTCTTTCTAATTGTTCTTTTGCTTTTCTAAAATGTTTGCGGCGTCCACTATAAAAACCACGCGCTAATTTTAAAACTTTTTTATGTCTACGGCGTCTAACAACACCTGTTTTTACTCTTGCCATTTTTATTTCCTTTCATAAAGTGGCGTCCAAATTTGGAGCTTGCCCTTGAAATTTTATTTCAAAGGGGAGTTTGAATGACTTTTAGTCAAAAACTTAAATTCCTAGCATTTTTTCAACAGCTTTTACATTTGTGTTATGCACATATTTAGCTGTGCGAAGATCACGCATTCTTTTTGCAGGTTTTTTAGTCAAAATATGACTTCTAAAAGCTGAGCCTCTTTTGATTTTATTTTTACCTACTTTGAAGCGTTTAACTGCGCTTTTAACGCTTTTCATCTTTGGCATACGCTTTCCTTATTTAGATAAATTTTTATTTTTCAAATTAAAAGAAAAGCTAAATACTATCAAATTTTTTCTAATTTTTGACTGAATTTAATTTTTAAAAAAAACTTGGCACACCTTTTGCTTATAAAAAAATCAGCAATATTTTGGAAAGATTTAAAATGACTATAAATTCGGCAAATCCGTATCAAAATTTAACCTTATCTAATCCTTTACAGAATAGCTCTGCTTTAAATTTGATTAAAGATAACAAAGCTTTAGAACAAGAAGGAAATGAAAATAGCTTAGAACAATTAAGTTATATTTTTAATAATACCACTTATGCCAGTGAATTTGGATTTAGAATCAATGAAGAAGGTTTTTTTGATAAAGATTTAAATAAAATTGCAAATATACCAGAATCTTATAATATCAACATTAAAAGCGTTAGAAGCATAGCAAAAGAACTCACAAAACAAGATGAAAATTTAAACTACAATAAAATTGATCTACCTTATCTTTTAAATAGCTATCATAGTTCATTAAAATCTATAAATTCAGAATTTTTACAAGATGATAATGCTTATTTAAGTCGCGATCTTATTTCAAAACTATCATCAGGTTTTTCAACAGATAATGGAGAATTTTTAGGCCAAATTTCAAGAATTTACAACAATCAAGAAGAAATTGATTTGGCATTAAGCAATATCACAAATTTAAATACTTTAATGTTAGATAATAAAATAACTAATTTTCATTTTGATAAAGCCATAGAAAACACTTCTTCTAATGAAATTTTAAAACCTTATTTAACTAAAAATGCAGAAGTATCAAAATCTGGTCTTTTAATGAATTTTATCTACCATGATATAAAAACTCAAAACGAAAAAGAATTTAACTTTTTTATGAAACCTGCCACTTTAGAACTAAGCTCTCATCAAAATTTACAAAAAATTCTCAAGGGCGAAACAGATATAGAAGATTACATCAAAAAAGAAAATGAAAAAAAGATGAGTTTTGATCTTTATCTTTATGTTAATGGCGTAGATAAAAAAACAAGCACTCAAGACAAACTATCTGTATTTTTTCAACAATATATTAACTACCAAAAAGATATGGATTTAAGAGAATTTGCAAATTCAAGTTCAATATTTCAAATTTATATCGATCAAAATCGCAATGATTTTGATGCTCTTAAAAAACAATATCAAAACCAAAGTCAAGATACGCAAAGATTAGAAGAAGCAAATCAACTACGTTCTAGCTCTATAGAAAATTTTTTAGATCGTCGTCAAAAACAAGCAAATATAAATAAAATTCTAAACTCTTATATGTCTGTGATGGTTTAAAATAATTTTTTAAAAAATATATAAATTATAAATACTTTAATAATAATAATTTTTATATAATTAATTAATAAAATTTTAAGTATTATAGCATTATAATCCGCTCTCGAAAAATATAAATATAAAAGTACTCAAAACCATGACTTATAATGAAAAAATTATTTCGATGAATAATGATCTTTTAGATCATCAACATAAAGAACTTTTTGAAATTTCTAAAAAACTCTCTTTAATGAACCAACGTCATGTTGGAACAAAAGAGTTAAAAATTGTCTTAAGAGAGTTGTTGATAATGATCAATAGACATTTTTCAGATGAAGAAGCCTTTATGAGAGAAATAGAATATCCTTATATCAACCATCATACAAGAATTCATAGAAAAATTATCTTAGAAATTGAAGAAATTATCATCAGTGAAGCTAAATTTGTAAATATAATGACCGAAAAATTAAATCTCGTTGTTCAAGATTTTATCTTTAAACATACAGCCAAAGAAGATTCAAAGATAGTAAAGTATTACGAAGAAAAATTTAAGAAATAGTATTTCTCATTTTTGCTATATAAAATTCACAAAATATTTCACTTTAAAATTTTACTTTAGCATTTTATTTTTGTTATAATTTTTAACCTAATTTTTATAAATTTTTGTTATTATCCGTTTTCAAATAAAGATAAAAAATATCCTAATTAAAATTAAGGATAAATTAAGGATTTTAAAGTGAAAGTATATTTAGATAACAACGCAACGACAATGCTTGATCCTAATGCTTATGAGTTGATGCTACCTTTTTTAAAGGATATGTATGGAAATCCAAATAGCCTTCATCAATATGGTAGCGCAACACATCCTGCCTTAAGAGAAGCTTTGGATAAACTTTATGCAGGACTTGGAGCAAATGACCTAGATGACATAGTTGTAACCTCCTGTGCGACAGAAAGCATTAACTGGGTGCTTAAGGGTGTGTATTTTGATCATATTTTAGATAAAGAACGCAATGAAGTGATTATTTCTAGTGTAGAACACCCTGCTGTTACTGCTGCTGCTTATTTTTTAAAAAGTCTTGGAGTAAAAGTCATAGAACTTCCTGTAAATGAAGAAGGGGTTTCTACTGTAGAAGATTTGCGTAAAGTGATTAGCGATAAAACAGCACTTGTAAGTGTTATGTGGGCAAATAATGAAACAGGTATGATTTTTGATATTAAAGCGATGGCAGAACTTGCGCATGAATTTGGTGCTCTTTTTCATACAGATGCTACTCAAGCAGTAGGTAAAATAAAGGTTAATTTAACTCAAGTAGGAGTTGATTTTGCTTCATTTTCAGCACATAAATTTCATGGACCAAAGGGTGTGGGTGGACTTTTTATAAAAAAAGGACTTAAACTTACTCCACTTTTACACGGTGGAGAACACATGGGTGGTCGTAGAAGTGGAACTTTAAATGTACCTTACATAGTGGCTATGGGCGAGGCTTTGCGTATTGCAAATACTATGCTTGATTTTGAAGATTCTCATATACGCCGTTTAAGAGATAAACTAGAAGATCAAATTTTGGCCTTGCCTGATACAACAGTGGTTGGAAAAAGGGAACACCGTGTGCCTAATACAATCTTAGCAAGTATTAAAGGTGTTGAAGGCGAAGCAATGCTTTGGGATTTAAATAAAAATGGTATAGCTGCAAGTACGGGCTCAGCCTGTGCAAGTGAAGCTTTAGAAAGCAATCCTATTATGGAAGCTATCGGTGCGGAGCATGATTTAGCGCATACAGCTTTAAGGCTTTCTTTGTCACGTTTTAACACTGAAGAAGAAATTGATTATGCAGCAAAACAAATTAAAAATGCAACACAGAGATTAAGAGCAATTTCTTGCACTTATGCTTATAATCCAAATAATTACAAATAAGGATGAAAAATGGGAAAAAATAGTTTAATTGGTGGATCCATTTGGGATGAGTATTCACAAAAAGTTCAAGATAGAATGAATAATCCTCAACATATGGGAGAATTTAGTGAAGAAGATGCTAAAGCACGCAATGCAAAATTGATCGTAGCTGATTTTGGTGCAGAAAGTTGCGGCGATGCGGTAAGACTTTTTTGGCTTGTAGATGAAAAAACTGATAAAATTATCGATGCAAAATTTAAAAGTTTTGGTTGTGGTACAGCTATAGCAAGTAGTGATACTATGGTGGATCTTTGTATAGGAAAAACTGTAGATGAAGCAGTAAAAATCACAAATTTAGATGTGGAATTTGCCATGAGAGATAATCCAGAAATTCCAGCTGTTCCACCTCAAAAAATGCACTGTTCAGTTATGGCTTATGATGTAATCAAACAAGCAGCAGCGCATTATAAAGGTATAAGTCCTGAAGATTTTGAAGATCAAATTATAGTTTGTGAGTGCGCTAGAGTAAGTCTTGGAACCATTAAAGAAGTGATTAAACTTAATGATTTGCATAGTGTAGAAGAAATCACACAATATACTAAAGCAGGTGCTTTTTGCAAGTCCTGTATCAAACCAGGCGGACATGAAAAAAGAGATTATTACCTTGTAGATATTTTAGCTGAAACCAGAGCCGAGATGGATAGAGAAAAACTCAAAAATACAACGAAAAGTGATGTGGCTTTTGATGAAATGACCGTAGTAGGACAATTAAAAGCAGTTGAAAGTGTTTTAGATGCTGAAATTCGCCCTATGCTTCATAATGATGGTGGAGATTTGGAAGTGATTGATATACAAAAGGCTGAAGGTGCAGCAATTGACGTTTATATTCGTTATCTTGGTGCTTGTAGTGGTTGTTCTAGTGGAAGTGGTGCGACACTTTATGCTATTGAAACAATTTTACAAGAAGAATTAAGTCCAAATATACGCGTTATGCCGGTTTAAAAAATAGCAAGATAAAATCTTGCTATTTTATAGCTTTTGCTTGCAAATCAAGAGGTGGTAAATTTTCTATATAAATACTGCGACTTGGGAAAGCAAAAGTTAAGCCATTTTTTTCGATTATACGCATAAACTCAAGCATTAAGCTTTGTCTAGCTTCCCTGAAATCTTTTGCTCCTATTTTTTTGGTATAAAAATAAAGCTCTATATTAATACTACTATCTGCAAATTCGCTTAAAGCCACATAACAAGCATTTTTATAGCCTTCTAAATCGTTAATAGATACAAGATTTTGACGATATTTTGTCGTATGATCACCATATTTTAATGCACTATCCTCATCGTGAGCTACCAAATCACTTGTATCCAAAAATTCTTTCAAATCTTTTACACATTGATCTAATTTTTCAGGAGTAGCATCATAACCAACACCCAAATACATTCTAACATGGCGACCCATGCGTCTTTTACTCCAATTTTTGATATTAGCTCCCATAATAGTTGAATTTGGTAAAAATACGAGACAATTATCAAAAGTTCTAATAGTAGTTTTTCTAAGTCCTATTTCAACTACTGTTCCTTCTATACCTGAAACCTCTACCCAATCTCCTTGATTAAAACTATTATCAAAAAGTAAGAGTATAGAAGCAAAGAAATTTGCAATTATATCTTTCGCTGCTAAAGCAACAGCTAAACCACCAATTCCCAAAGATGCAATAATAGCTGAAATATTAAAACCAAGCTGAGCAAGGATATATAATAAAGCTATGATAATAATAACAAAATATAAAATTTTAATAATTAAATTTACAACTTCTTTTTTTCCGCTTTTTTGAGCAAGCTTAGAAACTAGTACCATTCCATAACCATCAAGCATTTTTAAAATAAGCCATGCAATCAAAACCGCATAAATTATGTGGAAAAAATTACTCAAATTAATACTTAAAGGTGCAGGATAAGTTGCTATAGTAAGACAAATCGAAATAGCATAAACAATCAGAAAAAAACTCACTGGTTTTTTAATATTCTCAATAAAAATAACTTTAATATCATCTACATCATTTTTATTTCTATAAAAAAGCCGAACAAGGAAAAAATATACTATATTTGCAAAAAAACGTCTTAAAGATATAAAAAATACTAAAACCAAAGCAGAAATTACTATTTTTCCGATATTAACAAAACTTACCCCAATTGCCTCATTTATACGATCTATCCAAACTTGAAGCTCAAGTAGTGAAAAAATATAATTACTTTCAAGCAAATCTGCATTTGATCGTAAATACTTAAGAATTTCAGAATAAGAATCTAGAGCGTTACCAATATATCTTTCTTTTAGGGTAATTTTTTCCAATTCTTCTGGATTTGTAATTTTGCTTTTAAAACTATCTAAATTTACACTAGAAGAATTTTGTAAATTTTCCATTGCCTTATCAACAGTAGCAATTAAATCTTCACTACTTGCTGTATTTTTAAAAAGTTTTTCCACTTCAAACAAAGAAGAATAAAAACTTTCCACAATGTTAAAATAAACTAGATTAAGAGTGGCATCTGTATAAATGTAAGGCTTATTAATATTCTTTTTTTGAACATCTAGTAATTTTTCTTTTGCTTTTAAAAATCTAGCCACTGCCTCTTCATTAATCTTTTGTCCTACTATCATATCGGGTATTTTTGCTAAAATAGTCTTTTTGTCTTTTTCAAATTCACTTAAAATACCATTAAAAGTGCTTGAATTTTCATCATTGTTTTTCTTAAATTCTTTAATTTGATTGTTAAGATCAACATATTTTTCAACTAAAGCATAAATTCCTTCATCTTCTTTACTAATATTCGCATCAATAAATTTAAATTCTTGTGCTCCAAGGTATAAAATAAAAAAACATAAACTAAAAATAATTTTTTTCATTGAACTTTCCTATCCTGTATTAAAGTAAAAATTTTTGCTTTAAAATCATACTCATAAATTTCACCTGTCTCTATAATATAATACCAAGCATGTACTTCTATTTTTCCTTCATCTAAAGCTTCTTGCACACCTGGATAAGTAAGTATATTTTGCAAAGAATTTACTAAATTTAATTTTTCTGTAAGCCATGAACGCATAGCCAAATCGTCTCTTGCAAAAATCATCACATCTTTTTTTATCGGATCTAACATGGTAAGCCATTTTTTCACGTTAGGAATTTTATTTAATTCTTCATCAGAATAATAAAGAGCATTACAACCTCCACAATTACTATGGCCACAAACGACGATATTTTTAATATGCAATGAATTTAAAGCATACTCTATTGCTGAAGTTGTCGCCAAGTAATCTTCTCCAACGCGATAAGGTGGAACTATATTTGCAATATTTCGTATTACAAAAAGCTCACCTGGACCCGTATTAGTGATCAAATTTGGAATTACTCTAGAATCAGAACAACCTATAAAAAGAGTATGGGGATTTTGCTTATTTTTTAGACTTTCAAAAAGTTCTTCATGCTCCTTAAAGTCTTCTTGCATAAACTTAATCGCACCGCTAATAAGATTTTCCATAGAACCAACCTGAAACTAAAATCTTGAAATTATAACAAAATTTCAGCAAAGATTTCATTTAAGTATAAGATATTATATAAATTAACTTTTTATTTAGTCTAATATGTTAGATTTCGCTCAAGATTTTAAAAAATCTAACAATTTTGCAAGGAGAATTTTATGAGTCTTTATGATAGAGACTACTCAAGATCAAAAGAATTTGAAAATACACGCTCAAGCGAATTAAGTATTTTTATTAAACAAACTTATCAACTTTTTGCTGCTTCATTATTAGCTGCAACAGTAGGTGCGTATGTAGGAATTTTTGCTTTAGCATCATTTTTTATACAATCACAAGTAACTTTTTGGATCCTTTTTGCTGTTGAAATCGGACTTTTATTTGCTTTGCAATGGAAAAAAAGAGAAGCTCCATTAAATCTTGTTTTACTTTTTGGTTTTACTTTCTGCTCAGGTTTAACGCTTACACCTTTACTTATTTCAGTTTTAGCTCTACCAGCTGGAGGAATTATCATCGCTCAAGCTTTTGCTTTAACAACAGTTGCTTTTGCAGGACTTAGTGTATTTGCTATGAATACAAAAAAAGATTTTACTGTTATGGGTAAAGCTTTATTTATAGTATTGATCGTTATTGTAGCAGCATCTTTACTAAACCTTTTCTTCCAAAGCAGTATAGTTAATCTAGCTATTTCAGCAGTAGCTGCAATATTATTTTCATTTTACATTCTTTATGATACGCAAAATATTATCCGCGGAAATTATGAAACTCCAATCGAAGGTGCAGTAGCACTTTATCTTGATTTTGTTAATCTTTTCGTATCTTTACTTAATATCTTAAGAAGCTTCAATAGCAGATAAGTTTTTGTGGGATTTTTCTCACAAAAACTTTTCAAGTTTCAAAACTTTTCAAGTTTTATTTAGTTAAAATAATCATTTAAAAATTAACTTTATAGGAATTTTCAATGATCACTCTTTTAATCATTTTACAATTTATCATCGTTGTAGTTATTTGTATAGCAGTTTTACTTCAAAAAAGTTCAAGTATAGGACTTGGAGCTTATAGTGGAAGCAATGAAAGTTTATTTGGCGCCAAAGGACCGGCTGGATTTTTGGCAAAATTTACCTTTGTCATGGGAATTTTACTTATTGCAAATACTATTAGTCTTGGTTATTTATACAATAAAGCTAGCAAGGACTCTTTAGCAGAGAAAATTAAAGTAGAAAACAACAACACTACTATTCCAAGTGCTCCTATTGTGCCTGCTACCCCAAACACAAATTCTATCGCTCCAAGTGCACCACAACTTCCAAGCGATGTTAATTCAAGTAAATAATTAAAGGAAATGATAATGCTAAGTGAAATTTTTAACAAACAAAAAACCCAAAGTGAAAAATCTTTAGAAGCCTTAAAAAAAGACTTCACCACTTTAAGAACTGGAAAAGTTAATACCCATATTTTAGATCATATTACAGTGGATTATTATGGAACTCAAACTCCTTTAAATCAAGTAGCAACTGTTTTAGCAAGTGATGCTTCAACTATTAGCATCACTCCTTGGGAAAAACCTTTACTAAAAACCATAGAAAGCGCTATTGCAGCTGCAAATATCGGTGTAAATCCAAATAATGACGGCGAAAGTGTAAAATTATTTTTCCCTCCGATGACTAGAGAGCAAAGAGAAGAAAACGTAAAACAAGCTAAAGCTATGGGTGAAAAGGCAAAAGTTTCTATAAGAAATATACGCAAAGATGCCAACGATGCAGTTAAAAAACTAGAAAAAGATAAGGCAATAAGCGAAGATGAAGCAAAAAAAGCTTATGATGAAGTACAAAAACTTACCGACACCTACACAACAAAAATTGATGAGAGTGTAAAAAGCAAAGAAAGTGAACTTTTAAAGGTTTAACGATGAATTTAGAGCAAATTTATAAAGATTATGGTGCTTATTTAGAAGGGCATTTTTTACTAAGTTCAGGTAAACATTCGCAGTTTTATCTTCAAAGTGCAAAAGTTTTAGAGGACCCAAAATTAGCAGCAAAACTTTGTGATGAACTTGCAAAGATTATTGCAAACTATAAGATAGAATTTGATAGCATTTGTTCTCCTGCTTTAGGTGGAATTTTAGCAGGTTATGAGCTTGCAAGAGCTTGTAGTAAACGTTTTATCTTCACTGAAAGAGTAAATAAAGAAATGACTTTAAGACGTGGTTTTGAGGTAAAAAAGGGTGAAAAATTTATAATTTGTGAAGATATCATTACTACAGGTGGTAGTGCTTTAGAGAGTGCAAAAATCATTGAAAGTTTAGGTGGAATTGTTGTAGGTTTTGCAGCATTGGCAAATCGTGGTTTTTGTGCGGTAGAAAATTTAAAATCTCCAAGAAAAGATAATGCGAAATTACCTGAAAATTTACCACTCTTTACTCTAGGGAATTTTGAATTTGAAATTTACGATGAAACAAATTGTCCGCTTTGTAAAAAAGGGAGTAAGGCTATAAAACCAGGAAGTCGTGGAAATTAAATGAAAACTAAAGCAAAAATTAGCTCTAGATGGCTAAGATTTAGAGCTTTGCTTATAGATATTTTTCTTATTTATGTTCCTATTTTGTATTTATTTTATTTTCTATTGGGCTCTAAAGAAGCTTTTTTAAACAACCATTTTATCACAACTTTATGTACTTTTTTATTTGGTTTGATTCAAGCTATTTTTTTAACAAAAAAGGCACAAAGCCCAGGTCTTAAAGCATATGATTTATATCTTATTGATATAAAAACGGGAAAGAAACTAAGTTTTCTTAGAATTTTACTAAGATATGTGATATTTATTATAAGTTTTGGCTTACTCTTTGGTTTATTTGTCAGTTTTGCAAGAAAAGATCGTTTAAATTTACACGATATTTTAACTCAAAGTTGTATAGCTACCAAAGCATAAAGAAAGGTTAAAAATGCAAAGAAAAAGAATTTACAATCCAAGTTCAAACGAAACTCTAGGAGATCGTAAAGTTTTTGATGGTAACCCACATGGAATTTTAAATTTCACTAAGGCAAAATATACTTGGGCTTTAAAACTTTGGGATTTAATGGAAGCAAATACTTGGTTTCCAAAAGAAGTAGATACAACCAAAGATGCACTTGATTATCGCTGTAATTTAACTGCAGGTGAAAAAAGAATGTATGATTTGGTTTGGAGTCAGCTTATTTCTATGGATAGTTTTCAAACCAATAATTTAGCAGATAATATCAACCCTTACATCACAGCTCCTGAAATCAATGCGGTTTTAGCACGCCAAGCTTATGAAGAGGCAAACCATTCAAAATCTTACGCTGTTATGGTAGAAGCGATTTGCGATAATACAGATTTGATTTATGAAATGGAAAAGCATGATGAAACTTTGCGTGAAAAAAATGACTTTATTTCAAGCATTTATGAAGAATTAGCAGGCGATGTAGATGATAATAAACTTCTTTTAGCTATGGTGGCAAATCAAATTTTAGAAGGAGTATATTTTTATAGCGGTTTTACTGCTATTTACGCACTTGCACGTGCAGGAAAAATGCTAGGTTCAGCACAAATGATCCGCTTTATCCAAAGAGATGAAATCACACATCTTTTATTATTTCAAAATATGATCAATTCAGTACGCAAAGAAAGACCTGATTTGTTCCATGATGAAAATATCAATAAAATTTATGATATGTTTAAAAAAGCCGGAGATCTTGAGATCAAATGGGGTAAATACATCACTCAAAATCAAATCATGGGCTTTACTGATGATATCATAGAAGAATATATCCATTATCTTGTAGATCAAAGATTAAGTGCGATCAATTTAGATAAATTATACAATGCAAAACATCCTATTAAATGGGTAGATGATTTTTCAAAATTTAACGATCAAAAGAGCAATTTCTTTGAAAGTAAAGTAACGAATTATTCTAAGGGTAGCATAAGCTTTGATGACTTCTAAAACTTCTTTAGCCTTGCTTTGTGATTTTTATGAATTTACAATGTCTCAAGGCTATTTCAAAAACAATAAAAAAGATCAAATTTGTTATTTTGATATATTTTTTAGAAAAATTCCAGATTCAGGATCTTTTGCTATTTTTGCAGGTCTTGAAGATATTTTAGACTTTATTGAAAATTTGAGTTTTGATGTAGAAGATATAGAATTTTTAAGAAAACAAGGTATTTTTGATACAGAATTTTTAGATTTTTTAGCTAACTTTAAATTTAAAGGCGAAATTTATGCTATGCGCGAAGGAGAAGTAATTTTTCCAAACGAACCTTTGCTTTGTATTAAAGCTACAACTATAGAAGCACAGCTTTTAGAAACTTTTTTACTTTTAAGTTTAAACCACCAAAGCCTTATTGCTACCAAAACCAATCGTATCGTGCGTGCAGCTAAAGACAGTAAAATTTTAGAATTTGGTTCACGCAGAGCACAAGGAAGTGAAGCAGCCTTGAAAGGAGCAAGAGCAGCTTTTATAGGAGGTTGCATAGGAAGTGCTTGTACTTTAGCAGGAAAAATTTATAATATCCCTATCAATGGGACTATGGCACATTCTTGGGTGCAAATGTTTAAAAATGAATTTGAAGCTTTTAAAGCTTATGTGAAAATTTATCCAAAAAATCCTGTTTTTTTGATCGATACTTATGATTGTTTAAATAGTGGACTTAAAAATGCAATTAAAGTTTTTAAAGAATTTGGTATCCAAGAAGGCGGTGTGAGAATAGATTCTGGAAATTTACTTGAGTTGAGTTTGAAAATCAGACAAGAACTTGATCAAGCAGGACTTCAGAAATGTAAAATCATAGTTTCTAACGCCCTTGATGAATGGAGCATTAAAAAACTCAAAGAACAAAATGCACCTATTGATATCTTTGGTGTAGGCGAAAGATTGATCACTGCTTCAAGCGATCCTATTTTTAGTTGCGTTTATAAACTCGCAGCCTTAGAAGATCAAGGCATAAAACCTAAAATCAAAATCAGCGAAAATAACGAAAAATCAACCCTACCTCATTTTAAAAAGCTTTTTAGGGTTTATGATAAAAACACGCAAAAAATCCTTTTTGATGAGCTTTATGTTTTTGACGAAAACCCAAATCAAGATGAAAATTTAGAACGCAAAGAACTTTTAGAATTAGTCTACAAAGAAAAAAGACTTCTTAAAAAGTCATCTTTAAATACTATTCAAGATTATACAAAAGAGCAAATTTCAAAACTCGATGAGAGTTTTTTAGATCTTGATCGTTTTGTGAAATTTGAAGTAAAACTCTCGCCTAAACTTCAAAATATCACTGAAGATCTTTTAAAAACTCGTTTTTAAAATCCACATAATTTAAAGCGGATTGTTTTAGAAAGCTGACTTCTTCATCGTTTAATTCACGCACAAATTTTGCAGGATTTCCAAGTATTAAAGAGCGTGGCGGAAATTTTTTACCCTTTGTTACAACGCTTCCAGCACCCACTATGCTATCTTCTTCTATCAAAGCATTATCCATGACAACAGCATTCATTCCGATTAAAACACGATTTTTTATCACACAAGCATGGATAACGCAATTATGTCCTATAGTTACATCATCTCCTATTATCGTAGGAAAACCAACGTCTTTTAACTTTCCTTTTTCATCAAACTCCCTATGCCAAACATGTACCGTGCTAAGATCTTGAATATTGGTTCTTTTGCCAATTTTTATAAAATTAACATCGGCTCTTAAAACACAATTAAACCAAATGCTACTTTCATCTCCTATTTCTATTTCTCCTATGATTTTAGCACCCTCTGCAACAAAAACATTTTGACCTAGTTTGGGACTGTGATTTTTAAATTTTATAAGCATTTTTTTCCTTTTTATTTAAGTATAGCTAAGTTTAACTCTATTTCAACTTTTTTAGTTACAATTTTTATTTAAATTTATAGGAGAAGTAATGAACACATTTGAACAAAAAAGATGTCAAAATATGACTGAAGAAATTGCACAAAAAGTTTTTATCAATGAAGAACTTTTTAATGCTTTTTGTCAAATTCCACGTGAAATTTTTTCTCCTTTAAAAGCCCATGCTTATCGCCTTGATGCTTTGCCTTTGGCAAATTCTCAATGGATTAGTTCACCTTTAACTGTAGCTAAAATGACTATGGCTTTAGATTTTAAAAATGCTGATAATATTTTAGAGATAGGTTGTGGAAGCGGCTATCAAGCTGCGATTTTAAGCAAAGTCATAAGGCGTGTTTTTACCATAGAACGCATAGAAAATTTAGCCAAAAAAGCCGCTCAAACTTTCAGAGAATTAGAACTTTTTAATATCAATGTAAAATTTGATGATGGACAAAATGGTTGGAAAAATTATGCTCCTTATGACAGAATTTTATTTTCTGCTTATGCGACACAAATTCCTGAAATTTTACTTGATCAATTAAGCGATGGCGGGATTTTAGTTGCTCCTATTTTACACAATGGCAAACAATTCATCACACGCCTTAGAAAAAATGGCACAAATTTACAAAAAGAAATTTTAGAAGAATGTTTATTTGTGCCTATAGTAGATGGGAAAGAATAAACTTTTTGTACAAAATTTATCAAAAACTCTTTAGAGCCTTTCTTAACTTTTCACTCATTTCATCAATATGTTCTTTTTGCAAAATCAAAGGAGGTAAAAATCTCAAATCATTCTCCCCACAACTTATCAGCAAAAGTGCATTTTCTTGGCATTTTTGAATGACCTTAGCTACTTTTACACTTTTATCAAGACTAAGCCCTTGCATAAACCCTA
This sequence comes from Campylobacter sp. US53, assembly GCF_004378995.1. NCBI lineage: Bacteria > Pseudomonadati > Campylobacterota > Epsilonproteobacteria > Campylobacterales > Campylobacteraceae > Campylobacter > Campylobacter sp. US53. The sequence continues at coordinate 56,175 of NZ_RYYH01000007.1, read as the reverse complement.
AGCCTTTGCGTTTTTTACAAAAATCAAATTCTTTAATCAACTCATCTAAACTTTGCTCTAAATAAGGCGTGAGTTTATTGACATTTTCTAAAATTTTTTCTTCTTTAAAAATTTCAAAAACCGCATTCACCCCTGCACAAACCAAAGGATTTCCCCCATAAGTGCTACCATGATCGCCCACTTTTAAAGAATTGCTTGCTACTTTTTGATTTATTACAAAAGCACCTACACTAAGCCCACAACCTAAGGCCTTAGCCGAAGTCATGATATCAGGCAAAATTTGTGCGTGCTCATAGGCAAAAAATTTTCCACTTCTACCCATGCCACATTGAATTTCATCAGCGATTAATAATACATCTTTTTCATCGCAAAGCTTTCTTAAGGCTTTGTAAAAATCTTTATTTGCAGGATTTACTCCACCTTCTCCTTGCACGCTTTCTAAGATAATGGCACAAGTTTTTTCATTCGCCAGTTTTTCAACGCTTGAAATATCATTATATTTTGCAAATTTAACCCCTGAAATTAAAGGTTTAAAAGGCTTTTGATATTTTTCATTAGCAGTAAGCGATAAAGCCCCTAAAGTACGCCCATGAAAAGAATGCTTAAAAGCAATAAATTGTCCACCCTTGATACCTTTGTTAAAGGCGTACTTTCTAGCTGTTTTCATCGCTCCTTCTACGCTTTCTGTGCCAGAATTTGTAAAAAAAACACGCCCTAAAGCACTAGCTTTGGCTAAATTTTTAGCTGCAGCAGCTATGTTTTCATTATAATATAAATTGCTAGTATGTAAAAGTTTATCCACTTGAGCTTTGATTTTAGCATTAAATTTAGCATGATTATATCCTAAAGCACAAACACCTATACCACTTGAAAAATCAAGATATTTTTTAGCCTTATCATCAAAAAGATAAACTCCCTGTCCTTTTTCTAAAACTATATCAAAACGCTTATAAGTAGGGACAATATGACTTTTTTCTTTATAATCCATTTTTCATCCTTTAGCCCACCAAAGTGCCTATACCTTTATCGGTAAAAAACTCAAGCAATAAAGAATGCTTCACGCGTCCATCTAAAATATGCACCTTTGTAACTCCATTTTCACAAGCATCAATGCAAGATTTTAATTTTACATGCATGCCACCTTCTATTTTAGGCGCTAAAATTTTAGCTTGTTCAAGGCTGATTTTAGAAATCAAAGAATTTTTATCATTAAAATCCTCATAAAGCCCTGCAGTATCGGTTAAAAAAGCAAGTTTTTCAGCCCTTAAAGCCTTGGCAATCGCACAAGCTGCGTCATCAGCATTAATATTATAAGTATTAAAATCCTCATCCATGCCAATAGGAGCAATGATAGGTAAAAAATCTTTGTCTAAAAGCTCTTCTAAAATTTTCGAATTTACCTTTTGTATCGTGCCGACAAAAGCTAAATTTTCATCTTTTTTCACACATTCTAAAAGTGCGCCATCTTTACCACAAAGCCCTATGGCTTTAACTCCTAAATTTTGCAAACTATGGACTAAATTTTTATTGATATGATTTAAAACCATGCTTGCTACTTCAGTAGTGGCTTTATCACTAACTCTAAGACCGTTTTTAAACTCACTCTTTACGCCTAATTTTTCACACATAGCAGAAATATCTTTTCCCCCACCATGTACAATGATAGGCTTTAAACCCACGAGTTTTAAAAGAACTATATCTTGCATCACGCAATGCTTTAGCTCTTCATTTTCCATAGCTGATCCGCCGTATTTTATAAGTATAATCTTAGAATTAAATTTGCGTATATAAGGCAAAGCTTCGATTAAGACATTGGCTTTTTCTAAATATTTTTGCATGATCATTCCTTAGGCATTAAAGCTAGTTTGATTATACTCATTTAAAGAAAGATCGTAATAATTCGCATCTTCTCTTAAAGTAAAACCATAATGTTTCCAAAACTCATTGCCTAAATCATTGTTTTTAAAAGCGATTAAGGCGATTTTATTGATTTTTTGAGCTTTTAAGGCCTCAAGACAAAATTTTGTCATCTCGTGTGCTATACCCTTTTTTCTATGATCTTTATGTACACATACATGATAAAATCCCCCTGTGCGCCCATCATGCCCACAAAGTATACTTCCTACAATTTCTTCACCAAGTACTGCTACAACACTAAGATCTGGGTTTCTATCTAAAAAATTTTCTATATTTTCTTTGCTATCATCAATGCTTCTTATCCCAAAACCTTTTATCTCGCACCAAAGCTTATAAACGGCTTCATAATCGTTTTTTTGCATAGCTCGTATTAACATTTTTATCCTTTACAAATTTGCAAAGAATTTAAGTCCTTCATCTTCATCAAAATCAAACATTAAATTCATATTTTGAACAGCTTGTCCTGCTGCACCTTTGATTAAATTATCAATAGCACCAAGCATAATAACACGCTTTGTGCGTTGATCTACACTAAAATTTATATCCGCAAAATTGCTTGATTTAACCCACCGAGTCTGCGGAAGCGACTGCGGCGGTAAAAGCCTTATGAATTTATTGTTTTGATAGTATTTTGTATAAATATCGCGTATATCTTGTTCTTGCAAATTCTCTTTTAAATTTGCATAAGCACTGATTAAAATTCCTCTTTGCATAGGTACAAGATGAGGGGTAAATTGTAGAGTGATTTTCTCTTTGGCCGCATAGCTTAAATGCTCTTCAATTTCAGGAGTATAACGGTGCGAAGCTAAACCATAAGCTTTGATATTTTCATTAACTTCACAAAAAAGATTTTCCACCTTTGCGCTTCTTCCTGCTCCACTTACTCCACTTTTTGCATCAATAATAACTGAGTTAAAATCAATGATCTTTTCTTTAAAAAGCGGATAAAGACTTAAGATAGAACAAGTGGTATAACAACCTGGATTTGCCACTAAACTTGCTTTTTTTATCTCTTCTTTATAAAGCTCACAAAGTCCATAAACCGCATTTTGCAAAAGCTCTTGATTAGGATGAGTGAATTTATACCAAAGCTCATAATCTTTAGGATTTTTAAGACGAAAATCCGCACTTAAATCAATGATTTTCATCTTTTTTAACAAATTCTCATTTAAAAGCTTGGCGCTAAATTCATGCGGAGTAGCCAAAAATAAAAGATCAAGCTCAAGTTCATCTAAATTTTTGTTTTCAAAACATAAATTTAAAAAAGTGTTAGGATAAAGATCTTGATAATTTTGCCCCACGCTAGAACTCGAACCCAAATAAGAAATTTCAACTTTGGGATGATTAAGCAAAATGCGAACAAGCTCATTGCCTGCATAACCACTCGCTCCTAAAATCCCAACTTTTATTTTCATCTTTATCCTTCAAATGTAAAAGCAAGTATTATAAACAAAAAAAGTTAAAATTTTTAACTATTATTCTCTTCAACCTTATCTTTATTGCTCGAAAATCAAAACATCTGAAAAAATAAAATTAATTTAATCATGTAAAAATAAAAAATAATTTTAGCAACAAAAATTTAATTTTTAACTAAAATATAAAGTTGTTCATGAAGATGGATATTACGATTTTTAAGATTGCGAGAAGCTCTAAAAGTATTATATTTTTGCTCTAAAATCCGACATTTTCCAAGAGTACTTAAGTGCTTTAAAAAAATTTCTTTTTTTACAAAACCTTCACAATTATAAGAAAGTAAAATCACTCTTGCTTTTAAATCATTAATAAGTTCAAATAAAGCATCTTGGGCAAATTTTGGCTTATTAAAAGTACTGCGATTCCAATCTTTTGGAATGCCACTAATTTTGGAAATTTCTTCAGGTTTTTTATAATTTGCGATTAAATTTAACATAAAATAATTAGAACTATAAGGGTGCTGATTATAAGGGGGGTCAAGATACACTACATCAAAAAAATCAAGTTCTTTTGCAAGCATGCTTGCATCCTTTTGCATCACTTCAAATTCACAAGAAAAATTTGAAAAAATAGGCATTTTAAGCTTTATTTCTCCTTTAATGCGTTTAAGTGCATTTTGTCCTTCACCACCAAATTTTCCGATACCATCCTTACCCTTATAAAAACCTTTAAAAACTCCACTAGTATTTGAATGCACGCTGGCTTCATAAATTAAAGGGGCTATAAAAAAATGCTTTAATTCTTTTGGAATTTCATTTTCGATTTTTTGCCTTATGGTATCAAGGTATAAAGCATTTTTAAAAGTATAAAAAACCCTTTCATTTTTTTTAATATCATCATCATCTTTTGGAGCATAAAGCTCACTGATAAAACCTTTTTGAAAATCTAAATTTTGGATTAAATTTTTATAATACTTTTTTATATTTTGAAGTAAATCTTTGTCTTTATTAGCAAGATAACATTCATTGATGAGTTTTGAATAATCCTCTAAATCATTGGCTAAAATATAATTTGAGTGCGCTTTTGCAAAACGACTTACAATACCTGAGCCACTAAATATATCACAAAAACTAAATTTATCTTTACCAAGTTCTTTTTTAGCTACCTTAAAGCCCTTATTTAAAAAACTTAAAAGTGCTCTTTTATTTCCAAGATAAGTTATAATTTGCTCTTTTAAAAAAGAAGGATTTTCTTTCAAAATTTAAAACCTTTAAAAGCCTTATCCACAAAAGTGGATTAAGCTTTTTTTGGAGTTACAAGCATATTTACATAACGACCTTCAAAATTCGGCTCTTTGTCACGATTAGCTTCATTTTCTATCATAGTCCAAATTTTTTCAAGCAAAACTACACCCGCTTCAGGAGTTGCCATTTCACGTCCTTTTAAGAACACACGAAATCTCACATGCTTACCTTGTTCTAAAAATTCTAAAGCATGTTTTACCTTGTAATTAATATCATTTTGAGCAATTTTTACAGAAAGTTTGATTTCTTTTATATCAATCACTTTTTGTTTTTTCTTTGCTTCTTTTTGTTTTTTCTCTTGTTGATAACGGAATTTACCATAGTCCATGATCTTGCAAACAGGTGGCTTAGCATCTGCGGCTATCATTACAAGATCAAGTCCTAAACGATTTGCAATTTCTAAAGCTTCATCACTACTGATAATACCATAAACTTTGCCATCATCGCCAACACATCTGATTTCATCCGCTCTTATTTCTTCATTGAGCAATACTTCTTTTTCTTTACTCAAAAGTGTACCTCACTCATTTTCTCCTTAACTAATTTAATAAATTCATCCAAGCTAAGATTTTTTTGTTCTTTAGCTCTTCTATCTCTTAAAGCAACGCTACGCTTTGCCACCTCATCATCACCTAAAACTAAAATCATAGGTAATTTTTGTTTTTCAGCAATACGAATTTTCTTACTTAAGCTCTCATTTTTTTCATACACCTCGCTATCGATATTAAGCTCTAATAATTCTTTTTGAATTTCTTTTGCATAAGCAATATGTGCTTCGCCTATTGGCACTATACCCACCGCAGTTGGTGCGATAAAAAATGGAAACTCACCCGCACAATGCTCGGTTAAAATTCCTATAAATCTTTCAAAAGAACCTAAAATCGCACGATGCAACATTACAGGTTGTTTTTTTTCATTATCACTATCAGTGTATTCAAGTTTAAAACGACTTGGCAGGTTAAAATCTACTTGTATGGTTCCGCATTGCCACTTTCTTTTTAAAGCATCAGTGATTTTAATATCAATCTTTGGCCCATAAAAAGCCCCTCCACCTTCGTCAATACCGTATTTTAAACCTTGTTCATCTAAAGCTTCTTTTAAAGCCTTAGTCGCTACTTCCCAAATTTCATCATCGCCTATGGCTTTTTCAGGTTTAGTTGAAATTTCCATTTCATAGCTAAAATCAAATAATTTCATCAAATTATCCACAAAAGCTAAAATTTCTAAAACCTGATCTTTAATCTGACTTGGCATACAAAAAATATGTGCATCATCTTGAGTGAATTCTCTCACTCTAAAAAGTCCGTGCAAAACCCCACTTTTTTCATGACGATGCACCACGCCATATTCAAAAAATTTCAAAGGCAAATCACGATAACTTCTTACATCACTTTGATAAATTTTAATATGCCCCACACAGTTCATAGGCTTAATGCCATATTCTTGTTCATCAATTTGTGTAAAATACATATTTTCTTTATAGTTTGCATAATGCCCACTGATTTTCCATGCATCTGCTTTTAAAAGTTCAGGCCCACGCACAGGCTCATAACCACGTAAACGATGGATCTTATAAAGCATATGTTCAAGTTTAGATCTAAGTCTTGCACCATTACTCAACCAAATAGGAAGACCTCCTCCAATCTCATCATCAAAAGTAAAAAGCTTAAGCTCTGTTCCAAGCTTTCTATGATCGCGTTTTTTAGCTTCTTCAATAATGGTTAAATACTCTTTTAAACTTTCCTTATCTGCAAAAGCAATTCCATAAATTCGAGTAAGCATTTCTCTTTTTTCATCGCCACCCAAATACGCTCCTGCAACACGAGTGAGTTTAAAAAAGCGTAAAAATTTCGTATTTGGCACATGAGGACCACGACACAAATCTTCAAATTCACCTTGTTTATAAATACTTACAGCTCCATCAGGAATACGCAATAAAACTTCTTGTTTTAAATCATCATTTTGAAATTTAGCCAAAGCTTCGCTTTTTGTGATTTCATATTTTGAAATTTCAATCTTTGCTTCAGCAAGCTCTTTCATCTTTTTTTCAATTTTTACTAAATCTTCTTCGCCGATCTTACTTTCTACACGAAAATCATAATAAAATCCATCTTCTATAACAGGACCAACGAAAAATTTAGCTTCAGGATACAAATTCTTAATCGCCTGTGCCATTAAATGCGCACAAGAATGACGGATTACCTCTAAACTTTCTTTAGAATTATCAAAATAAATTTCTTTTAAATTTGTATTTTTCACACTTTGAGAGTCAATTATTGTCTCATTGTCCAAATACGCAATAACTTCTTTTTCCATATTTTTAACCCTTTGTCGCTCACTTACCCTGTGAGTGTTTATAAAGTTCTAATTTTAACTTTCTAAGACTTAATTATTTTTGAAATTCAGCTTATTTTTAAAAAAATCTTAGAATAAATTTAATATTTATTTATAGCTTAAATTCACTTCCAGCATTTAAAATCCCACTATAATACAAATAAAAGAAAACAAATCCTAAAATAATACGATAAATTCCAAAAGGGATAAAGTCGAATTTAGAAATAAATTTTAAGAAAAATTTTATAACTAAAACTGCAACAATAAAAGCAGTGATAAAACCTATGCCTAAAGGAATTAAAGAATTTGCATTGCTAAGAAGCTCAGGCTCTTTATAAATGCTATAAGCTGTAGCGATAATCATCGTTGGAATGGCAAGCAAAAAACTAAACTCAGCCGCAACTTTTCTATTAAATCCTAGCAAAAGTCCACCAATAATACTTGCTCCACTTCTTGAAGTACCAGGAATCATGGCTAAAGATTGAAAAATACCTATGCAAAAAGCTTGTTTAAAACTTATTTCTTCTAAAGAATTGATACGATATTGTTTATTTTTATGTGCAAGTTCTATAAGAATAAACACAACACCGCCAAAAATGAGCATTCCAACCACAACCCAACCATTAAATAAAGCATTTAAGTATTTTGCCACAAAAAGCCCTATAACTCCAGTAGGAAAAAATCCAACTGCAAGTTTTAACCAAATATCAAGCCCTTGAAACAATTTACGCCAAAATACAAAAATGACCGCCAAAATAGAACCAAGCTGGATGATAATCAAAAAGCTTTTCCAAAACTCATCTATATCGATACCTAAAATAGTTGTACCTAAAATCATATGTCCTGTTGAAGAAATAGGTAAAAACTCAGTCAGACCTTCTATAATTCCAAGTATTAAAGCATATAAATTTTCCATTTTAATCCTTGAATGATAATTGCAAAAGAAAAATTATATCAGAATGGATTAAATGGGGTTTTAACCCCAAAAATTAAGCATCTTTTTTAACAATACGCTTAATGAAATATAATACAACTCCCACAAAAAAGATAAGTGCGAAAAGCTCGCTATCATGAAAATTTGCTAAATTTAAAGCTAAAGGATTTTCACTACCACCCATACTTACTGAAAATACAGTAATTCCTGCGATAATTACCCCAAAAATACTTTCACCCACTATAAGCCCTGAAGCAAAAAGCGTGCCTCTTTGCTCACAACTTGCAAGTTTTTCTTCTTTATGAGAATTTTTTGCATATTTTTTAGTCAAGTATTGCATTACAATATATTTTAAAATTCCGCCTATAACTAAAGGTATATTTATAGCAGGGGGAAGGTAAATACCTATTCCAACGGCTAAAGGCGGCAAAGACATTTTCTGTGTTCCTTTTAAAATTTTATCTATAATAATCATTAAAATTCCTACAAATACACCAAAAGCCATATAACCCCACTCTATATTGTGATGAAAAATTCCTTGGGCGATAGTGCTCATTAAATTTGCTTGCGGTGCTGCTAAAGCTGATGAAGCATCCATACCTTCTCTTGGCATTGCTCCGACAAAACCATAGGCTTGATAAAGCAAATTTAAAACAGGAACTATAGTCAAAGCACCAAAAACACAGCCTACAAGTAAAGCAACTTGTTGTTTCCAAGGAGTAGCTCCGACTAAATGTCCTGTCTTTAAATCTTGTAAATTATCATTCGAAATAGCAGCTGTAGCTAAAATAACACTAGTAGTAAAAATAGCTAATGCTACTGCAAATTTAGAAAGCATAGGATCTTGAAAAAGTTCCACACCTAAAACCAAAAAAACAATAGAAGAAATAATAACACCAATAAGTCCGATTCCAGAAATAGGACTAGAAGAAGATCCTACAAGTCCTGCCATATATCCGCAAGCTGCTGCAACAAAAAAACCTATTAAAACAGAAACTAAAGTTCCAAAAAATGAAAATAGCATTTGATAATAAATACTTAAGTTAGCATCTTCAACAAAACTATAAAAAGTAATAAATAAACCCACAACCATTAAAACAAAAAGTATAAAAATACTTTTTAAAGAAAGGTCTATATTTGTTCTTTCATTTTTTTCTTGATTGGTAATTTTAACATTTTTAACAATTTCTTTAATACCTTCAATAACGGGTTTTAAAAGTTCTATTAAAGTCCAAAGCGCTGCTATAGCAATAGCTCCTGTTCCTATAAGCCTTACTTTAGAACTCCATACACTAGAAGCTAAATCTACGGCATTTTTTGCACTATCGAATTCAAAATTTGAAAGATAGGGAGTAAAAATACCCCAAGCTAAAAACATACCTACAAAAAGAGCTATAGCACCTGCTAAACCAACTAAATAACCTGCCCCTAAAAGTGCCAAAGAATATCCCATAGAAAAACCAAAAGCCATTTTATTCCAAATAAAAGCAAAATTACTCTCACTTGCAGCGAGTTTAAAACCATTGCTTAACAAACTAAAAATAGCAGCTATAAAAGAGCCTAATGCTATTTCTTTAATGCCTTGTTTTCCTTTTTTACTACTCTGATCTTTATTGGCTACTTTTAAAATTTCAGCTGCAGCTCTACCTTCAGGATAAGCAAGCTTGCTTTCAACCACCATAGTCCTTCTTAATGGTATAGTAAAAAGCACTCCAAGTCCGCCACCACAAAGACATATCATAAAAGTTTGCCAAAGTGGAAATTCACTCCAATACCCACACATAAAAAGCCCTGGGATAACAAAAATAACTGATGATAAAGTTCCTGCTGCTGAAGCTTGAGTTTGAACCATATTATTTTCTAAAATATTTGAAGTCTTAAAAAGACTCAAAACCGCCATGGAGATGACCACAGCTGGAATTGATGATGAAAAAGTAAGTCCCACTTTTAACCCCAAATATACATTTGAAGCTGTAAAAATAATAGTTAAAATACTTCCCAAAATCAAACCCCTTAAGGTAAGTTCTGGTAAATTTTGTTTTTTGTACATCATTTCTCCGTTTTAAAATTTACTTTCAACTTAAAAAATATTCTTATAAGTTTAAATTTATAATTTTTCTCTAAAGCAAAATAAAATAATACAAAAAAACGCTTATATTTTTATAAATTTTTGACTCAAAAATATCATAAAACAATGAACCAATCATTGAAAAATCAAAAGTTCTTTTATTTTAATTATATTATCCCAGCTACCTCAGCAAAAATCAAGCAAATAATACTTATACCCCATATATAAAAAAAGCTTCTTTTGATATGATCTTTAATATTAACCTCTGCTAAACCACAACCTAGCAAAGTTGCAGGCACAACAGGAGAAATAAATGTCGCACAATTTCTTGCTATCACCATGATAATAGCTATAGTCAAAGGTTCAGCGCCAAAAGCCTTAGTTACACTCAAAACTATAGGCATCACTCCATAAAAATAAGAATCTGTACAAAAAATAATTGCCATTGGAACAGCCAATATCCCTACCATCAAAGGAATATAAGCGCCTAAATAATCTGGAACAAAATTTAAAATCAAAACACCCATTTTCTCCATAATACCACTTTTATCAAATACGCCTATTAATATCCCAGCACCAATTAAAGTAATATACATAAGCATTGCACCAGCACTTGCACGATCTAAAACTTTTTTAGCTGTTTTTAAATTAGGATAATTAAGCGGTAAAATTATTGCAAGTCCTATCATAAAGCAAATATAACTAGGAATAATACCGCTAATTAAAAGCCCAATAACTCCAATAGCTACAAGTAAATTTAACCAAAACCATTTTTCATTATGGTGTTCGCTTTTTTCTATATTTAAATTTATTCCAGACAAGTTACCTGCGCCTGCACCTCTTTTTATTTCTATCTTAGCAATCCAAATTGCCAAAAGAAGGGATAATACCAAACCTACAATCTGAATAGGTATAATATGGTGCCAAAGCAAATTTGCATCCATTCCTATATTAGTAGCCGCTCTTAAAGTAGGACCACCCCAAGGAATAACATTCATAACCCCCATAGCCGAAGTAATAATCAATAACATTGAAGTCTTTCTTATACCTAAACGCTCATAAATAGGTAATAATGCAGGTATTACAATAAGAAAAGTAGAAGCACCTGAACCATCTAAATGCACAGCAGCAGCAATAAAAACAGTAAGAATGCAAACTTGATATACATTAGCTTTCATTTTTGATAAAAACGCATTTAAAATTTTAGTAAAAAAACCACTTGCATTTAAAACACTAAAAAAGAGTATAGAAAAAACAAACAAAGCTGCCGTATCCGTTACACTTTTGACTCCATCTTTAATAAAAGCAACCAATGTCTTAATATCAAAAACATCCCCTTTAACCTCTAAAGCTGCACCCACGCCAAAACCAAGCTGTTCAAGAATAAGTAAAATACAAGCTACACTAATACTTACACTTATAAAAGCTAATGCCGGAGTAGTATAATCTTTTAGCAAAAGCCAAACCATCAATCCTAATGAGAAAAAACCCAATAAAGCTAAAAAAATTTCCATATCCTATCCTTTTGTATCATTTTTATTCGATAATAAAATAGGATATTTTAAGTCCAACTTATATGTGTTTAATTTATAGCTTTTTGAAAAAAATATATTTTCTAATTGTAACCATTTTAAACAAGAATAAAAAAATAATTTTGAATTATCTTTGATAAAGTATTCACTCTTTTAAATTTACAACTAGAAGTAACGATGGTCAAAATATAATAAGTTGCATAATATTATCAAAACTAAAAAATCAAAATTTTTAACTTCACATTCACTTCACTTAAAAAGTTTATAATGTTATCACTTTACACTGAAGGAGAAATAATTATGAAAAAAAGTATTTTATTTGCATCAGCACTTTTAGCTAGCTCAATGCTTTTTGCAGATAGTCTAAAACTTGAAGGTACTATTGCACAAATTTATGATAACAATAAAACCTTGCTTATTGACTCTATTTATGGCGGACAAATGGCTATAAAAGTTCTACCAAATACCGAAATAGAAATGGATGATTGTGGTATTTTTGGAACAGATAAAGATGGAACTTTTAAAGATTTACAGGTTGGAAATTTTTTAGAAAGTAAAATTTCTTATGGAACACCTGCTACACCAAATACTCAAGCTATTCCAGTAGCTAGAAAAATTGAAATTCAATGTTATAAAAAAGCTTATTAATATAAATCCCTTAACAAGGGATTTATAAAATCATTCTTTGCTAAACTACATTCATTGCTCTTAAATAAAAATTTAAACTCTTTTTTAACAAGCAATTTATAAAATAACACTTATATTTTCATCTAAGGCAAATAATGAAAAAATCGATTTTTATTGTTTTTTGTTTTATATTAGGTTTTATTACTCATATATTTTATATAGGATACACTAACGAACTTTTATTTAATAAATTTATTAAAAATTGCAATCCTGATTATACAATTACAGATATTTACTTCAAAAAAGGTTTTTTAACCTCTAAAGGAAGTTTTACTTTAAATCACTCTCATACACAGCTTTCAACCAAAATCAACCTTAAATTTAATAATTATTTTTTCTTAAATAAAATTATAAAAGGAAATTTTACAAATCCTTTTGATTTTTTAGATGAAGTGTTAAAAAACAATAAATTAGGAACTTTTACTCTCAAATTACACGATAACAACTCTAAAATATTTCTAAATATTAAAGATATAAATTTAAGCAATGAAGGCGGAGATACCATCATAAACGGCGGATATATTGAAGCTTTAATGAGTAAAAATTTAGAAATTAAAAACATTAAAATACATTTTGATATGATTGATTTTTCTCAATTTTATACTAAATTTGTATTACAAAATTTAAATTACGAACAATTTTTTAACAATCCTGTACAATTTTATGAGTTAAATTTATTTAGCGATAGCCAACAAGAGATCAACTTTGATTATCTTGTGCTAGATAACAATAAAATCAATTCTTTTTATAGCAAAAACCAAGTAAATTTTAATGAAGAAAATTCAACAATAAACTTAAACATACAAGGAAAATCCAATGAAATTGATATTGATCTTAAATCTTTATTGGGTCAGAATTTAAATTTTGACAAAACAAAATTTAATATAACCATAAATAAATTTCTTAACTCAAATTTCAATATCTCTCATTTTATTCAAAAAAATCTTGATCTAAAAATACAAAATTTAATTCTTGAAAAAAATAAACAAAATATCAGTCTACAAGGCAATTTAAATATTAACAACTCTTATCAAGTAAAATTACAAGTTATCAGTTCAGATGAGCCTGATGAAATTTTTCCTTGGACAAAGGATTATGGAGGTTTAAATCAATATTTTTTAAAAGAAAATAATAACTTTTTTCTAAATTTATCTTATGATAGCTTAGCCAATCCTCAGCTAAAAATTAATGGTAGTAAATTTTCAAATATGGATTTAAATTAATGAGCCTAGCTTTGACCTTTCGCCCTAAAAATTTTGATGATATTTTAGGACAATACGAGCTTATAGAAATTTTCAAAAAATTTACTGCTTTACAAAAACTTCCTCATAGTATTTTTTTTGGAACAGCAGGTTCTGGAAAAACAACTTTTGCTAGAGTTGTAGCAAAAGAATTTGGCTTAGATTTTTATGAATTTGATGGAGGAAATTTTAAACTCGAAGAACTAAGAAAAATTTTAGACAATTATAAAAATAGTCTTTATAAGCCTTTAATTTTTATTGATGAAATTCACCGCCTTAGCAAAACCCAACAAGAAATGCTTTTAATTCCTATGGAAAATTACCGTTTAATTTTAATCGGTGCAAGCACTGAAAATCCCTATTTTGTTTTAAGTTCTGGTATAAGAAGTCGTTCCATGCTTTTCGAATTTAAATCTTTAGGGGTAAAGGAACTTGAAACTTTACTCTTGCGTGTACAAGAAAAAATGAAATTTAGTATTGATAAAGAAGCTAAAGATTTTCTACTTAAAAGCGCTGATGCAAGAGCTATGCTAAATTTGCTTGAATTTGTCTTGGTTTTAGATGAAAAACATATCAGTCTTGAAAATCTTAAAAAACTTCGCAACAGCATAAATAGTGAAGGTGTTAGCTCAAAAGATACACATTATATTTTAGCAAGTGCAATGATAAAAAGTTTGCGCGGAAGTGACGTTGATGCAGCTATTTATTATCTTGCAAGACTTATTGATGCAGGAGAAAGTGCGGATTTTATCGCTAGGCGTTTAGTGATTTTTTCAAGTGAAGATATCGGAAATGCCGATCCAAATGCTTTAAATTTAGCAGTTTCGACTCTAGAAGCTGTTAAAAATATAGGTTATCCTGAAGCAAGAATTATCCTAGCCCAATGCGTAGTTTATTTAGCAAGCACAATCAAATCCAATGCAAGCTACAAAGCTATCAATGAAGCTTTAAACTATGTAAAAAATAATGAAGCTTTAGAAATACCTAATTATCTTAACAACAATCATCAAGAAAAACAAAACTATCTTTATCCACATGATTTTGGTGGCTGGGTAGAGCAAAAATATCTTAGTAAAAATTTAAAATTTTATCATAGCAAGGGCTTAGGAGAAGAAGCAAAATTGTTAGATAATTTATATAAATTAAAAAACTATAAAGCTTAATTTTATTATTTAAAATTTACAAAATAAATGCTAAAATCAATATTTTATTTTCAAGGAAAAAGATGATTAAAATAGGAATTTATGGCGCTAAAGGACGAATGGGAAAACAGATTGAAGAATGTTTAAAAAGCGAAACACAAGTACAAATTTCGATACTTTATGATAAGGGTGGAAATTTAGAAGAGCTTTTTGAAAAAAGCGATGTGATTATTGATTTTTCTTCCCCAAGTGGAACTCATGAGCTTTTAAATTATGCAAGAACTATGCCTAAACCTTTGGTAATAGGTACAACAGGCCTTGATGAGAAAATTTTACATTTAATGCAAAGTGCTAGTGAAGTAATGCCGATTTTTTACGCGACCAATATGTCTTTAGGTGTTGCGGTTTTAAACTATCTTGCTAGTAAAGCCAGTCAAATGCTAAGAAATTTTGATATAGAAATTTTAGAAATGCATCATCGCCATAAAAAAGATGCACCAAGTGGTACAGCTATGACTTTAGCTCAAAGTGTAGCAAAAGCTAGAAATTTAGAACTTGAAAAAGTAAGAGTAAGTGGAAGAGATGGCATCATAGGTGAAAGAAGTAAAGATGAGATTGCCGTGATGAGTTTAAGAGGTGGCGATATAGTAGGACGCCATACAGTAGGTTTTTATGAAGATGGTGAGTTTTTAGAACTTAATCATACCGCTACTTCAAGGGCAACTTTTGCTAAAGGTGCGATTAAAATCGCTATTTGGCTTAGTAAGCAAGAAGCAAAAATGTATTCAATCAATGATTTTTTAGGAATTTAAAATGTGTGCAGTTGTAGGAGTTATCAATTCAAAAAATGCTAGCACTTATGCGTATTATGCGCTTTTTGCTATGCAACACCGTGGACAAGAGGCAAGTGGTATTAGTGTGAGTAATGGTAAAAATATTAAGACTATTAAAGCTAAAGGTGAAGTGAGTCAAATTTTTAATCCCGATAATTTAAAAACTTTAGAAGGTGAAATCGCTATAGGGCATAATCGCTATTCTACAGCAGGAAATTCAAGTTTAAATGACGCTCAGCCCATAGCAGCCACTTCGGTTTTAGGTGATATTGCTTTAGCGCATAATGGAAATTTGGTCAATAAAGAAGAAGTAAGATCAAGACTTATTCAAGATGGGGCTATTTTTCAAACCAATATGGACACAGAAAATGTTGTTCATCTTATCGCAAGAAGTAAGCAAGAAAGTCTAAAAGATAGATTTATTGAGAGTTTAAAAGAATGTATAGGAGCTTATTGTTTTGTTTTAGCAAGCAAAGATAAACTTTATATTGTAAGAGATCCTCATGGGGTACGTCCTTTGTCTTTAGGACGTTTAAAAGATGGAGGCTATATAGTTGCTAGTGAAACTTGTGCTTTTGATCTTATAGAGGCTGAATTTATTCGCGATGTTAAACCAGGGGAAATGCTTATTTTTACTCAGGGAAATGATAAATTTGAAAGCATAGAACTTTTTTTTCAAACTCCTAGAATTTGCGCTTTTGAATACATTTATTTTGCTAGACCTGATAGCATAGTAGAAGGTAAAAGCGTGTATGAAGTGCGTAAAAAAATGGGCGAAGCTTTAGCTAAAAAATTTGCTTATAAAGCAGACTTTGTCGTGCCTGTGCCAGATAGTGGAGTAAGTGCAGCTATAGGTTTTGCTCAATATTTACAAATCCCTCTTGAAATGGCAATAGTAAGAAATCATTATGTAGGAAGAACTTTTATAGAGCCAACTCAAGAGCTTAGAAATTTAAAAGTAAAATTAAAGCTTAATCCCATGCGTAAAGTTTTAGAAGGCAAAGAAATCGTAGTCATTGATGATAGCTTGGTGCGTGGTACTACTTCTAAAAAAATAATTTCCTTACTTCGTGCTGCAGGAGCGAGCAAAATCCATCTTGCCATAGCTTGTCCTGAGATCAAATTTCCTGATACTTACGGTATAGATACTCCAACTTTTGAAGAACTTATCAGCGCAAATAAAAATGCTGAAGAAGTGCGTGAATATGTAGAAGCTGATACGCTAAGTTTTTTAAGCATAGAAGAGCTAACTCAAAGCATAGGCAATGAAAGAAAATATTCTTTAATCAGTTTTGATGGAGATTATTTTATCAAATAATTTTATTTTAAATTAGGATTAGGCAAGGTTGCACTTGCACTTCCTACATTTATATTTTGAGTTGGTGGCAAAGGAGTATTTGGCGTATCAATTTGACTCAAGAGCTCTAAAGTTTGGTTAAATTCAAAGCTTTCCTCAGGGTTTTGTCCTAAGAATTTTTGCATAAATTCTTTTTTAGAAATAGCTTCATCAAGTTCTTTATCACTTCCTTTTTGATAAGCACCAATGCGAAGCAGTACTTCATTTTCTTTTAAAAGCGAGTTTAAACGCTTAAATTTTCTTGCCCAAAGTTTGTGTTCAGGACTTATAATATCACTCATTACCCTTGAAGCAGAGTTTTGTATATTAATAGGAGGATAAATTCCAAAGTCTGTTAATTCACGACTTAAAACAATGTGTCCATCTAAGATAGAACGACTTTGATCGGCGATTGGATCGCTCATATCATCTCCATCTACTAAAACGGTAAAAAAGGCTGTTATAGTGCCTTTACCTTCTTCTTTACCCGTTCTTTCCATGAGTTGAGGCAAAAGACTTAAAACGCTTGGCGGATAACCTTTGGTTGTAGGAGGCTCCCCAAGAGCTAGTCCAATTTCTCTTTGCGCCATAGCAAAACGCGTTACACTATCCATGATAAAAAGTACATCTTTACCTTGTTCTTTAAAATATTCTGCCACACTCATTGCACAAAAAGCACCGTATTTACGCATCAAAGCACTATCATCACTTGTAGCAACAATAATCACTGTATCATCGAGCTTTCCGCCTAAATTTTTTTGTATAAATTCAGGAATTTCACGCCCCCTTTCTCCTATGAGTGCCACTACCTTTATAGGAGCTTTGGAATTTTTAACTATCATTCCCATAAGAGTGGATTTTCCTACCCCGCTTCCTGCAAAAATACCAAGTTTTTGCCCTACACCACAAGTTAAAAGTGCGTCTATGGTTTTAACACCCACGGGAAAAACTTCTTCTATAAGCCCTCTTTTCATCGCATCAATAGGTGCACGCATTATAGGCATATATTTACTTACTTCTATAGCTCCTTTACCATCTTTTGGACGCATAAAAGGATCTACTACTCTGCCTAAAAGTTCATCGCTAACGCCTATTTGCATACCTGCATCACTTATGAAAGCACGATCGCCTATCTTAAAACCTTCTATAAAAGAAAATGGGCTTAAATAGCTAAATTGTTCTTTGATTTCTACGACCATAGCTAGAGTGTTTAAATTTTCATCTTCATTGGAAACTAACTTCACTATATCTCCAACCCCTGTTTTAAGCCCACGAATTTCTATACTTGTAGCAGAAATTTTTGTAATCTCTCCAAAAATAGCACTTAAATTTTCTTTACCAAGTTTGGAACGTAGTTTTTCAAGATTCATTAAAATCTTACCTGTTTAGCAGAGTTTATGAGAGAAAAAAATTCCTCTCTAGTTTTTTCATTTTTCAAGAAAATTCCACGCAAAGCTGAAGTTGTAGTGGTGGAATTAGCTTTTTGTACTCCACGCATTTCAACACACATATGTCTTGCTTCTATGACTACACCCACACCTTTTGCATCGACATTTTCCATTAAAGCTTGTGCGATTTGTTCGGTAAGTTGTTCTTGAATTTGAAGTCTTCTTGCAAACACTTCTACAAGGCGTGGAATTTTGCTTAAACCTACTACTTTTTTATTAGGGATATAGGCTACATGAGCACGCCCAAAAAAAGGTAAAAGATGATGTTCGCAAAGACTGTAAAATTCTATATCACGCACCAAAACCATTTCATTATTAGAGCTTTCAAATAAAGCATTATTTAAAATATCTTTGACATTTTGCGTATAACCACTAGTAAGAAATTCATAAGCTTTAAAAACACGATTTGGTGTTTTAATCAGTCCTTCACGATTTGGATTTTCTCCTATAATTTCAAGCATAGTTTTAACACAATCTTCAAATTTTTTTTGCAAATTTTTCTCCAAAAATATTTTTATTATTTTAATAATAATGTAATATTGCAATTTTATCATAAATTACTTTAAAATTTTATGCAAGTAATAAGGAAAAATTTGCTATGATTGAAAGCAAATTTTATTTTATAAGGAAAAAAACTATGGAAGTAAAGGCAAAGCAACTAGATTCTGTTAATGCGACTGCTAGTGTAAAAATTCCTTCAGGAATGATCAAAAGTGAAGTAGAAAATTTAGCAAAAAAAGCTTCTAAAAGTGTAAAAATGGATGGGTTTAGACCAGGAAAAGTTCCTGTAAGTGCTGTACTTAAAAGATATGAAAGAGAACTCACTCAAGACGCGGAACAAAATCTTTTTAAATCTGCTGTAAATAGTGCTTTACAAGAACTTAAAAAAGAAAGTAAAGAGCTTGTAGGTGAGCCATATTTTGAAAAATTTGATCGTAAAGATGGAGAAATTATTGCTGAGTTAATACTTTCTTTTAAACCTGAAATCAAACTTGAGGGTTATGAAAAACTTATCCCTGAATACCAAACTCCAAAAGTAGGTAAAAAAGAAATTGATGAGAAAAAAGATGAACTTTTAAAGCGTTTTGCTACTCCTGAAGCTATAAAAACAAAAAGAGCTTTAAAAGAAGGTGATTTTGCAAAATTTGATTTTGAAGGTTTTGTAGATGATAAAGCTTTTGAAGGTGGTAAAGCTGAAAATTATGTTTTAGAAATTGGTTCTAAGCAATTTATTCCAGGTTTTGAAGATGGTATGGTAGGAATGAAAATAGGTGAAGAAAAAGATATCAAAGTAACTTTCCCTAAAGAATACGGTGCAGCGCATTTAGCGGGTAAAGATGCCGTATTTAAAGTAAAACTACATGAAATTCAAGAGCTTAAAATTCCAGAACTTGATGAAGAAATGCTTAAAAAACTTTTACCAGGAGAAGAAAAAACTAGTGTTGAAGTTTTAGATGAAAAATTAAAAGAGCAAATCAAAAACGAAAAGCTTTTTAAACTTGTAAATGACGAATTAAAAGGTAAATTTGCAGATGCTTTGATTGAAAAATATAATTTTGATTTACCTAAAGGCATAGTAGAACAAGAAACTGATATGCAAATGCGTGCAGCTTTTAATACTTTTAGCGAAAAAGAAATTGAAGAGCTTAAAGCAAGTAAAGAAAAATATCAAGAAAAACGTGATTCTTTTAAAGAAGAAGCGCAAAAAAGTGTAAAACTTACTTTTATTATTGATGAGCTTGCAAAATTGCGTAAGATTGAAGTAAATGATCAAGAATTGATTCAAGCGATTTATTTTGAAGCATATCGCTATGGTATGAATCCAAAAGAGCATTTAGAAAACTATAAAAAACAAGGAGCTTTACCTGCTGTGAAAATGGCTTTAATTGAAGAAAAACTTTTTAATGATATTTTTATGCCAAAAACAGAAAAATCGGAAAAATCGGAAAAATCGGAAAAAGCGAGCAAAAAAGAGAAAGAAGATAAATAATGTTTATTCCTTATGTTATTGAAAAATCCAGTCGTGGTGAAAGAAGTTATGACATTTATTCACGCCTTTTAAAAGATAGAATTATTATGCTAAGTGGCGAAATTCATGATGAACTTGCTGCTTCTATCGTAGCACAACTTCTTTTTTTAGAAGCTGAAGATCCTACAAAAGATATTTATCTTTATATCAATTCTCCAGGCGGTGTCATTACAAGTGGTTTTAGTATTTATGATACTATGAACTATATCAAACCTGATGTTTGTACGATTTGCATAGGACAAGCTGCTTCTATGGGAGCATTTTTGCTTAGTTGTGGCGCAGAAGGAAAACGTTTTGCTTTGCCTAATTCACGCATTATGATTCATCAACCTTTAGGTGGAGCTAGAGGTCAAGCCACAGATATTGAAATTCAAGCTAAAGAAATTTTAAGACTTAAAACTATACTTAATGATATTTTGGCAAAAAATACTAAGCAAAAAGTTACAAAAATAGCAAAAGATACAGAAAGAGATTTTTTCATGTCAGCACAAGAAGCTAAAGAATATGGACTGATTGATAAGGTTTTGGAAAAAAGTTTTAAATGATTTCTTTGGAGATCATTTAAAACAAAGGTTTTTTAATGGTTAGAAAAATTATCACTTATCCTAATCCTAGACTTTTTTTAAACTCTGAAATTGTAAATAAATTTGATACAGAACTTCACACCTTGCTTGATGATATGTATGAAACTATGATAGCAAGTAATGGAGTAGGTTTAGCAGCTATTCAAGTGGATATTCCTTTGCGTGCTTTACTTGTGAATATTTTTGATGAAAATGATGAACAAAAAAAAGAAGATTTGCTAGAGATTATTAATCCTGAAATTATTCCTTTAGATGAAGAAATGATCACTTGTACCGAAGGGTGTTTGAGTGTGCCAGATTTTTTCGAAGAAGTAAAACGCTATAATCATATCTTACTTAAATATCAAGATCGCTTTGGAGAATTTAAAGAACTTGAAGCAAAAGGTTTTTTAGCTGTGGCTATTCAACACGAAAATGATCATTTGAATGGACATTTATTTATAGAAAAAATTTCTTTTGCTAAGCGTCAAAAATTCGATAAAGAATTTAAGAAAAAGAAGAAAAATCATAAAAAAGAGAAATGAAAAAACTAAAGTGCATAAGCTTTCATGAAGGCTTAGACATTATAGAGGTAGAATCCACTTTTACAAGAGGTTTGCCAAATTTAAGCATAGTAGGACTTGCAAGTGTAGCGATTAAGGAAAGTGTCGAACGCATCAAAGCCATGCTTTTAAGTTGTGATTTTGCTTTTCCTGCTAAAAAAATTACTATCAATCTTAGTCCTTCAGGCATCCCAAAAAAGGGGTCTCATTTTGATTTGGCCATTGCTTTATTAATCCTTTTACAAAATGAAGAATTAGATGACTTTTTTGTAGTAGGAGAATTAGGACTTGATGGAAGTATTAAAAGCACAAATGAGCTTTTTTCTTTGCTTTTGTTTCTTTCTGCTAAAATTAAAAAAGCTAAAATCGTTGTTCCAAAAAGTATAGCACAAAAAGCTTCCATGATACCGAATTTAGAGGTTTATGGACTTGAAAATTTAAATGAAGCAATAGAGTTTTTTAAAGAAAAAAATTATGAAAATTTTCACTTCTCGCACAATCATCCTTTATTTACAAACCCTTTGCAAATAGAAAATGAAATTTTTTTACAAAATATGGATTTTAAACTTGATTTTAAAGACATCAAAGGGCAAGAAAAAGCTAAAAGAGCTTGTATGATAGCTGCTTTAGGTATGCATAATATCTTATTTGAAGGAAGTCCAGGAAGTGGTAAAAGTATGTGTGCTAAACGTCTTGTTTATATCATGCCTCCTCAAAGTTTAAGTGAAATTTTAATGCAAAATGCTTATATGTCTTTAGATTCAAAAGATTGTGAATTTACTAAAATTCGTGCTTTTCGTCATCCTCATCATACTTCTACAAGAGCAAGTATTTTTGGCGGAGGAACAAAAAATGCTAGAATTGGAGAAGTCGCACTTGCAAATGGTGGAGTATTGTTTTTTGATGAATTTCCACATTTTAACAAGCAAATCATAGAGAGTTTAAGAGAACCTTTGGAGGATCATAAAATTCATATTTCAAGAGTAAATTCTAAAATCACTTATGAAACAAAATTTAGCTTTATAGCTGCCCAAAATCCTTGTCCTTGCGGAAATTTATTTTCTAAAAATCTTTCTTGTGTTTGTAGTGAAAATGAGATTAAAAAATACAAAAATCACATTTCAGCTCCTATTATGGATAGGATTGATCTTTATGTAGCTATGGATGAGATCAGCAAGGATGATAAAACAAGTATAAGTTCTAAAGAAATGAGTGAAAAAATTTTACAAGCTTTTATTTTTGGTAAAAAACGAAGGCAAAAAGAATTTAATGGGAAATTAAAAGATGAAGATTTAAGTCGTTTTTGTGTATTGGAAAAAGATGCTAAAGATACGCTAGATTTAGCAATTTCACGTTATAATCTTTCTTTGCGATCGCTTAATAAAATTTTAAAAGTTTCAAGAAGTATAGCAGATTTAGAACAAAGTCTTAATATTAACAAAACCCATATTTTAGAAGCTTTAAGCTTTAGAGCAAGGAATTAAAATGGAAAATAAAAGTATAGCTATCTTTATAGATGCAGAAAATATCCCTGCAAAATACGCTAAAAGTATTTTTGATATCGCTTCAGATTATGGAGAGGTTATCATTAAACGCATTTATGGGGATTGGACTCAAAAAAATATACAAGGTTGGAGAGAGCAAATTGCTGAATATTCTTTAATCGCTATGCAACAATTTAATTTTGCAGCCAACAAAAACTCAAGCGATATGTATTTAATCACTGAAATCATGTCCATATTTTATGAAAAAAATATAGATATTTTTGTTATTGTTTCAAGCGATAGTGATTATACTTCACTCATTCAAAAATTAAGAGAAAATAAAAAACAAGTTATAGGAATGGGGCTTGAAAAGTCTATAAAATCTTATATAAATGCTTTTAGTGAATTTTTTTATTTAGATAAAGATGAGAGTAAAAAAGAAGATATTTTAAGTAAGGATTATTTAAGAGCTTTAATCAATATCACCGAACAGCTTATCGATGAAAAAGGGCGTGCCGAATACGCACAAATCCGCACTAATATGAACCGCAAATACTCGGATTTTCATCCACAAAATTATGGTTTTAAGAATTTTCGTGCTTTGATCCAGAAATTTTTACCCAAAATGAAAAAATTTGAAGAAGAAAGAGAAAAAAATATATATTTTTTGGTGAAAAAAGATTATGAAAGCTATTATTGATAATATAAAAATTTTAGAACAAAATGCTATAAATAAAGGCTTAGATGAGCTTATTTTAATGGAAAATGCGGGATTAAATTTAGCTAAGCTAATTAAAAAAGAAGCTAAAAAAATTCGCATTCAACGCAAGATTAAAAAAGTAAAAATACTTTTTTTATTAGGTGGGGGTAACAACGCTTCAGATGGCTTGGTGGCTTTAAGAAATTTAAAACACGCTAAAGCTTATAAAATAGGCTTTAAAGAAAATACGCTTTTTAAAAAACAAGAGCAAATTTTACAAAATTATGCTTTTAAATTTTGTAAAAAAGAACCCGATTTTAAGAAATTTCATATTATTGTTGATTGTATTTTAGGCACAGGTTCAAATCGTTGTTTAGATGAAAAAACAAGTTTAATCATTCAAAAAGTTAATCAAAGCAAGGCTTTAAAAATAGCTTGTGATATACCTACAAATTTGGGATTTTATCCTTGTTTTAAAGCTGATATTACACTTTGCATGGGAGCTTTAAAGGAAATTTTACTTGAAGATTTTGCTAAGGAATTTGTAGGAAGGATTAAAATAGCCAATTTAGGCATTAACTCTAAGCAATTTTACCCTAATTCTCAAGCTTTTTTGCTTGAAAAAAAAGATTTAAAAACTATAGATAGAAAAATCAACGCCAATAAAGGAAATTTTGGCCATATTTATATAGTTGCCAATGCAAGTGCTGGAACTTTAGCAGGACTTGGAGCCTTAAATTTTGGAGCAGGTCTTGTTTCTTTAGTAGCACAAAAAAGTTTCTCGCCTCTTTTGATGTTAAAAGAAAAAATTGAAAATAATGCAAGTGCTATTGCTTTAGGTATGGGGCTTGAAAATTTGGATTTTCTAAAAGATGAAATTTTGCAAAACACTCCTTTGATCTTGGATGCAAACTGCTTTTTAAGTGAGGCTTTGCTTTGGTATTTAAACAGAAAAGATGTCGTTATAACCCCTCATCCAAAAGAATTTATAAAACTTTATAAAATGTGCTTTGATGAGGATTTAGATATAGAAACATTGCAAAAAAATCGCTTTTTCTATGCTAGAAAATTTTCACAAAATTATGATTGTGTTCTTGTTTTAAAAGGAGCAAATCCTATTATTGTGCAAAAAGAAAAATTATTTGTTGTAAATTTAGGAAATCAAGCCTTAGCTAAAGGTGGGAGCGGAGATGTTTTAAGTGGAATGATTGCTGCACATTTAGGTTTTGGTTTTAGCGCTTTAGAAGCAGTAAAAAATGCTACTTTAGCTCATGGACTTGTTGCAAAAAAATATAAATTTAATAAAAATAGCTTTGACGCTTTAAAACTTATCAAAGGATTAAAATGCTTGTAAAATTAGCTGTACTTTTTAGTGGAAATGGAAGTAATTTAGAAAATATTTTAGAAAAACTTCATAAAAAAACCATAAGGGAAAATACCTATGAAGTAGTACTTTGCCTTTGCAATAAAAAAGACGCTTTTGGTATACAAAGAGCAAAAAAATTTGGTCTTGATACTGTCATTGTTGATCATAAGGCTTATAATACTCGTGAAGAATTTGATGCAATTTTGGTACAAAAAATCAAAGAAAGTGGAGCAAATCTTACTGTATTAGCAGGTTTTATGAGAATTTTAAGCCCTGTTTTTACAAAAAATATTAAGGCAATTAACCTTCATCCTTCTTTATTGCCACTTTTTAAAGGAGCACATGCGATTAAAGAAAGTTATGAAAGTGATATGAAAGTGGCTGGTGTGAGTGTGCATTGGGTCAGTGAAGAACTTGATGGTGGAATGATTATAGCTCAAAAAGCTTTTGAAAAAAGAAATTTGAGTTTTGAAGAATTTGAAGAAAAAATTCATAGTCTAGAACATGAAATTTTACCCTTAAGTGTGATTGAAATTTTTTCTTAAAGAATTAAAGGTATTTGCTTTAAAACTATAAAATATCGCTTTAAAAAATTTTAAAATTTTCAAGGAAATTTATGTTTGAATGGATATTTAGTATTGATGCTTGGATTACTTTAGCTACTTTAAGTGCTCTTGAAATTGTACTAGGGATAGATAATATCATTTTTTTAGCTATTTTAGTAAGTAAACTACCCCCTAAACATCGTGATAAAGGACGTATTTTAGGTTTAGCTTTTGCAATGATTACAAGAATTTTACTTCTTTTATCTCTTTTTTGGGTGATGAAACTTGTAACGCCTTTGTTTAGTGTATTGGACAATGAAATTTCAGGAAGAGATCTGGTTCTTTTACTAGGTGGGCTTTTCTTGATTGTAAAGTCTATTAAAGAAATTAAAGAGCAAATTTCTCATCAAGAAGAAAGTCAAAGTCATTTTAAAGCAAGCAATAAACTTTGGATAGTTGTAGCTGAAATTGCTGTGATTGACATAGTGTTTTCGCTTGATAGTGTTATTACCGCAGTAGGAATTGCTCAAGATGTAACCATCATGATTATCGCTGTTATTATCGCAGTAGCTGTGATGCTTTTTGCTTCTAAACCTATAGCAAATTTCGTTGAAAAATATCCAAGCATTAAAATTTTAGCCTTAGCTTTTTTGGTGTTAATAGGCGTAGTTTTAGTTGCTGAAAGTTTTGATATTCATATTGATAAGGCATATATTTATACTGCTATGGTTTTTGCTTTAGTGGTGCAAATTTTAAATATTTTAGATCAAAGAAAGGAAAAAAATGGCTAAAGACGCTAATGGAACAGAACTTAACGCAGGTGATAGCGTGAGTGCAATAAAAGATCTTAAGGTTAAAGGTGCAAGTACAACTTTAAAACGTGGAACTACTATAAAAAATATTAAGCTCACTTCTAAAGAAGGTGAAATTGAGGCTAGAGTAGATAAATTTGGCGTTATTGTTTTAAAAACTGAATTTTTAAAGAAAATCTAGGCAAAGAATGTGAGAATCTTACTTGTTTTAAGAGGGAATTATTACGCAGGACAAGAAGAATTTATCAAAAATAATAAACTTCAAAATTATACACTTGATTTAAATGCTTTGCGTCTTTTATCAGGAAGCGTTAAAAATATAGTCAGTGAATATAAAATTTTAAATGTTAAAAATGATGAAGATTTGAGTAAAATTTTACTCAAACTTCTAGAAATGCGTATGCAAAAAGGTGAGTTTTGCATCATAAACGCTTACAATGAAACATTAAAAATTTATAAAGACTTAGCTAAACAATATCGCTATAAAATGTATGTTATTGTTTTTGATAGCTCTTTAAAACAATGTCAAGAAAAAAATCTTTTAGAAGCTAAAAAAAATGGATATATCATCCCTTATGCTCTTTTGGAAAAAACTCAAGATTTACTCAAAAAAAATCCAAAAAAATACCCAATTTTAGACTCGAGCGACTGGAAAAAATGTCTTTACCAAATGCCAAATTTAAGCAAATATAAAAAAATTCATCATATAGGAGATTTACAAGGTTGTTATAGTGTTTTAAAAGAATACATTAAAACAATCAAAGAAGATGAATTTTATATATTTTTAGGAGATTATATCAACAGAGGTATAGAAAATGGCAAAGTAATAAAATTTCTTTTAAAAATTTGTGAAAAAGAAAATGTATGCTTACTAGAAGGAAATCACGAAAGACATCTTATAAAATGGGCTAATGGAGAATTGTCAAATTCCAAAGAATTTAATGAAAATACTTTAAAGGATTTTAGAAAAGAAAAACTTACTCCAAGAGATGCTAGAAAACTCTATCCTCATCTAAAAGAATGTTTATACTACAAATTCCAAAATAAATTCATATTTTGTTCACATGGAGGAGTAAATTTTATACCCTCCAAACCTGAAAAAATAAGTTTTATACCAAGCCATGATTTTATTTATGGTGTAGGTGGATATGAAGACAGTCAAAAAATAGCAAATCAATTTTGTAATTTCACCTCGGACAATCTTTATCAAATCTTTGGACACAGAAATAAAGAAAAACTTCCTATGAAAATAGCCAAAAGAGTATTTTTATGCGAGGGTAAAATAGATGATGGTGGATATTTACGCGTAGTTACACTAGATAAAAAAGGTTTTGAGTGTATAGAAATTAAAAACCAAATTTACAAAAAGAAATAAGCCTAAAGAGGCTTATTCTTCATCTTTATTTGTTTTTTTAACCACCTTAACACGCTCTATAGAATTCCCATCCATTTTTTTAACTTCATAGTAACAAAGTTCATCTTCAATGCGATCTCCTACTATAGGCAAGCGTCCTAAAAGATTAAATACATATCCACCTATAGTAACTTGTTCTAAATCCTCATCATAGTTTATTACAAGCATTTCTTCAACAGTTTCTATATCGCATCGTCCTTGAAATTCATAGATATTTTCAGCAAGTTTTTTATAGCTGTCTTCTTCATGCTCGCTTTTAATTTCGCCAATAATTTCTTCCATGATATCTTCCATGGTTAAAATTCCAGCAGTTCCACCATACTCATCAACTACTAATGCAGTATGAGAGCGTTCTTTATTCATCATTACAAGTACTTTTGAAATGCTGATATTTTCAGGAACTAAAATCAAAGGTTTAACAAAAGTATCTAAATTTTGACTTTTATGGCTTAATTCATTTTGTATTATATCTCGTATGTGTATCATCCCTAAAATAGTATCTTTAGAACCGTCAATATAAGGAAAGCGAGTATGTTTATGTTCACAAATGATTTGCATATTTTCTTCGTAACTTTTTTGTTTATTTAGACAAATCATATCTTTTCTAGGAGTCATAATCTCTTTAGCAACAGTATCTGAAAAATCAACAGCATTGCGTATGATCTCTGTTTCAAATTCATCTAAAACTCCACCTTTTTGACTCTCACTTGCTATGATTTTAATTTCTTCTTCGCTATGAGTTAGCTCGCTTTCTTTAGCAGGTTTTATTCCAAAAAGTTTCAAACTTATAGCTGCTAAAAAATCGAAAATTTTAATACAAGGCAAAAAGAGTATCCAAAACCAATGAAGAGGTCTAGCTATAAATAAAACCGCTTTATCTGCAACTGCAATAGCTATACTTTTTGGCACAAGTTCTCCTAAAACCACATGTAAAAGAGTAATAATACTAAAAGCAATAATAAAAGCTATAGTATGGATAATAACAGTGCTAAAACCAAGATTAATAAGCGGAATTTCTAGCATTTTTGCAATAGCAGGCTCACCTATCCAACCAAGAGCTAGAGAACTTAAAGTGATTCCTAATTGACAAGCACTAAGATAAGTATCAAGTCTTGAAGTAACCTCCAAAGCTTTCTTGGCACCAGCTTTTTTTTCTTTTACCATCTCTTCAAGCTTGGAACGACGTACTTTAACAATACTAAATTCAGACAAAACAAAAAAACCATTTAAAAACACTAGAGCAAGTGCAACAACAACCATAAGTATAGAATATCCTGCATCAAAAGATGCTGTAGAAGTTTGGTTTAAATCCAAAACCTGACTGGGGTCCAATGAAGCTCCTTAAGAAATAAAATATTATTAAACCTTATTATACACAATTAAAAGTAAATTTAATATTTGAATTTTTTCTTGTATTTTATAAGAAAAAACTAAGACTTATAAGAAATATTTTTCTCAAATTCTTTTAAACGCTTATATATACTTCTAAGTTGAGTGATAGTTGTCCAGTTTGTGATAAAAACACTAAAAGAGCTTCGTACTTGATCAAAAGCATTGTTAATCTGCATTACAATACCAAGTCCTATAGCTCCAGCAAAAAGCCCTGGTGCCATGATTAAAAATGGCACTATAACTATCATTTGCTCAAATAAAATGAGCCAAATATTAAAATATCCATAATGTAAAAAAAGTCTTTTATAGTTAAATTTAAGCCCTGTAAAAAGCTCTATCATAGTCTCATTTTTAGCGTATTCTTTGCGATTATCCTCAGCATAAACAAGCTCTTTTCTTAAAGCTGCTTCAGCTTTTTGATTGTTATATTCAAGTCCAGGAAGCTTAATACCTACAAACCATGACACAACCAAGCCTCCTAAAGAAATCAAAAGTGCAATATAAACAAGCAAACCATCAATGTTTTTTAAAAAATAAAAAGAAGAATTTTCGCTTAAATTTGCAAATAAAGCTTTACTCACAACATCACTTAAACTCCATAAAATCGGAATAAATGCTACAAGGGTCATCAAAGCTTTTATAAAACTAAGTCCTAAACTCTCTACGATTTTAGAAAAATTATAAGTATCTTCTTGAATTCTTTGCGAACTTCCTTCTATATTATCATCTTTATTTTTCCAAAATTTTAAATAAGAAAAAGTCATAGCCTCACGCCACTTAAAAGCATAGACGCTAGCAAAATAGATATTAATCGTAGCGATTAAAACATAAGGAATAGCAATAGCCAAAAAAACTAAAATCAAAGCATAAAAATCATTTGCTGAATAATTTGGCTTTTCAATCATAGCCCTAGAGTTGAAAAAATATTCTAATAAATTTTGATAATAATACAATGCGCCTTTATTGATAAAATTAGCTTTTTGGAAATTTTGCTCAGCTCTTTGATTAGCCTCTTGGATTAAAGTGGTATTATTTTCAAGATTTTCTTCTATTTTTTGCGTAGAATTAGAATCCAAAAGTTCTATTTTTGGCTTTTGTAAAACATTGTAAAAATCACTATACCATGAATTGATTGCAACGTTTAAGCTTGTTTGTATATATAAGAAAAATAACAGTAAAAAAAGTCCCAAATAAGCCCATAAAGCCCATTTTTTACTTGCAAAAAATGAAGAAAACATGCTACCACCTTTTAAAAGAAAAATTTTAATCAACTTTATTTAATCAAGAGTTTATTAAAAATCATAAATTTATCAACACATGTGTCAAAAATAAACCTCTTTATTCTTTAAAGAAATATAAAAATATAAAGATTACGTCATATTTACTTTTTAATATTAATATTTCTTATCAAAATATCTAAAAAGGAATTAATGTCTATGAAAAAAATAATTTTATTTTTACTATGCGTTGGCTTTGCTTTTGCTTGCTCTGAACATTCTCATACTGATTTTAAAGATCTTAATAAAACCGAGTATAATTCTCAATAAAGGATAAAATATGAAAAAAATCTTCTTTATGTTTTTAACGGCTGTTTCATTTTTAGGTGCTAGTGAGCTTAATATTTACTCAGCAAGACATTATGATGCTGATTTTCAGATTATTAAGAAATTTGAAGAAAAAACGGGCATTAAGGTCAATCATACTCAAGCTAAAGCTTCAGAACTTATTAAAAGACTTTCTCTTGAAGGAAGTAATTCTCCTGCTGATATTTTCATCACAGCTGATATTTCAAATCTTACAGAAGCTAAGAATTTAGGACTTTTATCCCCTGTTTCATCAAAATATTTAGAAGAATTTATACCCGCTCATTTAAGAGATAAGGATAAAGAATGGTTTGCGATTACAAAAAGAGCAAGAATTATTGCTTACAACAAAAACGCAAATATTGACATTAGCAAAATGAAAAATTATGAAGATTTAGCAAAAGCTGAATTTAAAGGAGAAATTGTTATGAGAAGTGCTACAGCTCCTTATAGCAAAACTCTTTTAGCATCTATTATAGCTAATGACGGAAATAAAGAGGCTAAAGCATGGGCTAAAGGTGTGCTTGACAATCTTGCGACAAATCCAAAGGGTGGAGATAGAGATCAAGCCAGACAAGTATTTGCAGGCGAAGCTAAATTTGCAGTTATGAATACTTATTATATAGGGCTTTTAAAGAATTCTAAAAATCCAAAAGATGTAGAAGTGGGGAATTCTTTGGGTATTATTTTTCCTAATCAAGACAATAGAGGAACGCATATTAACATTAGCGGTATTGCTATGACAAAATCAAGTAAAAATCAAGATGCGGCTAAAAAATTTATGGAATTTATGTTAAGTCCTGAAATTCAAAAAATTCTTACTGATAGTAATTATGAATTTCCTATAAGAAATGATGTAGAATTAAGCCAAACGGTAAAAGATTTTGGAACTTTCAAAGAAGATCAAATTCCTGTGAGTAAGATAGCAGAAAATATTAAAGAAGCTGTTAAAATTTACGATGAAGTCGGTTTTAGATAATGTATAAAACCCTAAAATACTATAAACTCGGGGCAATTTTACTTGCCCTTTTTCTTGTTTTGCCTATTTTTGGTATTTTTGCTGAACTTTTTTATATTTTATTTCAAAATTTTAATACAAGTGATTTAACCCAATTTTCATCTATTAAAGAAAATTTGAGTCATTTTTTTGATTATTTATTTTTAAAATTCATCAAAGATACTTTTATAATTAGCGTGGGAGTATTGTGTTTAAGCTTGATTTTGGGTGTGAGTTCTGCTTATTTGATCGCAAATTATGATTTTTATTTCTGTAAAATTTTAGAAAAATTACTCATTTTACCCTTGGCCATACCTGCTTATATTTTAGCCTTTGTTTATGTGGGAATTATGGATTTTCAAGGATTTTTTCATGAAAATTTTGGCTTTAGGATAGATTTTTTCAATCATTATGGTGTTATTTTTGTTTTGGCTATTTCTTTATATCCTTATATTTATTTATTTGCTAAAACAGCTTTTAAAAGTGAAGCTAAAGAGGCTTATGAAGTAGCTAAAATCATGAAATATTCCGAATTTAGAATTTTTACACGCGTGGCACTTTTGAGTGCAAGACCTGCCATTTTTTCTGGAGCTTTATTGGTTTTAATGGAAACTTTGAGTGATTATGGTGCAAGTGCTTATTTGGGAGTAGATACTTTTTCGGCTGGAATTTTTAAACTCTGGTATGATTTGAATGATTCTTATTCTTCTAGTGTTTTATCGGGTATTTTAATGCTTTTTGTATTTTTGATTATGTATGTGGATTATTATTATAAAAATAAACATCATTATAGTTTTAATCAAAATTTAGCTCTTTTTATCAAAAAAAGAAAATTAAATCCTATTAAACAAATTCTATCCTGTATTTATTGTTTTATGATTGCTTTTGTAGGTTTTATTTTACCTTTTATTTGGCTAGTTTATTGGGGGTTAAAAGATCATAAGCTTTTTGAATCACAATTTTATATTATCAGTTTTCAAACTATAATCTTAGCTTTAGTCACTGCTTTAATTACCACTTTTTTAGCTTATTTTTTGATGTTTAGTTCTAGGATAGTTAAAAATCATTTTTTTAATTTATTTATTTTAAAAATAAGTTCTTTGGGTTATTCTATACCTGCTGCTGCTTTAGGGATTAGCATTATAGTGCTTTTTGTATTTTTGGATAAAATTTTTCATATGAGTTTATTAGGAAATTCTTTACTTGTTCTTGTTTTTGCTTATGTAATTCGTTTTTTAGCGAGTGCAATTTATTCTTTAGAAGGAGGTTATAATAAAATTCATCTAAATATTGATGAGGCAAGTTTAAATTTAAGAACGAGTTATTTTATTTTATTTTTTAAAATTCACACACCTTTAATGAAACATTTTTTATTTTTGGCTTTTATTATTGTTTTTATTGATACGATTAAAGAACTTCCTTTAAGTAGAATTTTAGCGCCTTTTGGCTTTGAAACTTTAAGTGTTAAAGCTTTCTGGTTTGCAAGTGATGAAAGAATTTATGATGCAGCTTTGCCTTCCTTGTTTATCGTTTTTCTTTCTTTAATGGTTGTTGTTTGGATGGATAAAATCACAAGGAAAGATGATGTTAGAAATTAAAAATTTATCTAAAAATTTTGGAAAAATACAAGCTTTAGAAAATATCAATCTTCATGTCAAAGAAGGAGAATTTTTAAGCATTTTAGGAGGTAGTGGAAGCGGAAAAAGCACGCTTTTAAGGATTATTGCTAAGCTTGAACAAGCTAGTTCTTATGATTTGTTTTCTTGCAAAGGTGAAGTGGCTTTGATGTTTCAAAATTATGCTTTATTTCCTCATTTAAATGTTGAGAAAAACATACTTTTTGCACTTTACGATAAAAAAGATAAAAATCAAATTTTAAATCATTTGCTTAAAACTTTTGAAATTGAAGATTTAAGATATAAAAAAATCGATGAAATTTCAGGAGGGCAAGCGCAAAGAGTGGCTTTTGCTAGAGCTATAGCAAGAGGATGTAAGCTTTTGCTTTTAGATGAACCTTTTTCTAATTTGGATCAAAATTTAAAACAGGATTTAAGAAGAGAATTGAAAAAAATAATAGAAAATCAAGGCATTACGGCTATTATGGTAACTCATGATATTGAAGATGCTTATTGTATGTCTGATCAAATCGCTTTTTTAGAAAAAGGAAAAATTTTAGCTCATGCAAATCCTAAAGAGCTTTATTTTAAGCCTGATTTTAAAAGTGCGCAAATTTTACCTGATTTAAATATCATAGAAAAAAAACTTGATTTAGAAGATGAATTTTTTGCTTGGATAGCTTCAAAAAATTATATTTTTGGTTATGCAGAACTTAAAATAGGAAATCGCTTTGAGGCTAAAATTTTACAAAAAGAATTTTTAGGGGCTTTTTATAGACTTAAGTTAAGATATAAAAATATAGAATTTTTTATGTTATTAAGCTCAAATTATAACTTAGAAGAAAAAATAAATTTTGATATTATCAATTTTTAGCTAAAATTCCTAAAAATCTTTTAAGGACAAATTTCATGAAAAATCTTTTAATCATAGGCGCAGGTGGGGTAAGTCGTGTGGCTACTGCAAAATGCGCAATGAATTCTGATACTTTTAGCAAAATCACTTTAGCTAGTAGAACAAAAAGCAAATGTGATGAAATCGCTGCTTTTATCAAAGAGCGTTTAGGGGTTCAAATTGAAACGGCGCAAATTGATGCTGATGATAGCAATGCGGTTGTAGAACTTATCAAGAAAACAGGAGCGCAAATTTTACTCAATGTTGCTTTGCCTTATCAAGATTTGAGTTTAATGGATGCTTGTATAAAAGCAGGGATTGATTATATAGATACGGCAAATTATGAACATCCTGATTTGGCTAAATTTGAATACAAAGAGCAATGGGCGAGAAATGATGAGTTTAAACAAGCAGGAATTTTAGGACTTTTAGGAAGTGGATTTGATCCTGGTGTAACTAATGTTTTTTGTGCTTATGCACAGCAAAATTTATTTGATGAAATTTCTTATATAGATATTTTAGATTGCAATGCAGGTGATCATGGCTATGCTTTTGCGACGAATTTTAACCCTGAAATCAATCTGCGTGAGGTTTCTGCTAAAGGGCGTTATTGGGAAAATGGCAAGTGGATAGAAACAGAACCGATGGAAATAAAAATGGAATGGGATTACCCAGAAGTAGGTGTGAAAGATAGCTATTTGCTTTATCACGAAGAGCTTGAGAGTTTGGTAAAAAATATCAAAGGTTTAAAAAGAATACGCTTTTTTATGACCTTTGGACAAAGTTATTTAACTCACATGAAATGTCTTGAAAATGTTGGAATGCTAGGGATTAAACCTGTAATGCACCAAGGAAAAGAAATCATTCCTATAGAATTTTTAAAAACCTTACTTCCTGATCCTGCAAGTTTGGGACCACGCACTAAAGGTTATACCAATATAGGTTGTGTAATTCGTGGTAAAAAAGATGGAAAAGACAAACAAGTTTATATTTATAATGTTTGCAATCACGAAGAATGCTATAAAGAAACTGGTGCACAAGCTGTGAGCTATACTACAGGTGTTCCCGCTATGATAGGCACGAAATTAATCGCTAAAGGAATTTGGCAAGGAAAAGGCGTATTTAATATGGAAGAATTTGACGCTAAGCCTTTTATGGAAGAGCTGAATTCTCAAGGACTTCCTTGGAAGATTATCGAAATGACTCCGAGTTTAGGAGAGTAAGTGCTAAAGCACTTACTTTTGTCCT
Source organism: Campylobacter sp. US53 (assembly GCF_004378995.1). Classification (NCBI taxonomy): domain Bacteria; kingdom Pseudomonadati; phylum Campylobacterota; class Epsilonproteobacteria; order Campylobacterales; family Campylobacteraceae; genus Campylobacter; species Campylobacter sp. US53. The sequence continues at coordinate 20,782 of NZ_RYYH01000007.1, read as the reverse complement.
ATATAAATAAAGTGATCCACACTGCCTTCAAAATTATACAGATTAATTAATTCATAATCTCCCCAAAATAAAGGTTTAAAAGGTTTAAAATCTTCTTTTAATTCTTCTATGTCTTTAGTAAAGCGTATATATGAAGAACCGCTTAATCTACCACTTGGACATCCTTTTACTTCACGCAAGCCATTATCCATAAGTTCTCCTCTTTCATACATACTATAGCCTTTATCGCTCATCATGGTTGCAAATATAACAGCCCCTTCATTGCATAATTCATAAAATTCTTGCACAGCTTCTTTAAAAGCTTGTTTTGTAAGATAATATAAGCTTTGATTCGCAAATATAAAATCCATTTTTGTATTGAAGAGTTTTTTAAAACTAGAATTAGGAGATATGATGTGAAAATTTTTAGAATCTAAGCAAGGATCTTTTTCCCAAACTTTTTTTAAACTAGGAACTATATCAATGCCATAAGGCTCTATACCCCCCCCCTGTTATATTTTTAAAATACCCAGAATGCACTCCATTTCCACAACCAAAATCAAGCAATTTTCCGCTTGTTTTGTTTAGTTTGTATTTTAAGATCCTCTCATAAAATCTTATAACATGACCATCAGGATATTGAAGTCCATAACCTTCTTTGTCATATTTTTGAGTATATGCAGATAAAGAATTATCCATTTTCAGCCTTTTTATATAGAATTTTGACTTAATGTCAAAATCCATTCTAGCACAAAAAGGATTAAAATTATTTTACAGGATGAAGTTCATTTGCGTAAAAGCTAACCGATCCCATACCTTCTTTTAAAGCCCATTCATAAGCTTTTGCAACAAATTCCCAATTGATATGAGCATAGAATTTCTCTAAATAAGCAGGGCGTGCATTGCGATGATCTACATAATAAGCATGTTCCCAAACATCTACAACAAGTAAAGGAACTTTATCTTCAGTAATTGGTGTAGCTGCGTTTGAAGTACCTACAAATTCTAGTTTTTGATTTTTAGTATTATAAACTAACCAAAACCATCCTGAACCAAAAACTCCTGTAGCACCTTTGATAAATTCAGCTTTGAAATTTTCTAAAGATCCAAATTCTTTTTCTAGTGCCGCTTGTAAATTAGCATCCATACTTTGACATGAACCACCACAGCCACAGCCTGCACTTGGCTTAATACAATCAAAATAAAAATCATGATTATAAACTTGAGCTGCGTTATTAAATACGCTCCCATTTGAAGTTTTAATAATACTTACAAGATCTTTGCCTGCAAATTCAGTATCTTTAATAAGATTATTTAGATTTGTAACATAAGTATTGTGATGTTTTCCATGATGATAGCTAAAAGTTTCAGCACTCAAAAAATCACCAAAAGCATTAGTATCATAAGGTAATTTTCTTAATTCAAACATAATTTCTCCTTTATTTTTAGTTTGATATTGAAAATATTACCATAATAATATTAAAAAGAGTAAAAACATCTTAAAAGCTTGGTGGGTAAAATTTCTATTTGTTTAACCTATAATAAAATAAGATATATTTATAATATATTTTAATAAAAATTTAAATATATATAAAAAATTATATTTTTTTGAAATATTTTTACAAAAAATATCTATTTGTTGATTTTTAATAATTACAATTAATTTGCAACTAAAAATTATTCATAAGGAGGAAAATATGAAAAAAGTTGTACTAATCTCAGCATTACTAGGTGCTTTCGCAGTTAATGTTTTTGCAGCTAATACTCCAAGCAATGTGAATCAAACACATACAAAAGCTCATCATTCAAAAGCTAAAGCTGATAAAAAACATGAAGCTAAAACTCACAAAAAAACAAAAGAGCAAACATCAGCTCAATAATGCCCAGCCTTGATATAAGTCTATAATAGACTTATATCAAAAGCTATTCGTATTCTACAAAATAAATTATTAATATTTATTAAATTTTTAACAGAAAAAATGAAAAAATCATTATTTTAAAAGAAAAATTAAAAAGTGGTGACCCATACGAGACTCGAACTCGTGTTACCGCCGTGAAAGGGCGATGTCCTAACCGCTAGACGAATGGGCCACTTTTAAGGAGTAAAAAATAAAAATGAAATTGAATTATATATATTTATTTCTTAAAATTTAATTAAATATATCAAAATTATGTGATTTTTATTTTTGTTTGATTATAATTTCATCTTCAATTTTTTATAAAATTTTTTAGGATTTATTATGGATTTTTATAGTCTTATTTTTTTATCCTGTGCTTTAGGAATGGATGCTTTCGCTGTATCGCTATGCAAAGGTTTTAGTGTTAAAAAACTACATTTAAAACATTATCTTATTGTTGGGATTTATTTTGGTGGATTTCAAGCCTTGATGCCAACTATTGGTTATTTTATAGGCATAACTTTTATATCTTTTATTGCGAGCATTGATCATTGGATAGCTTTTATTTTACTTTCTTTAATAGGATTAAAAATGATCAAAGAGTCATTGGAAAATGAAAATTGCGATAGTAATGCCAACCAATTTGGCTTTAAAACCATGCTAGCTTTAGCAATTGCTACGAGTATCGATGCATTAGCAGTTGGTGTGAGTTTTGCATTTTTAAATGTAAATTTATTATTAGCTATATTTTTAATAGGTATTATCACCTTCATTTTATGCATCATTGCTCTAAAAATAGGAAATAAATTTGGAATTTATCTTAAAAATAAAGCTGAACTTTTAGGCGGATTGGTTTTAATTATACTAGGAGTAAAAATTCTAATAGAACATTTATTTTTCGATTGAAAATTTCATTCTTAAAGTAGCTAAAGCTTTATCAAATTCCAAGGCTTTACTTTGAAATTTTTTATTAAAAGTTCTTTGTCTTTTGGCAAGCTGCGTAGTATGTATCGTGATTAAATTTTCAAGCTCTTTAAAGGAAATTTCTCCATCTAAATACTCTTTACACTCTTTCAAACCTATAGAATTTAATGCTTTAAGTTTATGATCAAATTTAGAAAAAAGAATTTTTGCTTCATCTAAAAGCCCATTATCAAGCATTTCTTTTGTTCTAGTTTTAATACGTTTTTTTAAAATTTCTTTATCCCACGCAAGCTCATAAATTTCTATATCTTTAAGCACCCCAGTTTTTTGTGTTCTTTTTAAAAATTCACTAGGAATTTCTCTTGTTTGTTCATAAATACCCAGCCATTTTTTTAATCTATAAGTATCATTTTTTTCTATTTTATAGTTTGGATCAATATTTAATAAAAGAGCATAAATTTCATCATTATTTAAAGAACTATGTGGCTCTAAAGTTTTTTCACTTAAACCATCTATCATAGTTTTTAAATAAAATCCAGTTCCACCTACTATAATCAGAGGCAAATTTCTAGCTAAAGCAAATTCTTTTGCTTTTTGGTATTCCCTTATGAATAACTCAACATTAAAATGTTCATTCACACTCAATAAATTTACCCCGAAGTATTTTATACTCGCAAGATCATCTTGTGAAGGCTTGGCACTTGCTATATTAATCTCTTTATAAACACAAAGACTATCAAGACTTAAAACAACAGCATCAAATTCTCTTGCTAAAGTATTGGCTATGTATGTTTTTCCACTCGCGGTTGTTCCTATTAATGCTATTTCAAAAAACATTTTAATATTTATCCTAAAATTTATAAAAATTTTAGTAAAATCATAGCAAAAAATATTTTAAAGTAGAAAAATGAACACATTCTGGATAAAATTTAAAGATATTTTAGAACTTGTAGTATTTAAGCATTCTATTTTTGCTTTGCCTTTTTTATTTTCCTCTATGATTGTAGCATCAAAACTTGCAAATGACACTGCTTGGTTTGGTTTTAAGGCATTGATTTTAGGCATTATTTGTGCGGTAAGTGCAAGAAATTTTGCGATGGCTACAAATCGTTTAATGGATGAAGATATAGATAAGGATAATCCTCGTTGTGCAAATCGCCCTAATGTCAGTGGAAAAATAGGTAGAAAAAGTGTATGGATTTTTATTATTATTAATGCACTTATTTTTATATCATGTTCTTATTTTATTAATACCTTGGCCTTTTATTTGTCTTTTCCTGTGCTTTTTGTATTGGCTATTTATTCAGCTTTTAAACGCTTTAGTTCTTTAGCGCATTTAGTTTTGGGATTTTGTTTAGGACTTGCGCCTATTGCAGGAAGTGTTATAATTATGGGTGAAATTCACATTTATAGCGTTATTTTATGTTTAGGTGTAACTTTTTGGACAGCTGGGTTTGATCTGCTTTATTCTTTACAAGATATGGAGTATGATAAAAAAATAGGACTTCACTCTATTCCTGCTAAATTTGGTTCAAAGACTACTTTATTTATATCAGCTTTTTGCCATATTTTAGCGGTATTATTTTGGCTTCTTTTTGTGTGGGAAGTTTGGGGTGTAGCACTTGGAAAAATAGCACTTATTGGAGTAATTATAAGCGGTATTATTTTAGCCTTGGAACATAAAATTGTTCACAAGAATTTTGCTCATATTGATAGAGCATTTTTTACTCTAAATGGTTATTTAAGTATTATCTTTTTTATTTTTATTTGGATTGATTTATTATGGAATTAACACTTTTTAAAGCAGGATTTGAAGCTCATTTAGAATGTTGTGAAATAGAAAATAACCGTTTTCTTGGAGAATACCTAAAACTTGGAGCAATTTCTCAAATTTTAAAATGGAAAAAACTTGCTTTACGCATTGATTTTGATGAGGGTGAAAAAATTATTTTTGATCTTCTTTTAAGTCTAAAAGAAGATATTTTAAGGCTTGAAAATTCTTTAGATAAAAATAAAGAACTTATACCACTTAAACAAAAAGGGGTAATAGAATCTTTAAATTTTGAATATCTAAATTTTTTGGATACTATTTTAGAAGAAGATAAAGAATATTATTTAAGATTTGATTTAAATAATCAAAAAATAGCTATTTTTATCAAAGCTCAAAGTCAAACATTGGCAAAAATTATCAAAATTAAGCCTGAAGACAAAATGGCTTTTGATGCTTTTGTTGTTGAAATTCAAAGAAATATGATAAGAAATAAGAAAGGCCAAGAATGAGTGATGATGTACTTTATTTAGTTTTTATAATTGTGCTTTTAATTGCAATGCTAGCCTACATGAATATCAAAGAAAGAGAAAATAATGCAAAAATAGCAAAACTTCAAAATGTGATAGAAGATATTACCAAAGAACTTCATTATTTTCGTAAAGAATTAGGAGTTAAAGATGATAGTGAAGAGGATGAAGACTATAAAACCTCTCTTTTAAAAGAAGAAATTATGATTGAACTTGATAAACAAATCAGTTCAAAAATCACTCCTGTTTTAAGAACACTAAAAACTATGGAACATATCATAGAAGATTTTCAAAATGAACAACAAAATCGTCTTTTAAATTTAGAACAAAAAGCACAAAGCATGGCTAAACTTACACCAAATTACGATACAGAAGAACAAAAAATAGAAAATCTTTTCAAAGAAGGAAAAAGCATAGAACAAATCGCTAAAGATTTACGCATTGGCACTGGAAATGTAGAACTTGTCTTAAAATTTAAGAAATTAATAAAATAGAATGGAAAATAAATGCTTATAGATCAATTCGGTAGAAAGATAAATTATCTTAGAATTTCAGTTACACAAAGATGTAACTTTCGCTGCCTTTATTGTATGCCAAAAATTCCTTTCGATTATCAGCCAAAAGAAAATTTATTAAGCTTCGAAGAACTTTTTTTATTTGTTAAAGCAGCTATAGACGAAGGAATTGAAAAAATCCGTATAACAGGTGGGGAACCTTTATTAAGAAAAGATTTAAGTATTTTTATAAAAATGATTAGCGATTATAAAAGAGATATTGACCTTGCTATAACTACAAATGGATTTTTACTAAAAGACTTCGCTAAAGACCTAAAAAATGCTGGACTTAAACGACTTAATATTTCACTTGATACCCTAGATCACAAAAAAGCAAAAACTCTTGCGCAAAAAGATATATTAGATAGTGTTTTATCTGGAATTGATGAAGCTTTAAATCTAGATTTGAAAGTAAAACTTAATACTGTAGCTCTTAAAAATTTAAACGATGATGAACTGATATCTCTTTTGGAATTTGCAAAATCAAAAAAAGCTCAAATTCGCTTTATAGAATTTATGGAAAACACTCATGCTTATGGTAAATTACAAGGATTAAAAAGAGATGAAATTATACAAATTTTGAGTCAAAAATATCAAATTCAACTTATAAAAAAAGATGAAAAAGCACCTGTGAGTATTTATAAGGCAGATGATTATGAATTTGGAATTATAGATCCTCATAGCCATGAATTTTGCGATTCTTGCAATCGCATACGCTTAAGTGCTGAAGGCTTGTTAATACCTTGCCTTTATTTTGATGAAGCATTAAGCATAAAAGAAGCGGTTCGAAAAGGTGATATTAAAGCCGCTGTAGAAATATTACAAGAAGTATTAAGAAATAAACCAGAAAAAAATAAATGGAGTGTTGTTGATAATGAAACCTCATCTCGTGCTTTTTATCAAACTGGAGGTTAATTTTGCAACTTGTTGAAAGTTTCTTAAGCATTCAAGGAGAAGGAAAATATAATGGAAAATTAGCTATTTTTATGCGTTTTGCTGGTTGTAATTTCAATTGTTTAGGTTTTAATGTAAAAATATCAAAAAACGATAAAACTCTCATCGGATGCGATACAATAAGGGCTGTTTTCACAAAAGATTTTAAAGAAAGTTATGAAACTTTAAATGCTAATGAACTTTTAAAAAGAGTAACAAAATTAAAACAAGACTTTGATCCTATAGTTGTTATCACAGGTGGAGAGCCATTAATCCATTATGAAAATCCTGAATTTATAGAATTTATTCAAATGTTATTAAAAAATAAATTCGAAATACACTTTGAAAGCAATGGAAGCATAGAAATTGATTTTGATAGATATCCTTTTTACAAAGAATGTATTTTTGCTTTAAGCGTTAAACTCCAAAATAGTGGGATAAAAAAAGATAAACGATTAAATTTTAAAGCTTTAAAAGCATTTAAAAATTACGCAAAAGATAGTTTTTATAAATTTGTTTTAGATGCCAATACCCTTGATAATTCATTTTTAGAAATCAATGAAATTCTAAAAGAAGCTCCAAATCAAATTTTTTGTATGCCTATGGGTGAAAATGAGCAAAACCTTAAAAAAAATGCTCAAAAAATTGCTGAATTTTGTATTAAGAATGGTTATAATTATTCTGATAGAATTCATATTCGTCTTTGGAACGATAAAGAGGGTGTATGATTATAAGAAAATTATTTGAATTTGAAAACGCACACATTGTTAGATTTTGTTCTTCTAAGCGTTGCAAAAGTAGCATTCATGGACATTCTTACAAAGTTGAAGTTTTACTTGAAAGCAAATATTTAGATAATGCTGGAATGGTCTATGATTTTGGACTTTTAAAAACCTATATACGCCAAATTATTGATAGTTTTGATCATGCTATCACTCTTTTTAAATATGATGATGCAAAATATTTAGAAGAAATGAAAAAATATTCAAGTCGTTGGATTTGCCTGCCTGTTAATGTAAGTGCTGAAAATTTTTGTCGTGTATTTTTCATACTTATAGACGCTTTATTAAAACAAACAAAAATGGTAAATGGAGAACAAGGAGTGACTTTACAAAGCATCATTGTTCATGAAACAAGAACAGGCTATGCACAAGGTTTTAGAGAAGATGCCTATAGTGAACTAATGCCAAAAATTTCACTTCAAGACATAGAATTTTCCAATGGCATTAAAGCAGAATGGAATGATATAGATTTTTACAACAAATTAAAAAATGAAGAAATTTTTATAAATCCAAAGGAGATTTAATGCAAAAAGCTAAAATTTTAATTGCCTTAAGTTTTTTTTTATTAGTTTTATCTGCCTGTTCTAATGATGAAAAAAATATTTCCAAGACTCAAAATACAGATCAAGAAGTAGTCCAAATAGAACAAAACGATGAAAAAACAGAATTAAGTGACTCCAACCTGCCTTTACCTGTGGATGATGAAGTACAAAGTTCAGATGATGAACATGAAGTCAATCCTAGCATTATCAACTCTTTATATAAACAAAAATGTGCCACTTGTCATGGAGAAAAAGGGGAATTAAAACCTAAAAACAGCACGGCCATTAAAACCTTAGGCAATAAAATTTTTATACAAAAAATAAAAATGAAAAAAGATAAAAATCACAGTTTTTTAAGTGATGAACAAATTCAAAATTTAGCTGATTTTATAAATAAAGGAAAATAATGGATCAAAGTTATGAATTCTTTTTAGCTTTACATCTTTATAGTCTTTATGCGAGCGGTTTTTTAATGCTTTTTTATCTTATATTAACACAAGGGAATTTTAAAACCGAATTCATTTTTATTCGTAGAATACGATTGTTTTTACCAATTTATTATTTATTTTTAGCTTTGATTATTTTTACAGGTTGTTTATTATCAGCAATGAAACAATTTCAAATAAATTTTAATATCTGGGTAATGATTTTTTCTTGGATCTTGATTTTTGCTTTAGCAATTTTTCATTTTATTTGTTTTAAAAGAGCAAGAAGATTTAGAAAATATGCCACTTTTAGATGGATTAGTTGTTTGATTTTACCTTTTGAAATTTTTTTATTGTTTTTGCCTTTTTTAATAGAAAGATATCTATAAAATGCAATTTTTGTATAACAAGCAGGCTGGAGAAGAGTTTATACAACTTCAAGGTGAAAACTTTAACCATTTAAAAGCAAGAAGAGTAAAGGAAAATTCGGAGCTAAATCTTAGAAATTTACAAGATAATTTTCTTTATAACTATACAATCTTGAATTTAACAAGAAATTCTTGCACTTTAAAATTTTTAAACAAAAAATCACAAAATATAAAACAAAGTGAATTAAACTTAGCCTTAGCCATTATAGATACTAAAATTTTAGAAAAAACTCTACCTTTCTTAAATGAACTTGGAGTCAAAAAGCTACATTTGGTTTTTACAAATTTTTCACAAAGAAATTTTAAAATTGATTTAGAAAGATTTGAAAAAATCATTATTTCCTCTTGTGAACAATGCGGTAGAAATACTAAAATGGATTTAATTATCCACCAAAGCACTCAAGAATTTGTTCAAAAATTTCCGAATGCAATTATGGTTGATTTTCAAGGAAAACAACAAAGTCATTTCGATGAAAAAGAATTATATTTTATAGGTCCTGAAGGTGGATTTAACAATGATGAGAGATTATTGTTTAACCGGAAAATCTCTCTTAAAAGCTCTAATATTCTAAAAAGTCAAACAGCTATTATAGCCATAGCTTCAAAAATTTTGCTTTAACTTTTCTTAAATTAATCTCTTTTTTATGTTAAATAATTTATAATCACGGCTTATTGTTTTAATTTTTAAGGAAAACTAATGAAAAAAGAAATTCACCCAGAATATGTAGAATGCAAAGTAAGTTGTGCTTGTGGAAATACTTTTACAACAAAGTCAAACAAAGCAGAATTAAGAGTAGATATTTGTTCAAATTGCCATCCTTTTTTTACAGGTAGTGAAAAAATTGTAGATGCTGCAGGTCGTGTAGAGAAATTTAAGAAAAAATACGCAATGCAATAATTATGCTTTATTTTATTCCTACCCCCATAGGAAATTTAAGCGATATTTCTTTTAGAGCCTTAGAACTTTTAAAGACTTGCAATCTTGTGTTTTGTGAAGATACAAGAGTAAGCAAGTCTTTGATTTCACTATTAAATGCGAAATTTCACACTGATATACATATTTCTAAATTTATAGCCTTACACTCTCATAATGAAAAAGAAGTTTTAGCAAGTATTGATTTAAAGATATTTGAAAAAAATGTAGCTTATTTAAGCGATGCAGGAATGCCAGGAATTAGTGATCCTGGTAGGACTTTGGTAGAATTTGCACAAGAAAATAATATCACCTATGAAATTTTACCAGGTGCAAATGCAGCCTTAGTTGCTCTTGTAAGCTCAGCATTTTGTCAAAAAGAATTTATCTTTATCGGTTTTTTAGCAAATAAAGGCAATGAAAGACAAAAAGACATAGAAAAAATTTTAAATCTTCCTTATCCAAGTATTATTTACGAATCCCCCAAGCGTATTTTATCTTTGATAGAACAAATTATGATTCTAGATAGTCAAAGAGAAATTTTTTTAATTAAAGAAATCAGTAAAAAATTTGAAAATAAATTTAAAGGCAATGCTAAAGAGCTTTTTGAAATTTTAAAAAAGTCTAATTTAAACGGCGAATGGGTTGTAGTACTACAATCAAAAGAACAAAATTTTTTGCAAAATACTCTTTGTGAAAAAGATATTATGGATTTAGAGCTGCCTTTAAAAGCAAAAGCAAAATTATTATCAAAGTTCAATGGAAAAAATGCAAAAGAAATTTATCAAAAACTGCTTTTAAGTCAAAATTAGGTAAAATTTCAATATGATAGTTTATGGGAAGCAAATATTTTTTTATATTTTAGAATATCATAAAGACTGTATCAATGAGCTTTATTTAGCAAAAGAATGTGATAAAACTACTTTTTCCAAAATTGCAAAATCAGGTTTTAAAATCAAAAAACTTGATTTTAAAACTGCTCAAGCTTATGCAAAAGGTGGAAATCATCAAGGTTTTTTGCTAGATATTAAAGAAAGTTCTTTTGCAAATTTAAATGAGATCAAAAAAAATGATTTTATTGTTATGCTTTATGGAATTAGTGATGTAGGAAATATAGGGGCTATCACCCGTACAGCTTATGCTTTAGGGGTTGGGGCTTTAATTTTTATTGGTGAAAAATTAGCCATGGAAGGAGTAATTCGCACAAGCAGCGGAGCGGCTCTTGATTTACCTATTGTGATAAGCAACGATGCTTTAAGTGTAATAAACGAACTAAAACAAGTAGGTTTTTATTTTTATGCGAGCGATGGCTCGGGAAAAGAAATTCACAGTGTAAAAATAAGCAATGGTAAAAAAGTTTTAGTTTTGGGTAGTGAGGGTTTTGGTTTAAGCTCTAAAATTGTAAAAAAATGCGATGAATGTGTGGGCATTGCGATGAAAAATAATTTTGATAGTCTTAATGTCAGCGCTGCTTTTGCAATACTTTGTGATAGGATGTTAAATGCTTAATTGGAAAAAAATACAAGAATTAAATTTAAAAGAAGTTGCAACAAAAACGCAAATTGAACTTGATTTTCTTGAAGCTTTAGTAGAAAAGAATTTTGCTGTTTTAAGTCGTTTTAATGTTAAAGGTTTTGTTAAAATTTTAAGCAGAGAATACGAACTCGACTTTAGTGATTTTAACGAAGAGTATGAAGCTTATCTTAACGAAAACAATCCTACTCCACAAACAAAATCAAAAATGATAACCCCCAAACTAGATGCTTATAGTCAAAAATCCTCTAACACTTGGCCTTTTTTGATTGTTCTTATTGTTTTAGTGATTATAGGAAGTGGAATTTATTATTTTGATACACTTAAAACTTTTTTCAAAGATGAACAAAATAATACTAGCGCAACAGTTATAGATATCATAGGACAAGCACAAGAAAATTTAAAATTTTTAGATGAAAACAGTGTTGTTGTTATAGACAACAATAAAGCACAAGAAACAAATCAAACAGAGAGCGTTTTACCAAGCCAAAACATCTCATTACAAGAAAATGATAAAAACATAAGCATAGAAAATAACATCAGTGAAAATAACACAACCCTACTTGATGAAGAAAAAAATACCCAAATCCAAGAAGACACAAATGCACCAAAAACTGATTCTTTAAAAGAAGCACATTTTAAAACTTCTTCCAAAATATGGATAGGTTTGATAGATTTAAAAAACCTTAAAAAAACAAGCTTTGTTAAAGAAAAAGATTTTAACATTTCTTTAGATAAAGATCAGTTAATTTTAACAGGGGCTGCAGCTTTAACAATGTTTAATCAAGAAAATAAAGAACAAAAATTTCCTGCAGGAATTTCAAAACGTTTCTTGATTAAAGATGGAAAAATTACAAGTATTTCACCTGCTGAATTTGCAAAATTAAATAAAGGTAAAGAATGGTAAAAAAAATTATTATTCTTACTCTTTGGGTTAATATATCTTTTGCAATCTCAAGTCTTGATTTGGCAAAAAATTTAGTAAACAATCCTAGTAAAAATTCTCAACTAGAATTATTATTTTCAAATAATTCTTACATAGATAATAATGGAAATTGTGATATTGCAAAAATATCTCAAATATTAAAAACCAATTCTTTAATCGCCTTAACACTATCAAATCCTCAAAGTCTAAGATTAAATTTTAAAGCAAAAGCTGATGAAGTTATGTTTTTTAAAATTTTATCTGATGTTTTAACAGATGCTGGATACATATATTTTATCCCCACAGATTTGATTTTAAGAGAAGGAAATATTGACTATACCATACAAGTAGAATCTCAATATGTTTTAGATCCTGGAACGCTTTATAATCTCTTAAAAGAAAATTCTGTCTATATAGATAATATTAAGCGTATTGGGACATATGATTATGAATATGATTTAAATTTTTCCAATGCTGTATTAAAAACCAACACAAATGTTAATTTAAATACTCCAAAATCATTAGAAAAGCCCCTTAAAGACTATGTGCTTAATTTAAAAAATGCTACAAATTTGATTATTGATGCAAATGATTTAGATAATTGGTTTCCTAAAATCTTCTTTTTAGATAAAAATCTAAATCTAATTAAAGCAGTAAAAAGTGAAAATAAAAATAATCATTTTTCAGAACTTATTCCAAATGGTGCTATATACGCTATTGTAAGCGATATGTATAGTTTAGATAATATACGCAGGGGTTTAAAAATCACACTTAAAAAATAAGGATTAAGAAATGTTTGATGAAATCCGTTTTAATACCATAGAAAGACTTCCAAATTATGTTTTCGCAGAAGTAAATGCGATAAAAATGGCAGCAAGACATGCTGGAGAGGATATCATCGACTTTTCAATGGGGAATCCCGATGGTAAAACTCCTCAACACATTATAGATAAACTTTGCGAAAGTGCTAACAAAGATAAAACCTCAGGATATTCTACATCCATGGGGATTTATAAACTTCGTTTAGCAATTTGTAATTGGTATAAAAGAAAATATAATGTTAATCTAGATCCTGAAAATGAAGTTGTAGCTACCATGGGTTCAAAAGAAGGTTTTGTAAATCTTGCAAGAGCGATTATAAATCCTGGAGATGTTGCTATTGTACCTACTCCTGCTTATCCTATACATACTCAAGCTTTTATTATAGCAGGGGGTAATGTAGCAAAAATGCCTTTAGCTTATAATGAAAAATTTGAACTTGATGAAAATCATTTTTTTGAAAATTTGCATAAAACTTTAAATGAAAGCATCCCACGTCCAAAATATGTCGTTGTTAATTTCCCACATAATCCAACAACAGTAACTTGTGAAAAAAGTTTTTATGAAAGATTGATAGCAACGGCAAAAAAAGAAAGGTTTTATATTATTTCAGATATTGCATATGCAGATTTAACTTATGATGACTATAAAACTCCTTCTATTTTAGAAATTGAAGGCGCAAAAGATGTAGCGGTAGAAACTTACACTCTTTCAAAATCTTACAATATGGCGGGCTGGCGTGTGGGTTTTGTAGTAGGAAATAAACGCTTAGTCAGTGCACTTAAAAAAATAAAATCTTGGTTTGATTATGGTATGTACACACCTATTCAAGTAGCAGCTACCATAGCTTTAGATGGAGATCAAACTTGCGTGGATGAAATTCGTGCAACTTATGATAAAAGAATGCACATTTTACTTGAAGCTTTTGAAAATGCAGGTTGGAAACTTCAAAAACCAAGAGCAAGTATGTTTGTTTGGGCAAAACTCCCTGAAAGCAAAAGACATTTAAAAAGTTTAGAATTTTCAAAGCAACTTTTACAACGTGCTAGTGTTGCAGTAAGTCCTGGGGTAGGTTTTGGCGAAGCAGGTGATGAGTATGTAAGAATTGCTTTAATTGAAAATGAAAATCGTATACGTCAAGCTGCACGCAATATCAAAAAATATTTAAAAGAGTAAGTTATGAAAGTAGCGATTCTTGGTTATGGCACTGTTGGAAGTGCGGTGGTTAAATTTCTTTTAGAAAATGATAAACTCATTCGTGCAAGGTGCGGTCAAAGCATAACTCCTGTGATCGCTCTTGCTAGAAGTCCTAAAAAAAATGCTTTAATTCCAATTACTCATAGCGTTGAAGAAATTTTAAATGCTGATGTAGATGTTTTTGTGGAGTTAATGGGTGGAGTGGATGAAGCTTTTAAAATAGTGAGTGAAATTTTAAAAAAGAAAAAAGCTGTTGTTACTGCAAATAAAGCTATGCTTGCTTATCATCGTTATGAACTTGAAAATTTGGCTAAAAATTTAGCCTTTGGTTATGAAGCAAGTGTGGCTGGAGGAATTCCTATTATCAAGGTTTTAAAAGAAGGTTTAAGTGCAAATAATATTTTGGCTATAAAAGGGATTTTAAATGGCACGAGTAATTATATTTTAAGTTCTATGAGTCAAAAAAATATGAGTTTTGAACAAGCCTTACAAATAGCTCAAAATTTAGGTTATGCAGAGGCTGATCCAACTTTTGACATAGAAGGACAAGATGCAGCACATAAACTGCTTGTTTTATCAAGTATCGCTTATAATCTTAAAGCTAAACCTGAAGATATTTTGATCGAGGGTATTAGTGAAATTGCGCCTGAAGATATGTATTTTGCTAATGAGTTTGAATTTACCATAAAACTTTTAGGTATAGCTAAGGTGCGTGAAAATAAAGTAGAATTAAGAGTGCATCCTACTATGATAGATAAAGAAAAAATGCTTGCAAAAGTTGATGGAGTGATGAATGCTATAAGCATTAATGGAGATTTGTTGGGTGAAAGTTTGTATTATGGAGCAGGAGCAGGAGGAGAGGCCACTGCAAGTGCTGTGATTTCAGATCTTATGGATATAGCAAGAGATCAGGTAAAAGCACCAATGCTTGGTTTTGTGAATACTTTAGAATACGAGCTTTTAAGCAAAGATGAAATTTATACAAAATATTATTTAAGGGTGAAAGTTGAAGATAAAATAGGGGTTTTATCTAAAATCACACAATTGATGAGTGAAAATAATATTTCTATTGATAGTTTTTTACAAAAACCTAAAAAAAATGATGAAAATTACAGTACTTTGTTTTTTACTACGCATTTAACTTATGAAAAAAGCATACAAAATTTGCTTGAAATTTTACGCAAACAAGATTTTATAAAAACCAAGCCTTTTATGATGCGTATAGAATAATGGGTTTAAAAGCTTATTTAGATGGAATTTTAGGTGAAGATAAGGCTTGTAAATTTTTAAAAAAACAAGGCTTTGAAATTTTAAAAAGAAATTTCCATTCTAAATTTGGAGAAATCGATATAATAGCCAAAAAAGATGAAATTTTACATTTTATAGAGGTTAAATTTACTCAAAATAACTATGAAGTTTCTGAGCGTTTGGATAGAAAAAAACTTGAAAAAATTTTAAAAACTATAGAATTTTATCATCTTAAAAATGGAATTTCATCGGATTTTCAGATTGATCTGATTTGCATTAAAAATGATGTGATACAATTTTGCGAAAATATAAGTTTTTAAGCTGATATTTAAAAAAATAAAATACAATTAGACAAAAATTAAAGAAAGGAAAAATTATGGGAAAATATATTGAATTAACAAGTGATAATTTTGCTCAAGCAAAAGAAGGTGTAGCTTTAGTTGATTTTTGGGCTCCATGGTGCGGACCTTGTAGAATGCTTGCTCCAGTTATTGATGAACTTGCAAATGACTTCGATGGTAAAGCTAAAATTTGCAAAGTAAATACAGATGAACAAGGTGATTTAGCAGCTGAATTTGGTGTTCGCTCTATTCCTACACTTATTTTCTTTAAAAATGGTGAAGTTATAGATCAACTCGTTGGTGCACAATCTAAACAAGCAATTAGCGATAAACTAAACTCTTTACTATAAACTAAAGGCTAGTATAACTAGCCTTCTTCTTAAAAATTTCAAATTTATACTAAATAATAATTTTTATTAACTACTATTAAGAATAATTTTTATATCATTATTAATAATAAAATTCAATATAAAGGAAATATAAATGTTAGATGTAGCAATCATAGGTGGAGGTCCTGCTGGACTTAGTGCCGGACTTTATGCAACTAGAGGTGGTCTTAAGAATGTAGTAATGTTTGAAAAAGGTATGCCTGGTGGACAAATTACCTCAAGTTCTGAAATAGAAAATTATCCAGGTGTAGCCCAAGTTATGGATGGAATTTCTTTTATGGCTCCTTGGAATGAACAATGTATGCGTTTTGGTTTAAAACATGAAATGGTTGGAGTAGAGCAAATTTTAAAAAATAGTGATGGAAGTTTTACCATCAAATTAGAAGGTGGCAAAACAGAACTTGCTAAAGCTGTGATAGTTTGTACAGGTTCAGCTCCAAAAAGAGCAGGTTTTAAAGGCGAAGATGAATTTTTTGGAAAAGGTGTAAGCACTTGTGCAACTTGTGATGGATTTTTTTATAAAAATAAAGAAGTTGCAGTTTTAGGTGGTGGAGATACAGCTTTAGAAGAAGCTTTGTATCTAGCAAATATTTGTTCTAAAGTTTATCTTATCCACCGCAGAGATGAATTTAGAGCAGCTCCATCTACAGTAGAAAAAGTTAAGAAAAATGAAAAAATAGAACTCATTACTAGTGCAAGCGTAGATGAAGTATATGGTGATAAAATGGGTGTTACTGGTGTAAAAGTAAAATTAAAAGATGGTAGTATTAGAGATTTAAATGTTCCAGGAATTTTTACTTTTGTTGGTCTTAATGTAAGAAATGAAATTTTAAAACAAGACGATGGTAAGTTTTTATGCAATATGGAAGGAGCTGGGCAAGTAAGTGTTGATCTTAAAATGCAAACTAGCGTTGCTGGACTTTTTGCCGCAGGAGATCTTAGAAAAGATGCACCTAAGCAAGTTATTTGTGCTGCAGGTGATGGAGCTGTAGCTGCATTAAGTGCTATGGCTTATATAGAAAGCTTGCATTGATTTTTTCTTATTAGGCTAGAATTCCTAGCCTAAATCTTTATATCAACACTCCTTAAAAATATAAAATATTTTTCATAATGTTTTATAAATATTATTAAATATAATTTAAATTATATTTAATAATATTACATAATTATATATTTAAAAAAATATAAAAATATTATTTTTTAAATTAATATTTTTATATTAAAAGCTATAACTTACTTATGTTAAAAAAATAAGGAAGGAATAAACATAGACAAAAAACAAAGTCACAGAAATTTTCTTAAAGCCTCATCTTTGTTTGCTTTAGTAGGTGCTAGCGCACCAAGTATGGTTTTTGCTCATACGCACAATCAAAACAATTTGAATTCTATTCAAATTGATATTCTGAGTGAAGCAGTAGAAAGAATTTTTCCCAAAGATGATTTAGGACCAGGTGCTAAAAAATTAGGTATAGCTATTTTTATAGATAATGAACTTGCAGGAAATTACACGGAAGTGGAGCAAAAGATTATCGCTTTGGACCTTTGATACAAGGAAAGAAAAATCAAGGTTATCAATATCCTTTAACTAGAGCTGAACTTTTTAAAATGGGAATTAATGCTTTAGATGAAGAAGTAAAACTTCATTATAAAAAAGGCTTTGTAAAGCTTAGCGCAAAACAAAAAGATGAAGTCTTAAGAGCTTTTGAGCAAGATAAAACCAAGGTTTCTTTTGAAGATAAGATAAAGGCGAGTGATTTTTTCACAGAATTAAGAAACATAACTATAGCAGGAGTTTATGCTGATCCAATTTATAGTGGCAATGCAAATATACAAGCTTGGCGTATGAAAAAATTCCCGGGGGCACAAATGACTTACGCAGCTCAAGTTTTAGATGGAGATAAATTTGAAGTGATAGAGCCTATTTCTTTGGCTGATATGTCGCATTAAAGGAATACAAATGGCAAAAATACTTAAAAAACAGATATTGTTGTTATAGGTTTAGGTTGGAGTTCGTCTATTGTTGCAAATGAGCGCGCTAAAGCAGGACTTAAAGTTGTCACCTTAGAAAGGGATGGACATCAAGATACTTCTGATTTTTTGGGTGCACACGATGAATATAAATATGTCAATAATGTTGCAATGAAACAGGATTTAAGCAAAGAAACTCAAAGTTTTAGGAATTCAGGCGATAAAATGGCTTTGCCTATGAGAAAAATTACTATACTTTTGATGTGGGAAATAATGTAGGTGGAGCAGGAGTTCATTGGAATGGTATGAGCTATCGTTTTTTACCTTATGATTTTGAAATAAAAAGCAAAACCGAAGAACGCTATAGTAAAAATAAAAATTTCTAAAGATTATCCTATACAGGATTGGGGTGTAACTTATGTGAAATGGAACCTTATTATGATAAAGTTGAAAAATTGGGGTTTCTGGAGAAGATAAAAGTCCTTTCTTAGAAAAAAGAAGCAATCCTTATCCTAATCCACCTTTGGAAAAATACTATGCTTAAAAAATTTAGAGAAGCGGCTAAAAAATTAGGGTATCATACTTGCATGGTTCCTGCTTCAAATTCTTCTCAAAGTTATACAAATCCTGACAAACAAAGCTTGGGAGCCTGTCAGTATTGTGCTTTTTGTGAGTATTTTGGTTGCGAATATGGAGCTAAAGCTTTTCCTATAGTAACAACCATACCTTCAGCTTTAGCAACAAAAAATTTAGATATTAAAACTTATGCTAATGTGTTAGAAATTTTGCATAAAGATGGTAAAGACAGGGGTAAAATTTATCAATACTTTAACTTTAGAAGAATTTATCCAGCCTGCAGAAGTGGTTATGCTAGGCTCTTATGTTTTCAACAATGCTAATTTAATGGTTTCTAATATAGGCGAAATTTATAATCCAAAAACAGGCAAAGGAACTTTAGGAAAAAATTATAGCTATCAAATCACACCTAGTGTTAATGGTTTTTTAAAAGATCCATTTAATCTTATCTTGGAGCTGGGGCACTTTGCAATTGGATGGATGATTTTAATGGGGATAATTTCGATCATTCCAAACTTGATTTTATCCACGGTGCAAGTTTTAGACTTTCTCAAAACTGGGATCGTCCTATAGCTTCAAACTCTACAGAACCTAACACACCTTCATGGGGAGTCGAATTTAAAAAAGCTTCTATTTATAATTATACTCGATTTACTTATATTGGAGCTCAGGGTGCATCTATTCCTTATATAGGTAATTATTTATCCCTTGATCCAACTTATAAAGATACTTATGGACTACCACTTATCCGCGTAACCTATAATTTTACCAAGCAAGATAAAAATCTTTATAATTTTATGCTTCCAAAACTAAAAAGCATCATGCAAGAAATGGGAGCGCAAAATATTTACACTTCGCCAAAATTAGGAGATTATGGAGTAGTTTCAAATAGTTGGTATACTTTTACACATATTGCCGGCGGAACTATAATGGGTACAGATAAAAACACAAGTGTAGTTAATCCTTATTTACAACATTGGGATGTTAATAATCTTTTTGTCGTAGGTGCAGGAATTTTCCACATAATCTAGGCTACAACCCTACCTTAACCTTAAATGCTTTAGCCTATCGTGCTAGCAAAGCTATTATAAAATATTTAAAAACTGGTAATTGCTAATACAGTAATTAAATTCCAAGCCTTAAGTTTTTGGAATTTATTAGCTTCCTATCACTCCACCATCAAGTTTTCTTATCATCATTACACTCGATCTTGGCGTTTTTCCATAAGGAAAAGTACTACCTTTTAAATCTTCTCCTGGATGTTGTATGCCTACAAACATTGTAGTATAATCCTCACTAAAAGCAATCCCTGTTAATTCACAAGCAATAGGCCCTGTTAAAAAACATTTCCCCTGTTTTTGGATTTGCTGCTAGCATGCAGTTATTTCCTATACCTTCGTATTCATCTTTATTAGAATAAGATCCATCTGTTTGTATCCAAAGTCTTCCATCTCTATCAAATTTAAGTCCATCAGGAGAATTAAATTTATTTTCACTTATAATAACTTGTAATATTATTTGAGCCTTTATATAAGCCTTGTTGGTTATCAGGATTTCCAACAAAAGTAAAAATTTCCCAAGTAAAATCATCGTCTTTATGAGAATTTTTTGGCATCCATTTTAAAATTTGTCCATAAACATTTTTAGTCCTTGGATTTACTGCATATGATTTTATTTTCATCATAAAGTTTTGCTTTACTAAAAAGTGAATCACCCCAAGAAATTAAAACCTTTGCCTCATAACCTTGTGGTACTATAACTTTATCTTGTGTGCTTACACTAACAGCTTTAAAACCTAACAAATCCTTATCCTTAAGCATAAAAAGCACTTAAATTTGAACTTAAAAAAAGCCACCATAGAACCTAAAGCTAAACTTTTTAAAAACAATATTCTTTCCATTTATTTTTACTCCATATTAAAATTTAAAACAATGGAAATATAGAAATATTTGGAAACTTTTTAGAAATTTTGATGAAAATTTAAATCGAAGGAAAAATTTATACCTAGTTTTTCACTAGGTATAAATGACTAATTAAAACCTCTTCTTCTTAACATCTTCTAAGATATTATTAGCTATATCACTTACTGTGCTAGAAATAATAGCTGATT
>NZ_RYYH01000006.1:0-122390 GCF_004378995.1 Campylobacter sp. US53 | reverse complement strand
ACGGTTTGAACTGATTCTTTAACGGCTTGATTGTCTTGTTCTAAACCTTTTTTAGTAGCAAGGATGTTTTCGTTGATAGCACTTGAGATTTGTCCAAATTCATCATTGCTTTTTACTTCTATAGTAGAAACATTTTTTGTTTTATGGTTGATGAAGTCAAAGAATGAATTTAAACCTGTTTGAATAGTTGTAAGTGGAGAGAGGTATTTTGATACGATGAAATAAAGGAGGATGACGCTAAATACTACTACAATAATGACAACAATGGCTTGAATAAATGCGGCTTTATGAATAGGTTTATTTATAATATCAGCACTTTCACTAATACAAGCTGTATAGGTAAAGACTTTAGTACAAGTTCCAAGTCTTTCTTGGCCATCTAATTCATAAGAAAAAAAGTTATAGTTTCCATGTGTTTTATACGCATTTAAAATAGGAGAATGATCAATGGATGGATTTAATAATTCTTTATTAGTTGCTGCAAATATTTTATTTTCTCTATCAAATAAAAGTGTATTTCCAGGAGTTGCTGCAACTAACTCTTGTAAATTTTCTGATGGTATATCGATACCTAATACCCCTATAATTTTACCATCTTTATAGATAGCTTTAGAATACGTTATTACATATTGTTTTAAATTTGCATCTAAATATGCTGGTGTAACAAAAATATCATTTGTTTTTAAAGCTTCTTGGTACCAATTTTTTGTCTTTATATCTAAATCATCACGCAACTCAGGCATTTTTGCATCATTAGATTTTTGACTAAGTAAAACTTTTCCATTAGTTAAACCTAAATAAACATTTAGTGCATTTGTGCTATGACGATAATATTTTAATATCGGACCAACATTGTTAATAATATTTTCTTCAGTGATTAAGGATTGATAAGGTAAATTTGTGATATCTTTTTCTAAAGCTCTAGTAAAAGATTGATTTGTAGAACGGAAATCTTCGACGGTAGATTGTGTGACCTTAAGCAAGTCGGTTTGGTTTTTAAGGGTAGCTTCATGTAATGAGGTTTTTGTAAAATAAAAACTCACAATACTTAGAACAATTAAAGCAAAAATTGCAATTAAATTTGCAATGAGAGAAAGTTTGATTTTTATACTATTCATTTTTTTCCTTTTTTTGTATTTATTTTTAATTTAAAATTAAATGTAGTATTATTTTATCAAAAAATATAAAATATTGTTTGACTTTTATCTTGAAAATTTAAAAATTTAATTATATTAATTGAAAATTATATGTATTTTTCTAAAAAGTAGCATTAATATAAAATAATAAAATATTTAGTTAAAAATTGAATTGTATGAAATTTATATTTATAAAGGATTAGAATGGCTTATACGATCATAGAGATAGAAAGAAAAACAGGAGTTTCTAGTAGAACACTTAGGTTTTGGCTAGATAAAGGTTTATTTCCCTTTGTGGAAAAAGATAAAAATGGAGTGCGTTATTTTAGTGAAAAAGATTTAGAATGGGTGATTTGGGTGGATTGTTATAGACAAATTGGTATGAGTATTGAAGATCTTAAAAGATATATTTTTTTATGTGCTAAGGGTAAAGATACGGCAAAAGAGAGATTAGAGATTATTTTAAAATTAAAAGAAAAAACACTAAAGGATATGAAAAAATTGGAGAATATTATAAAAAAACTTGATTTTAAAATAGATTATTATGAAAAAATGGTTATGGAAAATAAAGATGAGCTAAATCCTTTAAGTAAAGATTATATTAAACGAAAAAAACGAGTAAAAATTTAAAAATATTTAATTTTATTCTTGACTTACACTAGATGTTAGGTTTTATACTTTTAAAAATTTAAAAATTGAAAGGATAAAATGCTAACTTTAAATAGGGATAAAATACCTAATTCTCAAATTATTTTAGTATTTTGCTTAGGTGTATTTGGAATTTTAAGTACAGAGCTTGGAATGATGGGGATTATTCCTGTAGTATCTGAAAATTTTCATGTGAGTATTTCTGATGCGGGTTGGAGCGTAGGTGTTTTTGCGCTCGTGATAACTTTTTGTGCACCTATAGTCCCTTTGCTTTGTGCAAATTTCAATCTTAAAAAATTAATGCTTATTTGTCTTTTAGTTTTTACATTTTTTTCTTTTGCGAGTGCTTTTGTAAATGAATTTTGGCAATTGCTCATTTTTAGAATTATTCCTGCTTTTTTTCATCCTATTTATATAGCTCTTGTTTTAGTATGGTTGCTAATTTAGTTGAAGATAAACAAGAAGTCCCAAAAGCTACGGCTAAGATTTTTACAGCAGTGAGTGCAGGGATGGTTTTGGATGTGCCTATGACTAGTTATTTTGGTGGAAATTTTAGTTTTGAAGTGGCGATGTTATTTTTTTGTATTTTAAATAGTTTATCTTTTTTAGCAACTTTGTTATTTGTGCCTGATTTTAAAAGGGTAAATCCTGTTAAAATAACTAAGCAACTGCTTATCTTAAGATACCCACTTTTGTGGATTAGCATTCTTTGTGTTATCTGTATAAATACTGGAATTTTGGGATTTTATTCTTATTTTTCTGATTTTTTGTATAGTGCAGCAAAGATGAATTTTACTTTCATTAGTGTTGTATTGGCTATTTATGGTTTTTCAAACATTATAGGTAATTATATAGCAGGAAAAACTCTTGTGAAAATGCACATTTTACTTTGCTTTTATATTGGGAATTTTAGGCGGAATAATGAATAATGGTACACACTTTATAATAAACCATCCTTTTCCAAAAGCTCCTGATTTTAGCAATGGACTTTTTATAAGTGTAGCTAACATAGGGTTGAGTAGTGGAAGTGCTATTTGTGGAGTGGTTATATCTTTGAGTAATACACGCTTTATTGTTGTAAGTACTATTTTTTGTTGATTTTAGGAATTGTAATGATTTTATTAAGAAGGAGGGTAGAAAAAATGAAATTAAGATTTTAATTTTAAAATTTAATAACCTTATATTTTATACTAAAAGGAGATAAAATGAAAACTTTAATTGTTTTTGCTCATACTTTTTGGAAAGATTCAAAAGTAAATCGTACTTTATTAGAAAGCATAAAAGATATAGATAGTTTAAAAATTCACAATCTTAGTACAAGTTATAATGATGGCAAGATTGATGTTGATAAAGAACTTGCTTTGCTAAAGGAAGCAGATAAAATTATCTTTCAATTCCCACTTTTTTGGTTTAGCACCCCAAGTTTGCTTAAAGAGTGGCAAGATAGAGTTTTAAGTGCAATTTTATATAGTAAAAAAGGGCTTTTAAAAGGTAAATTTTTTCAAGTTATTACAACTTTGGGTGGTGCTGAGTAAAGTTATGATGGACATCACGGTGCTACTTTAGAAGATCTTTTAAGACCTATTTATTATGGTTTTGAGTATTTAGGTTGTATAAGTATTAAGCCTTACGCTATTTTTAATGTAAGTGTTGATGGTCTTGATTTAAATATTTATAAAAAAGCACTGACTATAAATTAAAACAAACTCAAAAATAAGTTAAATTTTTAGTTTAAGAGATAAAATTTATAAGAGTGAGTACAAACTCGCTTTTGATGCTTAAGTGTTTTTATATTTTAGAGTATTAATTTTTGTAAGAACAGGAGTTAGAATGCATGATTTTAAGATTACTTTAAATAATGGAATAAAAATACCAGTAATAGGCTATGGTGTATATCAAATTGACAACTTAAAAAAATGTCA
The DNA here is from genome assembly GCF_004378995.1 of Campylobacter sp. US53. Taxonomy (NCBI): domain Bacteria; kingdom Pseudomonadati; phylum Campylobacterota; class Epsilonproteobacteria; order Campylobacterales; family Campylobacteraceae; genus Campylobacter; species Campylobacter sp. US53. The sequence continues at coordinate 118,684 of NZ_RYYH01000006.1, read as the reverse complement.
AGAGTGTGTTGAAAATGCAATTAATATAGGATATAGATTGATTGATACAGCACAAAGCTATGGTAATGAAGAAGCAGTTGGACAAGGTATAATCAATGCTTTAAAGAATGGAATCAAGAGAGAGGAGATTTTTATAACTACTAAATTATGGCTTAGCGATGCAAATGAAACAAAAGCTTTAAAAGCATTTGATTATTCTCTTAAAAAATTAAAACTTGATTATATAGATTTATATCTTATTCATCAACCCTATTCAGATATATATGGAGCATATAGGGCAATGAGCAAGCTTTATAAAGAAGGTAGAATAAAAGCTATTGGTGTAAGCAATTTTTATCCAGATAGGCTTGTAGATTTTGTTTTTGGAAATGAGATAAAGCCAGCTATAAATCAAGTAGAGTGCAATCCTTTTCATGCGCAATTTCAAGCACAAAAACTTATGCAAGAGCTTAATGTGCAAATGCAATCTTGGGCACCATTTGGAGAAGGCAAGAATAATATTTTTAACAATGAAACAATTGCAAATATTGGTTTAAAATATCAAAAAACAAATGCACAAGTAATTTTAAGATGGTTGATACAAAGAAATATTATTGTTATTCCAAAAACCACTCAAAAAGCAAGAATGTTTGAAAATTTTAATATTTTTGATTTCAGTTTAGATGAGCAAGATATGCTAGAAATATCTAAACTTGACAATAAAGAGAGTTTGTTTTTTAATCATCAAGATCCCAATATTGTTAAACAAATGTATCAATTAAAACGTTAAATTTTTTAAAGTTGGATTGAAATTATATTTTTGATAAAGGAAATAAAAATGAAAAGAAGAAATTTTTTTAAAGTTACAGCAGGTGCAATAGCATTAAGTAGTCTTAGTTTAAAATCTAATTTATCTGCAAATGAAAAAGTTCAAGACTTTGATGATAAAAAATTAAATCCTAGTAAAGAAGCATTGAGGAATATCAGTAAAAATCCTTTCGGTTTGGTTTATGAGAATGCCATAGTTGCAAATCAAAAAGGTCAAGTAAATATTAAGAAGGTAAGCTATGGATTAGACAATAATAAAAGTGTAGCCAATCTTTATTTACCTGCAAATTTTAGTGTAAAATTAAAATATCCAGCTATTGTTGTAGCCCATCCAAATGGTGGGGTAAAAGAGCAAGTTGCAGGGCTTTTTGCACAAAAATTAGCAGAGCTTGGTTATATTACTTTAGCTTTTGATGCTTTTTATCAAGGAGAAAGCCAAGGTTTTCCACGCAATAAAGATGTTCCATCAAGCAGAGTTGAAGATATCTCTAAAGCGATTGATTTTTTAGATACTTTTAAAGGGGTAGATAAGGAAAGAATAGGAATTTTAGGAATTTGCGGAGGAGGTGGCTACACATTAAAAGCAGCGCAAAAAGATAAAAGATTAAAAGCAGTAGCAACTTTAAGTGTTTTTAATACAGGACTTGTTCGTCGTAATGGTTTTTTAAATAGTGAGCTTGATAAGATTCAAGAAAAATTATTAAACGCAAGTAAAGCAAGAGAATTAGAAGCTACAAGTGGTAAAATAAGCTATACAGGTTTTGCTCCTAAAAAATTAAATAAAGAAGAGCTTGATAAAATTCCTACAGATCTTTATCGTGAGGGTATGATTTATTATGGAGATACTCATGCACATCCTAATTCTAGTTTTATTTATACAACAAGTTCTTTAATGGATCTTATGAGTTTTGATGCAACTGATCAAATTGAGCTTATTACTCAGCCTTTGCTTATGCTTGTAGGTGATAAAGCAGATACAGCTTATATGAGTAAAGAAGCGTTTGATAAGGCAATAGGAACTCAAAATAAAGAACTTTTCGTGCTAAAAGATACCACACATATACAAAGTTATTACAAAAAAGATTCTGTAAATGCAACTCTAACAAAATTGCAAAAATTTTATGAGAAATATTTATAATGAATAAAAGAGAGTTTTTAAAATATCTTCTCAAGATAGGAATTTTAGCAAGTGCACCAAGTTTTAGCTTGGCACAGAATAAAAGAATTTTACTTGTTTATTATACAAGGACACTAAATACTCACATTTTAGTTTTATTTATACAAAGCGTTTTAAAATGTGATATTTTAAGGCTTGAGAGTGCAGAAATTTACCCTACAAATTACGATGAAATGGTGACTTTAGCTCAAAAACAAAAGCGAGAGAAAATCTTTGTCAAACTTGCACCTTATTCGCTAAATTTAAGTGCATACACTCATATTTTTATTGCCTCGCCTCTTTGGGGATTGTCTCTAAGTGCTCCTATAAAAAGTTTTTTAAAAAACCATGATTTTGAAAATAAATTCCTAACTCCTATTATTACTAATGCTAGATGGGGTTTTGGAAATTCTATAAATGAGATAAAAAATCTAACTAAAGCGACTATTTTGCAAGGCTTAGAATATGAATTTAAACTTAAAGAAAAAACCACAAGAAACTTAAAACAATATAATGAAAATTTAATATCCCAAAATAATGCTTTTGAAAAGCTAGACAAAGAAAAAATTATAAATTTCTTACAAAGAAAAAATTATGCAACATTCAAAGCTTGATAAAAAAATTATTCACTTAAGCGAAAGGCTTATGTTTAAACTCGTACTTTTTTCGGCAGCGATGATGACTGTTTTAGGCACTATTGTGATAGCTCCTGCATTACCTGCTATGAATGAATACTTTAAAAATGTTTCAAATATAGAGCTTTTAAGTGGTCTTGTGGTTACTATTCCTGCACTTTTTGTGATGATTTTTTCACCTATAGCAGGAAATTTAATAGATAGATTTGGTAAGTTAAAATTTCTTTATCCTGCGATGATTTTATGGATTATATCTGGAGTTAGCGGGTGCTTTTTAGATAGTATTTATGCTTTGTTAATTAGTAGGGCATTTTTTGGTATAGCTACAGCTTTCATTACAACAGCAGCAAGCACCTTACTTGGAGATTATTATAGCATAGGAGATAGACGTGATAAGGCTTTGAGTTTACAAGGCTTTATTTTAGCAATGGGTGGTGCAATGCTTACTATTATTAGTGGATATTTGGCGAGTTTTTCTTGGCGTTATGTGTTTTTGGTTTATGGTAGTGGGATTTTTATTTTTATTTTTTGTCTTTTTTATTTATTTGAGCCACGAAGTGCTAAAAAATATATACAAGAAAAGCCCTTAGAAAAGATAAATTACAAGCCTTTTTTACCTATTTATTTTATGGGATTTTTTATTATGTTAATTTATTATTTAGCTGGTATTAATTTTCCACATTACATAGAAAGTTTAGGACTTAATGCTAAATACATAGGTTTTGCTATGGCTGTGCCAACTATAAGTTATGGAATCTTTTGTTATCTTTATAAGGACATTGTGAAATTTTTAAATATCAAACAAATTTATGTGTTAGGGCTTATTTTGGAGGCTTTTGGATTTTTGCTTGTATTTTTAATAGAAGATTTTACTGTTTGTGTTATTAGCTTATTTATTTTTGGAATGGTTGGTGGGCTAATTGTTACAAATAATAGTGCCTATCTTTTTAAACTTACAAAGTCAAATTCTCGTGCTAGAGCTTATAGTGGCTTGGCAAGTTGTATATTTTTTGGGCAATTTATCTGTCCTATCGTTACAACACCTATGGTAAAAGTTTTTGGGCTAAAAATGGAGTTTTTAATCTGGATTTTGGTACTTTTTGTTGTGAGTATTATTTATAAGAAAATGTATCTAAAAAATACTTGACTTACACTAGATGATAGCTTATATAATTTTGTAAATTTAATTTTATAAAAAGGAAAAACAAATGCAAAAAGGAAAATTAAGAAATTTGGAAGTAAGTGTCTTAGGACTTGGTTGTATGGGAATGAGCTTTGGTTATGGAGAAGCTAAAGATGAAAAAGAGATGATAACACTCATTCATAGGGCAAAGGATCTTGGTATTGATTTTTTTGATACAGCCGAAGTTTATGGTCCTTTTGTTAATGAAGAATTAGTAGGTAAAGCAATAAAACCTTTTAGAAATGAAGTGGTATTAGCAACAAAATTTGGTGTTAGAATTGAGGGTGCTAAGCAAATTGTTGATAGCACGCTTAATAAAATCAGACAAAGTTTAGAAGGTAGTTTGAAGCGTTTGCAAACGGATTGTATTGATCTTTATTATCAACACAGAGTTGATACAAATGTTCCAGTTGAAGAAGTTGCTAACTTAATGAGCGAGTTTTATAAAGAAGGAAAAATTAAAGCTTGGGGTATGAGTGAAGCAGGAGTGCAAAGCATTAAAAAAGCTCATGCAGTATTTCCGCTTAGTGCGGTTCAAAGTGAGTATTCTTTATGGTGGAGAGAACCAGAAAAAGAACTTTTAAAAGTTTTGGAAGAATTAAATATAGGTTTTGTTCCTTTTTCTCCTTTAGGAAAAGGATTTTTAGCAGGTAAATTTAATGCAAATTCTACTTTTGAAAATAATGATTTTAGATCGCAAGTTCCACGTTTTAAAAGCGAGAATTTAAAAGCTAATTTGGATTTAGTTTATGCATTAGAAGATATAGCAAAAGCTAAAAATGCTACTTTAGCACAAATTGCTCTTGCTTGGGTTTTAGCACAAAAAACATTTATTGTGCCTATTTTTGGAACAACAAATTTGCAAAGGTTAGAAGAAAACATTAACGCTGTTAATATTGATTTTACTCAAGAAGAATTAAATCATTTAAAGAGTATCTTGGATAAAATAAAAATCAAAGGGGATCGCTATGCCGGTGAAGCTGCTCTTAGAGTTGGGAAATAGAAAGTTTGGTTTATTTCTTATAATGATTTTATGTAGTTTTGTTAAAGGAGTGTAAATGCAAGAACTTGAAAGTAAAGGAATTCATGGAAGTTTTAAAGGCGATAGTAAATTTTTTAGCAAAAATGTAAAAGTTTCTATGATGTTTAAATCAAATGAGTGGAGAAATTTTAGTGGAGCTTTGGTTGAATTTGAAGCTAGTGCTAGAAGTGCATGGCATACACATCCTCAAGGACAAACCTTAATCGTAACAGAGGGCGAAATCATCACAAAAGTTCCAGGGCAAAAAGCATTTATTGCTAAAAAAGGCGATGTGATAAGCTGTCCTATAGGAGTAAAACATTTTCATGGTGCGACTAATACAAGTAGTGGAGCACACATAGCACTTACAGGCGAGAAAGAGGGTAAAAATGTAGAATGGCTTGAGCTTGTAAGCGATGAAGAATATGAAAATGCCTTAAAAGAAGCAAGAGAGTAAAAGAAATTTGTAAATAAAACACAAAATTTTTATAAAAACTTTTATGTTTTTGAAGTATTTTAAATGCTCTTTTTTCACAAACTTTAAAAATTACAAAGGATAAAACCATGCAATTAAGACAAAAAGCAAGAGAAATTTTTGAAAAACTCTTAGGAGGAGCAAAAAAGGATCAACTTTTTGCAAGTGATAAAGAGCATTTTATCAATCACATAAATTTTACTTTTGGCGAGAGTTTTGTAAAAGCAAATTTGGATACACAAAAATATTTTTTAATCACCCTTGCTTCTACTTTAGCAATAGGTGGAAAAATAGAGTTTAAAGCTTTACTTAAAGGTGCAATCAAGAACGATATAAGTCCTATTGTCATCAAAGAAGTGATTTATCAAGCTACGCCTTATGTGGGTTTTGCTAGAGTATGTGATTTTTTAAGTCTTTGTAATAAAGCATTTAAAAAACTAAATATTGCCTTATCTTTGACTTCACAAGACACCACTACGCAAGAAAATCGCAAAATAAAAGGCAGGGAAATACAAAATGCTATTTTTGGTGAAGCCAATATCACTAAAATGATAGAATCTACCCTAGAAGATAAAGCTTTTATAAATGATTTTTTGAGTGCGAATTGTTTTGGAGACTACTATACACGCATGGGACTTGATCTAAAAACTAGGGAGCTTTTAACCCTTGTATATCTTATCTCACTTGGTGGGCTAGATAATCAAGTAAAAGCTCACATACAAGGCAATCTTAACATGGGACAAAGTAGAAAAGATTTGCTAAATATCATTGCAGCTCTTATTCCTTATATCGGTTATCCAAGGGCTTTAAATGCAATTGCTGTGTTAGATAGCTTGACTTTATAATTTTTTATGTTAAAAATTTATGTTGCATTTTTATTGAATGAAAGGATTAAAAAATGGAATTTAAAACTTTATTAAATATAAAAGAAAAAAGATTACAAGAATGTCAAGAATTGATAAAAAAACTTGAAAAGGAAAGAAGCAATTATGAAATTACAAATTGTAAAAATATAAAAGAAATAAATATAAAATTAGAAAAATTGATAAAAAAAGAAATTTTATTTTTTGAAAATTTAGAATATGAAAAATTTAAAAATAATCCCCAAGAATTTGATGATTTAGAAGATGAAATTTATTTTTATTTTGATTTATATATGATAAATATTTCCAAACCAGAGTTAAAAGAGCTTGAGTTTAATTCTAAAGTTGAATTTAAAAAATATGAGGAACGTTATGAAATAAGAAAAGATAAAAAAGATTTTATTAAACTTTCAAAATCAATTTTGCAAACTTCAAAAGATTTATTTCAAGTTGCAATTTTGGCTGGATTTTCCATAATTATTTTTATACTCATTCTACATTCTTTGCAAACAAAAACCATTCCTTTTTTGGATAGCCAAAAGGCAACTGCTTTGGCGATTACAGGAGTTTTATTTGGAGGAATTTTTAGTTTTTTCTACATGGGAATATTTTCTTTTTCAAGAGAACTATATAAACAATATTTTAAAATACCAAAAAGAATCCCTTTTATAATTTATGTTGCTTCATCCATTATCACTTTTATCACATTACAGAAACCTAATATATTATTATTAATATCTATTGTTATTGTATTTATAGTTGCAAATGGTGCATTATATTTTTTTGGGAGAGAATATAGAATTTCATTAAATAAAATAGAAACTTTTATGCTACAAACCATATTAATATTTATTATGTATGTATCTATGATCATTGTTAGTATTTTTATCATCATCAAATCTCAAGAAGTTAATTGTATTTATCTGGGTATTGGTCATTTAATTATTTTTATATTTTTTAGTCTTCAATTGTGTTTTAAAGACTTTAAAAGTTTTAAATTTTTTGTTTTGATTAACACTATTATCTTATTTTTATCTATTATGTTTTTAAATGAAAATATCACTTCTTATTTGAAAATAGGCAATTTTAAGGTAGAAGAAATGACACTAAGTAAAAATAAAATTGTAAAAAATAAATTATTAGATAATAATATCAGCTTTATTGAAAATGAAGAAGGTTTAAAAGTAAAAGATTTATATATTCTTTCAGATGCAAAAGATGTATATTATATACAAAGCAAAAAAGAAGAAAATAAGAAACTAAAAAAGTCATTTCTAATAGATAAAAAATATGTTTTAGATAAAGATTTTTGATAAAAAAGGAAAGTTAAAGTGCAAAGTATAAGTTAAAATATTTTACTTTAGTATAAATTACACTTATTTTTAAATATATCAGTTTAAAAAAACTTAAAGACTATAAAAATGCGAAATAAAAGTAGTTTTTATTAAAGAAGAATAAAATATCTTTACAATTTTCTTAAAATTTTGCAATATTTTTTTACATTTTTTCGATAAGAAAAAAGCTTAAAGTCATTCTTTTTTGCTACAAATTTGGTGTTTCTGTGAAATAAATTTTCAAGCTTTTTTCTTGTTTTTTCAATTTGTTCAAGTGAAGTAGTATTAAAAGAATTTAAGATAATTTTTATTTCTTTTTGCTTTAAAAAATTTAGAATATCAGTATTTTGTTTACCTAGCCAAATTTCAAAACCAAATTTAAGTCCGACTTTAAAACTAAGCATATCAAAAAGTGTTTCACGCATAGAATTTAACAAATAATTTGACATTATAAATTGTTTTCTTAAAAGAGCTTTTTCTAATTTTGTAAAAGTAAAATAAAACTCATTGCATATTTCATCAAAATCTTTTTCTGTTGGTTTCTTAATGCAAAAAACATTCTCATTTTGAGTTTTCTTAAATCTTTGATCTTTATCTATAAGCGCTTTGCTTAAAGGTTCAAATTTATAATAATGTTTCAATGATTTTAAGGGGATAAATTTAAAGTCTATTCTCACTCCATTTTTAAAAATTACCAAAAAACTCACCCAATTTTTAGGCAAATCAGCTTTATAGAATTCAAAGCTTTCAGGCGCTTGATAAAATAAAATTTTTCCAAAATTTTTAATAAATTTAGGTAATTTTGCTTTTTTGATATCTTTGCTTTTGTTTAGGTTTAATAATTTTCTCAAATTTTTAGATTTTAGAAAAAATGAAATATCATAATCTTGATATTTATCCTTTTTAGCTTTCTTATTTACTCTTGAACCTTCAAGTGTTATAAGACGAATTTGTTTATAAATAAAAGCAATATTTTTAATTTTTTCTAAAATTCTTTTTTCGCTTTGCATCTAAAAATTCCTTTTTAAAAAATCTTAAAAGTTTTATATTTATATAATAATGATTTTTATCCATTTTGATATACTTTAAAAATATTAAATTTTCATAAATTTTAAGATATTTTAATATTTTATTAAAATTCTATCCTTGTTTAAGGATAATAAAATAAAAGCTCTAAGAAATCTTCGCTATAAAAATTTGTTTTATTTTATATATTTCATTCATTTAAAATTGCTCCTTTATCACACATTTTCTCTATATTTAGAAGTAGCTTTGGCGGTATAAATTCTTTTATATTTTAAAATTTCTAAAGATTTTTAACATTATAAAAAAATACGTTAAAAAATCAAAAAATTTTAACACATCAAGTATTTATTCTAATTTTTAAAAAATTATTTTCACTCTTGACTTATAGCTACTCTAATGTTTTATAATTATAAAAAATCAAAAAAGGAGCAAAAATGCAATACAAAATTTTAGAAAACAATCGCATCGCAAGTAAAGGCTATGCAATGCTTAGTAAAGATGCGAAATTTACACCCTTTGAATTTAGCCGCCACGCCATTGGCGATAATGATATTTTGATTAAAATCCTATATGCAGGCATTTGTCATAGCGATATTCACACCGCAAGAAGCGAGTGGGGAAAAGCTACTTATCCTTGCGTGCCTGGGCATGAGATAGCAGGAGAAGTTATCGCTGTGGGTAAAAATGTGAGTAAATTTAAAGTAGGAGATTACGCAGGGGTTGGTTGTATGGTAAATTCATGTGGTGAGTGCGATGCTTGCAAACGCTCACAAGAGCAGTTTTGCGAAAATGGCAAAACCATCTTTACTTACAATAGTTGCGATGTATTTCACGGCAATGAAAACACTTATGGAGGCTACTCAAACAACATAGTTGTAAGTGAAAAATTTGCCATTTGTGTACCAAAAAATGCACCGATGCATAAGGTTGCGCCTTTGCTTTGTGCGGGCATTACTACTTACTCTCCTTTAAAATTTTCTAAGATAAAAGAAGGCTCAAGCGTTGCTATAGCAGGCTTTGGCGGACTTGGTATGATGGCTGTAAAATACGCTGTTAAAATGGGTGCAAAGGTTAGCGTTTTTGCTAGAAATGAAAACAAAAAAGCCGACGCTTTGGCTATGGGTGTAAGCTCATTTTACACAAGCGCTGATAAAAACGCCGTAAAAGAACGTTTTGATTTAATCATCTCAACCATTCCAACGCCTTATAATCCTGCAATTTATTTGGATTTACTTAAATTTGGTGGCGAAATGGCTATAGTTGGCTTACCACCTGTGGAAGATAAGGTAAATATAGGCATAAACGAGCTTGTACATAAGGCAGGTAAAAAGGTTTATGGCTCGCTAATTGGCGGTATTGCTGAAACTCAAGAAATGCTTGATTTTTCTTTAAAACACGAAATTTATCCAGAAACCGAGCTTATCACACCGCAAGAAATCGATAAAGCTTATGAAAATCTAACCTCAGGAAAGGCTAAATTTCGCTATGTCATTGATATGACAAAAGAATAATTTAATACTTATTAAAAACCACATCGCTAATGTCAAATCCCCTTTGCCTAGCGATGTTTAAAAGCTCTTTTATACTTTTTTCATCAATTATATTTCTTGCTAAGATCCAAAGATATTTTTTATCAGGACTACCCACAATGGCAACTTTATACTCGCTATCAACAAAAATGATTTCATAATTTACCTTATTAAACAGGTTCATAAAGATGTTAAATCTCACTGCTAATTGCCTATTTGAAACGATTTTTGCCTTGCCTTTTATACTTGAAATTTCATTTTCTTTACTGCAAAAATTCTCAATTTCTACATAAGGAACGCCATTTTTGTATTTAAGCTCGTATTTTGCCTTTGAATTTAGGCAAGATTTTTGAAAAAAGGCTGGTTTTCTAGCCATTTCAAGCCATTCTCCCATATAATTTTGCAAAGAAAGTTCGCCAATTAATTCAAGCATTTTTTTCCTTTTTGTCTTTCTCGCCCCATTTGCACATAGCTTGTAAAATAGGAATTAAACTTTGTCCGCGTTTGGATAAGCTATATTCTACCTTGGGTGGAATTTGAGCGTATTCTTTTCTGATGATTAAACCATCGTTTTCTAGTTCTCTTAAGGTATTGGTTAAAGTTTTAAAAGATATGGAGCTTAAAAAGCGTTTGAGTTCATTATAACGCACGATTTCATAGCGAAATAAGCAGTATAAAATACTCATTTTATATTTTCCATTAATTAATGCTAGAGTATAGTTAAATCCGCATTCTTCGAAATTGCACTGAGAATTCTCTTTAGTCATTTAACATTCCTTTAGTATAGTATCTTACTTTATTTTCTGTATTGAAAATGATATTATGCTAAGTTATAATTGTATCATAAAATTTAAAAAAGGATAAAAATGAAAAATATACTTTTACTTAATGGCGGAAAGAATTTCGGTCATTCTAAGGGTGAGCTTAATCTTACTTTGCATAATCTTGCTGTTGAAACCCTTAAAGAATTAAATTATAATATAAATGAAACTCATATTGATCGTGGGTATGATGTAGAAAATGAAATTCAAAAGATTTTAAATTCTGATGTAGTGATTTATCAAATGCCTGGCTGGTGGATGGGCGAGCCTTGGATAGTTAAAAAATATATGGATGAAGTATTTACTGCAGGGCATACAAGATTATACGCAAGCGATGGAAGAAGTCATACAAATCCTACTAAAAATTATGGTAAAGGCGGGCTTTTACAGGGAAAAAAATATATGTTTTCTCTCACTTGGAATGCTCCATCTGAAGCTTTTAGTGAAAAAGATGAATTTTTTGAAGGTGTTGGGGTTGATGGTGTTTATTTGCATTTACACAAAGCAAATCAGTTTTTAGGAATGAGTGCTTTACCAACTTTTATTTGCCACGATGTGATTAAAAATCCTCAAGTGGAAAAATATCTAAACGAGTATGAACTACACTTGAAAAAAATTTTTTAAAAAAATTTGACTTAAAAATTTCAAGGTGTAACATTGACTCGAACAAAGTATTTGTATATCTTGCTTGTTTTAGCTATGTTTTTATGGGGCTCATCTTGGCCTACTTCTAAGATTTTATCAGCTTATGCTGATACTTCTGTGATTACTTTTTGGCGTTTTTTCTTTGTTTTGCTAGGCTCTTTGATGGTATTAGGCTTTTTAAGAATTCCTTTAAGGCTTGAAAAATCTATTTTAAAATGGGTGCTGATAGCAGGAATTTTAAATGGGCTTTATACTTTTGTATTTTTTATTGCCATTAAGCATGGTTTAGCTGGAAAAGGCGGTGTTTTGGTTACAACTATGATTCCTATTTTTTCTTATTTGATATTTATGATAGCAATATTATTTCAAAAAGATAAAAAATCAACTCACAAGATCACAAAGAGTGAAATTCTAGGCTTATTTTTAGGTTTATTATCTGGATTTTGTTTGTTAAATTTAGGGAGTTTAGAAGATTTATTTGGCAAATTTAATATTTTATTTTTAACTTGTTCTTTTATTTGGGCTTTGATAGCAGTGTTTAATCATAAAGCCAAAGGAGCTCACCCTTTGGCGATTAACTTTTATATTAATCTCATTTCTGTTTTAATGTTTTCTTGGGTATTGTTTGATGTAAAAAGTTATGAAATTTTTCATTTTGAATTTAAATTTTGGATCAGTATGTTTGTCGTGGCTTTTTTATCAACTATTATAGGTACTAGTATTTATTATTATGGGATTCACATTTTAGGGAGTGTTAAGGCAAATTCTTTTGTTTTAATCACTCCTGCTAGTGCTTTAATTTGTAGTTATTTTATACTAGATGAGGTGCCAAATGCACTTACCTTGTTAGGTTGTGCCTTGGCTATAGGTGCTATATATTTTATCAATATTTATGGTAAAAAAGCTTAAATCAAATTTTCAAAATCAAGATTGATTTTTTGATCCATGGCTTTAAAATTTATTTCTCTTTGTTTATAAAGCTCTAAAGCTTCTTGCATACTAATGCTTTGAAATTTAAAGTTAGAACCTAACTTAGCTTGTGCGAGTAAGCTTAGATCATTTTCTATAACCGTGGCTATTTTTGTATAACCTCCTGTGCTTTGTCTTCCTGCCATTAAAATGATAGGAATACCACTTTTTGGCACTTGTATGCTTCCAAAAACCGCAGGATCTGAGATGATATCTGCTGAGTTTTTATGCTCTATACTTTCACTAGATTCTGCGTAAATTGCCATTCTATCGCTTTTTGAACCTACTTTATAAGTAGTATTTAAAAAAGTATCTATGCCTTTTTGAGTAAAAGCATCTTCATTTGTTCCTAAAATAACGCGTATAATAGGCTCTTTAGGACTTTTAAAAAGAGGATTTTCACATTCTCTAGCTTCTAAATTAAAAGGTATAAAAGTATTATGAGTATTTAGAATATCATCTTTTTGCAAAGCTCTTCCTTCAAAAATTCCAACCCCTATTTTAGCATCGCTGGATTTAGAGTTTAAAAAACTTTTTACTTCAAAGCCACCCGCTACGCATAAATACCCACGAAAACCTATTTTTGCTAAACCAAGTTCTAAAATATCGCCTTTATTTGCTTTATATACTTTATAAGTTTTGATTTTTTGATTATTAAGCTTTGCTTCAAATTCAGCCCCACTTAAAACAAAATAATTCTCATCTAAAAATTTATATTTTCCACCTTTTAAACAAAGCTCAACTCCTGCTTCATCTTGTTTGTTTCCAAGTAAGATATTTGCCATTCTTAAAGCATCTTCATCCATAGCTCCACTTCTTGCTATGCCAAATTTAGCAAATTTTTTTCTACCAAAGTCTTGCAAACTTGAATTTATAGACGCTTCAATGATTTTTATACTCATAAATTTCCTTTTGATAGACTTTTTTAGCAACTTGCTCTTGGATATCGAAAAATTCATCTTTTGAAATGGCTTTAAATTTTAAAAACATACCCGCTTTTAAAAGAGTGGGATTTTTTTCATCTTCTTTATCAAAAAATTCCAAAGGTGTTCTAGCAATGATTTGCCAACCCCCTGGGCTTGATATAGGATAAACTCCTGTTTGCTTATCAGCTATGCCTACACTTCCAGCTTCTATTTTTGCTCTAGGGCTTGAAAGGCGTGGGGTAAAAAGTCTTTCGTCCAAACCTCCAAGATAAGGAAAACCTGCCATAAAACCTAGCATAAAAACAAGATAATAAGGCTTAGTGTGAAGAGATATAAGCTCTTCTTTTGAAATTTGATTGTGTTTGCACACAAATTCTAAATCCAGTCCAAATTCTTCATCATAACAAAGTGGAACTTCTATACAAAGACTTGAGTTTTGCTCCGTAAGTTTAATATCCTTTTTAATTTTTTCTAAAAAATCAAGCAAAGAATTTAAAGAAAGTATACAAGGATTAAAATATATAAGCAAGCTTGCATAAGCACTTACTAACTCATCAATCCCATAAATTTCACCTTCTTTTAGGGCTTTTTGTATCCTTTGTTCTGTACTTAAAACACAGGCATTGATTTGAGGTGAAATTTCTTGCTCGAAACGTAAAAGCAAAGCCTTGCTTCCGCTAAAATGCACACTAAACATTGCTAAAACCTATATAAAATTTTCCAAAGCACAAATTTGAATTTGCTCTTTTTCTAAATTTTCTTTGATTTTTTTAACAAATTCTAAAGCTTTTGCATTATCCCCATGAACACAAATACTATCCGCTTTTAAATCAATTTCTTTGCCATTTATGCTTGTAACTTTGCTTTCTTTTATCATTTTTATCACGCGTTTGATGGCTAAATTTTCATCGTGTATTAACGCTCCTTCTAATTTTCTTGAAACTAAAGTGCCATCATCATTATAAGCACGATCTGCAAAAACTTCATTAGCATATCTTAAACCTTTTTTCTTAGCCGCTTCATTCATAGCAGAATTACTAAGCCCTAGAAAAATAATATTTTCATCAAAACTCGCCACTGCCTCACAAAGTGCTAAGGCTAAATTTTCATCAAGAGCAGCCATATTATAAAGTGCACCATGGGCTTTAAAATGCTGTATTTTCATACCTTTTGCCTTAGCAAAGCCAAATAAAGCTCCTAGTTGATACAAGGCATAGTTTTTAGCCTCTTCAAAGCTTATTTGCATATTGCGTCTTCCAAAACCCAAAAGATCAGGATAAGATGGGTGTGCTCCTATGCAAACACCATTTTGCTTGGCTAAATTTAAGGTTTTATCCATCACACAAGGATCACCCGCATGAAAGCCACAAGCGACATTTACTGAGCTTACAAATTTTAAAATTTCTTCATCCATCCCCATTTTATAGGTGCCAAAACTTTCCCCTAAATCACTATTTAAATCCACTTTGAACATTATTTGACCTTGTATATTTAATTATTGATTTTATTATATCTAAAGAAGAATTTTAAATAAGCTAAAAGTTTTGAAAAATAAATAAAAAAGTTACAATAAGTAAAAAATGATATTTTAAGCAGGTTAAAACCTGCTTAATTTTTAGTCTTTTCTTGTTTTTGCATCAATTACAAATAAAGGTTTATCAAGAAGTTTAAAATCAGCAATGAAATTTAAAGTCTTATCACTTGTTACCCATTTGATAAATTTGCTAGCTTCTGTATAATTTACATTTTTACAATGCTTAGGATTTGTTGCTATAACAGAATAGAAATTTTTAAGACTATCATCGCCTTCATTTACGATTACTAAGTTTGGTTTGCCTTTTTCATTGGCTTCATATTTGATATAGGTACCACGATCAGTTAAAATCACACCTTTTTTTTCTTCAGCGATTTTAATGCTTGCTAGCATACCTTGTCCGCTTTGTTGATACCAGCTTTGTTTTTCAGGAACACCGCCAAGATTTTTCCAAAGGCTTTTTTCTTTATTATCAGTGCCTGATTTATCGCCTCTTGAGATGAAAGTAAGCTTTTCATTTTTGATAAGTTCTAAGCTTTCTTTTAAATTTTTACCTTTAAATTTAGAAGCTAAAGATTTATCTGCGATGATGATAAAATCATTATACATCACAGGAGTTCTATCTACGCCAAAGCCTTTTTTCATAAATTCTTTTTCAGCCTTTGGAGAATGCACAAAAAGCACATCAGCGTTGCAATCTTCACCCATTTTTAAAGCTGCACCTGTTCCTACCGCAACCCATTTTAAGGTATTGCCACTTTCTTTTTCATAAAGGGGTTTTAGAGCATCTAAAAGTCCTGTATTGTCAGTGCTTGTTGTGGTTGCCATTTTAAGTTCTGCTGCACTTGCACTTAAAGCTAAAGCAAGGGCTAAAGAAATGATTTTTTTCATTTTTTCTCCTTATAAATTTACATAAAAAAATATTTTAGCATAATTATGCTAAAATTACTTATTTTAAAAAGGATATTTTTGGATTATATTTTTGATGGTTTTAAGCAAGCTTTATTTTTACTTTTCAATGCTGATGAAAGTGTAATTTCGGCTATAAAAACTACACTTTTAAGCTCAAGTATTTCTATAATTTCGGCTTTGCTTATAGGTTTTCCTTTGGGATTTATCTTAGGCTTTTTTGATTTTAAATTCAAACGCTTTATAAAACTTATCATAGATACTAGCCTCTCTTTTCCAACAGTTGCAGTAGGACTTATACTTTATGCACTGATTTCAAGTCGAGGACCTTTGGGGGAATTTGGACTACTTTTTACTATAAAGGCTTTAATTTTAGGGCAGTTTGTCTTAGCGCTTCCTATAGTGATCGCACTTTTTTCAAATTTGATAGAAAACATGAATAAAAAACATTTTTTACTTATAAAATCTTTTCACCTAAGTCCTTTAAAACTTGTTTTAATGATGATTTATGAATTACGCTTTGCTTTGATTAGCGTCGTTGCACTAGCTTATGGACGCATTGTAGCAGAAGTAGGAGTAGCGATGATAGTAGGTGGAAATATCAAATACGACACTAGAACCATAACCACGGCTATTTCTCTTGAAACCAACAAAGGCGAATTTGCTAGCGGTATAGCTTTGGCTTTGGTTTTAATTCTCATTGCTTTTTGTTTAAATTTCATCACACATAAACTCAAAAGAACATAAAATGATAGAAATTTCTAATCTTTTTTTCAACTATCAAAACAAAGAAGTTTTAAAAATTAAAAATTTAAAACTTGATACTAGTAAAATTAGCATCTTAATGGGAACGAATGGAAGTGGAAAATCTACATTTTTAAGAATATTAAAATTTTTAGAAGGAGATTTTTCAAAAAATATTTCTTATTTTGGAAATTTTAAACTTAATAATAAACAAAAGCGTGAAATTTATTTGCTTTTTCCAGAGCCCATTTTGTTAAATCGTAGCGTAAGGGCAAATTTTTTATTTACTTTAAAAACTTATGGGATTAAAGAAAATATCGAAGAACGTATAAAAGAAAGTTTGATGTTTTTAAATTTAGATGAAAGTCTTTTAAGTAAATATCCTAATGAACTTTCATCAGGACAAAGTCAAAAAATAGCTTTTGCTATAGCTTTAAGCGTAAGAGCGAAGTATTATTTACTTGATGAACCGAGTGCTTTTTTGGATAAAAATACTACGCTTTTATTTAAAAAAGCTATTCTTAAAATGCATGAAAATTTCAATACAGGTTTTTTAATCGCAAGTCATGATAAACATTTTTTAGATTCTTTGGCGCAAAAAAAACTTTATTTACACAGTGGAGAAATTTTAGAATTTGAAAATACTAATGTTTTTGAACTAGAAAATCAAGGTGTGAAATTTTGTAATTTTATAGATTTTAGTAATTGTAAAAAATATAAAGATTTTAAAAAACCTCCAAGTAAAATTGCTATTGATCCTTATAAAATTTCTTTTTTTAATTCTAAAAATATCCCAAAAAATAATTATGAGTTTATTTTAGAAAAATGTTATATTATAGCACTTAGAAGCAGGAAAAGTGATGTTTTTATAAGGGTAAGTTGTATGGATAAAATTTTAGAATTTGCCTTAGAAAAACAAGAATTTTTAAAATTCGATTTAAAATTATACGAAGAACTCAGTCTTTATTTTTATGAAGATGCAATATGTTTCTTAAATTAACATACATTATAAAATTTAAATAAAATATTACAAATATTCCCATTTTTTATAAAATTTATCTTAATTATTTTTTAAATTTGTATTTAATACAAATAAACTCTTATATAATGTTTAAAAATAACCATAAAGGAGTTTTTATGCTTAATCAAAATAATCAAGAGCTTTTTAAGCCAAGTAAAGAATTTTCTCGTAATGCTCGTATAAAAAATTTATGTGAATACTATGATTTATGCGATGAAGCCAAGGAAGATTTTGAAGGTTTTTGGAAAAGACAAGCACTTGAGAAGATCGAGTGGTTTTCGCCTTTTTCAAGAGTGTTAAATGAGGATAAAGCTCCATTTTATAAATGGTTTGAAGGTGGAACTTTAAATGTAAGTTATCAATGTCTTGATCGTCATATGAAAACAAGACGCAATAAAGCTGCTTTGATTTTTGAAGGTGAAATGGGGGATTATGAAGTTTATACTTATAGAAGATTATTGCATGAAACTTGCAAGGCGGCCAATTTGCTTAAAAAATTCGGAGTAAAAAAAGGCGATAGGGTTGTAATTTATATGCCTATGATTCCAGAAACAGCTATAGTAATGTTAGCTTGTGCAAGGATTGGGGCTATTCATAGTGTGGTATTTGGAGGATTTTCTCCAGAAGCTTTGCGAGATAGGATTATAGATGCAGGAGCTAAACTTGTAGTAACAGCTGATGGTGCTTTTCGTCGTGGCAAACCTTATATGTTAAAACCTGCAGTAGATAAGGCTTTAAGTGAAGGGTGCGAAAGTGTAGAAAAAGTACTTATAGTTATACGCAATAATGAACCTATAGAATATATTAAAGGAAGGGATTATGTTTATAACGAACTTGTGAAAAATGAGTCTTATAAGTGTGAACCCGAAATCATGGATAGCGAGGATTTGTTGTTTTTGCTTTACACTTCAGGATCAACAGGTAAGCCAAAAGGAGTTATGCATGCAAGTGCAGGATATATACTTTGGGCACAAATGACTATGGAATGGGTTTTTGATATTAAAGATTATGATAATTATTGGTGTAGTGCTGATGTGGGTTGGATTACAGGACATACTTATGTAGTTTATGGGCCTTTAGCATGTGGAGCAACGACTATAATGCATGAAGGAACTCCTACTTATCCAAATTCTGGGCGTTGGTGGAGAATGATAGAAGAGTATCAAATAAGCAAATTCTACACTTCGCCAACTGCCATAAGAATGCTTCATGCTGATGCACCTGATGAGCCAAGAAAATATGATTTAAGTACGCTTGAAGTGCTTGGAACGGTTGGAGAGCCTATCAATCCTAGTGCTTGGAAGTGGTTTTATGATGAAATAGGGAGAACTAAAAGTCCTATAGTCGATACTTGGTGGCAAACAGAAACAGGTGGGCATATGATCACGCCTTTACCAGGTGCTACTCCTTTAAAACCAGGTTGTGCTACCTTGCCTTTGCCAGGAATTTTTGCAGAAGTTATTGATGAAGAAGGCAATAAAAAAGATGAAGGTGAAGATGGATTGCTTTGTATAACCAAACCTTGGCCTTCGATGATTCGTGGAATTTGGGGTAATGATGAACGCTATATAGAAAGTTATTTTTCTCAAGCTAGAAAAGATGGAAAAGCTGTATATTTTAGTGGCGATGGTGCTTTTTATGATAAAAATGGTTATATAACTATCACAGGAAGAACAGATGATGTGGTTAATGTTGCAGGACATCGTATAGGAACGGCTGAAATTGAAAGCGCTATTGCTAAACATCCAAGTGTAGCAGAATCAGCTGTAGTGAGTATTTTGGATGCGATTAAAGGCGAGTCATTGTTTGCTTTTGTGGTTTTAAGTCCTGCATCCAGTTGTGATCTTGGCGGAGCTATAGAAACTTTAAAAGAACTTAATGACATTTTAAGAGTAGAAATAGGACCTATAGCTAAAATAGAAAAAATTCTTTATACTCCAGGTTTGCCAAAAACTAGAAGTGGTAAAATAATGAGAAGAATTTTAAGAACTATAGCAAGAGGTGAAGAAATCAAACAGGATATTTCAACGCTCGAAGATTCTGGAGTAGTAGAAATCATTGTTAAATTAGCTAAGGCAGAGTTTGAATAACAAGGCAAAAAGAACTTTGCCTTGTTGCATAAAAATTCATAAAAATAAGCTATAATGATAAAAAAATAAAAGGAAATTTTTATGCTTCAAACTTGTATTTTCCCTGCGGCAGGTTATGGGACGAGATTTTTACCTGCAACAAAAACTTTACCTAAAGAGATGTTACCTATCTTAACTAAGCCTTTGATCCATTATGGGGTTGATGAAGCTTTGGAAGCAGGAATGGAAAATATGGGCTTTGTCACAGGGCGTGGAAAAAGAGCTTTGGAGGATTATTTTGATATTTCTTATGAACTTGAGCATCAAATTTCAGGTACAAAAAAAGAATACTTGCTTGATGAAATTCGCTCTTTGATCAATCGTTGCACCTTTACTTTTACAAGACAAAATCAGATGAAAGGCTTAGGTGATGCGGTTTTAAAAGGTAAACCTTTGGTTGGCGATGAAGCTTTTGGCGTAATTTTGGCTGATGATTTGTGTGTCAATGAAGAAGGCTTAAATGTTATGGCTCAAATGGTAAAAAT
Source organism: Campylobacter sp. US53 (assembly GCF_004378995.1). Taxonomy (NCBI): domain Bacteria; kingdom Pseudomonadati; phylum Campylobacterota; class Epsilonproteobacteria; order Campylobacterales; family Campylobacteraceae; genus Campylobacter; species Campylobacter sp. US53. The sequence goes on along the minus strand of NZ_RYYH01000006.1, from coordinate 98,472 downwards.
TTATGAAAAATATCGCTGCACCATCATAGCTGTGATGGAAGTACCAAAAGAACAAGTTTCAAACTATGGAGTAATTTCTGGAAATTTTGTAGAAGAAAATCTTATCATGGTTAATTCTATGATAGAAAAACCAAGTCCTGATGAAGCTCCAAGTAATCTTGCTATCATAGGAAGATATATTTTAACTCCTGATATTTTTGGAATTTTAGAAAATACTAAAGCAGGAAAAAATGGCGAAATTCAACTTACCGACGCGCTTTTAACTCAAGCAACCAATGGTATGGTTTTAGCTTATAAATTTCAAGGGAAACGCTTTGATTGTGGAAGTGTAGAAGGCTTTGTAGAGGCGACAAATTATTTTTACGAGAAAAGTAAATGTTAAACAATACACTTTTTTTTAAACAAAGTGAAATTCACACTATAAGCTCTTATGCAAATCGTATTAATGATGAGGTAAAAAGTGGAGATATAGGGTATTATCATCTTATTGACACAAGCTTAAGCCTGATTGATGAGAGTTTGGCTTTTATCAAAGACAAAGAACACATAAAAAATATTGTTTTAGTGGGAATGGGAGGTTCAAGTTGTGGTGTAAAAGCCTTGCGTGATATGCTTTTTAATGAAAAAAGCAACCAAAGAGAGCTTTTTATACTCGATAACACAAGTTCACATTCTTTTAATAAGACTTTAGAAAAAATCAAGCTTGAAGAAAGTTTGTTTTTAATCATCAGTAAAACAGGTAGCACTATAGAAGTTGTATCGCTTTTTAAACTTCTTATTGAACATTTTAAACTCGATATGCAAGAATTAAAAAAATATTTTGTTTTTATTACCGATAAGGATTCAAAACTTCATCAAGAAGGTGAAAATTTAGGTATTAAATGCTTTTTTATCCCTGCAAATGTAGGAGGTCGTTTTAGCATACTTTCAGCTGTAGGTATAGTTCCACTTTGTTTTTGTGGCTATAATGCCAAAGCTCTTTTAGAAGGAGCTAAAGCTTGTTTTGAAGATTTTTTTACTCATAAAAAAGATGAAATTTTACAAAAAGCCTATCATTATTGCACACACAAAAATGCCAATATCAATGTACTTTTTTCATATAGCGATGCTTTTAAAGGCTTTAATGAATGGTATATCCAGCTTATTGCTGAAAGTTTAGGTAAAAAGCAAGGCTACAAACGCATAGGTTTAACTCCTATTGCACTCATTGGAGCAAGAGATCAGCATAGTTTTTTACAACTCATTATGGATGGACCTAAAAATAAAACTGTAACTTTTTTAAAAATCAAAGACGCTCAAAAAGCGCCTATTATCCCTGATATTCATTTTAAATTTTTAGATTCTTTAAGTAACAAAGTCAATCTTCACGAACTTTTAAACGCCCAATGTGATGCAACTATGCACGCTTTAATTGCTGAAAATTTAAGTGTCGATGTGATAGAACTTGAAAAACTTGACGCTTGGCATGCGGGATATTTGATGTATTATTATGAACTTTTTACTTCAACTTGTGGTATTATGCTAGGAATTAATACTTATGATCAACCTGGTGTAGAAGTTGGAAAATTAATCTTAAAAAATATATTGAATTCTTGATAAAAATTCATTAAAAAAGAGTATAATGATTTTAAGTTAAAATTATAATAAAAACTATTAATTAATAATAATTATTATTTAAGAATTTTATGTTATAATTTTAAAAATCAAAAAAAAGGAGTCAATCATGTCAGTTACAAAACAATTATTACAAATGCAAGCAGATGCTCATCATCTATGGGTTAAATTTCATAATTATCACTGGAATGTAAAAGGTTTGCAATTTTTTTCTATACACGAATACACAGAAAAAGCTTATGAAGAAATGGCAGAACTTTTTGATAGTTGTGCTGAAAGAGTTTTACAACTTGGTGAAAAAGCTATCACTTGCCAAAAAGTTTTAATGGAAAATGCAAAAAGTCCAAAAGTTGCAAAAGATTGCTTTACTCCGCTTGAAGTCATAGAACTGATCAAACAAGATTATGAATATCTTTTAGCAGAATTTAAAAAACTCAATGAAGCAGCAGAAAAAGAAAGTGATACCACAACAGCTGCTTTTGCGCAAGAAAATATCGCAAAATATGAAAAAAGTCTTTGGATGATAGGCGCTACTTTACAAGATACTTGCAAAATGTAATTTAAGGGGCTTTATGCCCCAATTATACAAACTAGGTTATAATATCCTTTTTTAAAGGATAAAATTGAAAGTACTTAATTTTTTTTATGAAAACCACCCTAAATTTGAAGTAAGTTATGAAAGAAAAAATCAAATTTCAAAACCAAATATTATCATAAAAGGCCCACGATTTTGTGGTAAAAAAACACTTATTTTTAATTTTTTATCTCAATTTAAAGCAAGTGAAATTTTGTTTTTAGATTTATATGATACACGCTTTGAAAAACAAAGTTTAGAAAGACTTGCTGATTTTCTGAATGAAAATTTACAAATTAAAATTCTTTGCCTTTATAATTTGGATTTTATCCCTAATTTAGAAAAAATTAAAATTCCCATCATCTTAAGTACAAATATAAAAGATTTAAATATAAATGGGTTTGAAGAGCTTGAACTCGATTATTTTGATTTTGAAGAATTTATTAGTGTAAGTAAGAAAAATTTACCTATAAATAATTTAGTAGGTCTTTTTTTGCAAAGTGGACGCAGTAAATTTGGAGAAAAAAACATACTTCTAAGACAAAGCTTCACTCTTTTAGAATTAGAAATTTTAAAGTATTTAGCTTTAAATTTGGGTCAGCAAATCAGTATTTCTAAGATATTTATAGAACTCAAAAAAAGATTAAAAACTTCAAAAGATAGTGTTTATCAAGCTATAAAAAAATTAGAAAATACTTATGTGATCTATACTTTAAAACATGATGAAAAAAAACTTCAAAAGATTTATTTTAAAGATTTTGGCCTAAGAAATAATCTTTGTATTTCAAAGGATTTTTCACATTTATTTGAAAATTTAGTTTTAAGCGAGCTGTTTAAATTTAAAGAAGAATTTTTTTATAACAAATACTTTAACTTTTATAGCCAAATATCTAAAATTGCTTATATTTCAAGTCCAACTTTAGATATTGATTTGATTAAACTACGTGCTAAGAAAATTTTACCAAAGGCTTTAGAACTTGGAATTTTTCATGTGATTTTTATCACTCTTTCAAGCGAGGATAGTTTTTTTGAACAAGGGGTTAAATTTGAAGTCATATCTTTTGATAAATTTTCACTTGGATTTTAGGTGTTGTTTGAGTTCGTATCGTATTTTTCAAGGTTGTATCGTTTGATGATTTTTGTAATAAGATTGATATAATATCCCTTGCGTTCAGAATAAGAATCTAAAGTTTTAATAGCCTCTAGCCCTGTTATCTCTTTACCTTCGCTTTTAAATTTAGATCTTGCATCGCGAAACTTTTCATAAGCAAAATGACGATTTAAATTTAAAACATAAGAGTCAACACTATCTTGCAGACTATCAAAAATCTTAATTTTGTGTTTTTTATCTGGATGTCTTAAATCAGGAATTAAACCTTTCTTACCCCAAGTCCATTCTCCAAAAAGATTGTTTGCTTCTCTTGCGAAGCGACTTGTACCTGTAGCACTTTCAACTAAAGCTTGGGCTATACCCATGGATTTTGGAATTTTTTGAATACGTTTTTTGTATTCTGTAAAATCATAAAGATTTTCAATGCGATATTTGTTTTTTATCATGATAAGTTTTTCAAGATTTGTTTGGTTTGAAGTCCTAAAGCCTGTTTTGTAAGCATCTTTAAAAAACGCTTCGATAAAAGCTTTTTCTTGCTCAATTTTTTTAAAGCTTTGATTAAACATTTCATTCATTTTTATAAAAAAAATTTGTCTTTTTTGATCTATATCAAGTTTATAATATTCCTCTCCAAATCCACTCTTTAGATCATCAGCAAAAAGTGGGATTAGAAAAAAACTAAGAAAAATTATAATTGGCTTCAAAACAATACTTTACCTTTCCTTCAAAAAACAATTCTTCATTTTTATATGCAAACCCCACCTCTTCACCACTTTTAGGAGTTATTTTAACTTTATTTTGTACTTTTTTATTTAAAAATGCCAGATAAAAACAAGCCCCCATTCCTGTGCCACAAGCTAAGGTTTCATCTTCAACTCCGCGTTCATAGGTGCGAACTTTTAAATAATTTTCATCTAAAATTTTTACAAAATTTACATTGGCATTATATTTTTGTCTCATTTTTTGACAAAGCATTGTATCAAATTCATCTAAATTTTGACAAAAATGCACTAGATGTGGAACTCCAGTGTCGCAAAGTTGCCAAGTTTTTCCTAATTCTTCAAAAGTATTTTGCACGCTTTTTATTTTGCCTAAAGACACTTCAACTCTATCTTGATTTACCTTTGCTTTTATTACTCCTGCACCGGTTAAAAAACTCATGTTAGGATTTATTTTGTTAATATGATGTGCAAAATGTGCCGCAGCCCTTGAGCCATTGCCACACATAGCAGCCCTTGAGCCATCGTTATTATAAAATTCCCATTCAAAGTCGTATTTTTCATGAGGCAATATCACGATAAAGCCATCCGCACCTATACCCTCATAACGATTACAAAGTTCTTTAGCTAAAGCACTTCTATCTTCTTTTCTATCAGCATTTGTTATGACAAAATCATTCCCACTTGCACAATATTTATAAAATTTCACATTTTTCCTTTAGAAATTTCTTGTATTACTTTAACACATTCTTGCCTAAAATCGGCATAAGAATTAGTATTTTTAATGATAAAATCTGCTTTTTTAAGTTTTTCTTCAATATCTATTTGAGAATCAAGTCTTGCTTTTGCAGCTTCTAAGCTGAGCTTATCTCTTTGCATGATTCTTTTAAGGCTTAATTCTTTAGGTGTGTAAATTACTATGACTTTGCCTAAATTTTCATAAGCACCGCTTTCAAAAAAAAGAGGAATTTCTACAAAAAAAGCTTTATTTTCCTTATCTAGAATTTGCATTTGTTCTAAAATTTTAGCTCGAATTTTAGGATGAGTGAAATTTTCTAAGATTTTTTTAGCTTCTTTATTATTAAAAACAATTTCTCCAAGGATTTTTCTATCGATTTTCTTTTCTTTTGTGAGTAAATTTTTTAAACTAAAGGGAGAAAAAATCTTTTCAAGTTCTAAAGCATTTTCATCTAAAATTTTATGAGTGATTTTATCTGCGCTAATGCTTTTAAAGCCTAAAGAATTCGCTATTTCTATAAAAGTGCTTTTACCACAAGCAATTGAAGCGGTTACAAAAAAAGCATTTTTCATCTTATGCCTTATTAAAACTTTTTTCGTTAAAATACCTTTTTACTTCTTAAAGGAAAATAAATGAAAATTTCATATGAAGATGCAGGCGTAAGTATAGATAATGGAAATGCCTTTGTAGAGGCTATAAAACCTTTGGTTAAAGAAACTTTTAATGATAATGTTGTAGGTGGAATTGGTTCTTTTGCTGGTGCTTTTAGAATGCCAAGTGGTTTTAAAAAGCCTGTGATTTTAGGTGCAACAGATGGGGTTGGTACTAAGCTTCGCTTGGCAATTGATGCTAAAAAATATGATGCTATAGGGCAAGATTTAGTAGCAATGTGTGTGAATGATTTGATTTGTAATTTTGCTACGCCTTTGTTTTTCCTAGATTATTATGCTACAGCCAAGCTCGAAGTAGAAGTAGCAAAGGCTGTTGTATCAGGTATTGCCAAGGGATGTAAGATGGCAAATTGTGCATTAATTGGCGGAGAAACTGCTGAAATGCCTGGAATGTATGCAAAAGATGATTTTGATCTTGCGGGTTTTGCAGTGGGTATGGCTGAAGAAGATGAGATTGATAGAAGTAAATTTGTTAAAAATGGTGATATTTTATTGGCACTTCCTAGTTCAGGACTTCATTCAAATGGTTATTCTTTAGCTAGAAAAGTACTTTTTGAAAGTTTAAAATTAAAATTTGATGACAAGATAGAGGGTAAAAATTTAATTGATATTTTGTTAGAACCTACAAGGATTTATGTACGTGATTTTCTTACACTAAAGCCTTATATCAGTGCTCTAGCACATATTACAGGGGGTGGTTTAGTAGAAAATTTACCACGCGTTTTACCTCGTGGTATGGGTGCAACTATACGCAAACATCATCTTAAAACTCCTGAAATTTTTTATACTATAGGACAGGCTGTAGAAGAAAGCGAAATGTATAGAAGCTTTAACATGGGAGTGGGTTTAGTAATGGTTGTAGATCCTTCTAATGTAAGTAAGGTTTTAGAAAATTCAGATGCCTTTATTATCGGCGAAATTTGCATTAATGAAGGTATTGTTTTAGAGTGAAAATAAAGCGTCAATACGCTTTATTTTTGTATTTTAAGTTCTATTTTTGTAGTGTTTTGTTCTTTTGGCAAAGGATTGGTTTGTGCTAGATAAAAGGCTACGAGTACATTTACAAGCATAGCGATAAGTAAAAGAGGAGTGGTTCGTTTTATAATATCCATTGGAGCTACTTTTGCAAATCCAGCTAAAGCTATGATTCCGCCTGCTATTGGTGAAGCTGCACGACCTAAACAAGATGCAATTTCTATAGGTAAAACTAGAGTAATAGGTGCAACGCCTAATTTTGTAGCTATATCAGGAGCTAGTTTGCCAAAAGCATTAAAAGCAGCAATTCCACTTCCCATAATCACTGTGGCAAAATAAACTAAAAAGCTTAAAATAGCTATACTCAAAAGAATTCCAAACCATGCAAAATTTCCTGTTCCAAGATTTGAAACCGCGTTAGCAAGGATATTAACTCCACCAAGTGCTTTAATGCCTTCAGCAAATACTCCAGCAGCGATGATTATGCTTACGACTGAGATAAAAATTTCAGCCATAGCTTTTAAAATCACCATTATATCTTCGCCTAATTTTCTAGCATTTCTGTGTCTTGCAAATTCAACAAGAAAAACTAAAGAAATGCTTACAAAATTTGCTGTTACAACATCAAGCTTGATAGTAAAAAAATACGCTGTAAATAAAAATACAACAGGTAACCAAGGAAAGAGTATGTAAAAAGTAGGGCATTTAGGATCAATGATTTGCGGAATTTCAACTTCATCATTTAAAACACCTTTTTCTTTATCTCTTTTATCAATCCAAGCAAAATAAAAAGGAATCAAGATGGCAATAGCTACAACATAGGCAATCACACTATAAATTTGGTAATTTAAAAAAAGCCCTACGACATTATCACTTTGTCCTACCATATCTGCCATATTGATTGAATTTCCATCTTTTGGACCATAATCAAGTGCAATTAAAGAAAGCACACATACAGCTGTAATAGGACGGATTTTAAGTGAGATTAAAACAGGATAAATACATGCTAACAAAAGCAAAAGCAATCCAGCATAGCTAGAAATGACGATTTTTAAAGCCATTCCAACAACAAAAGTTCCACTTAAAATCAAGTATTTATTTTTGATTTTTCCTAAGGGTTTATTTGCTAAAAAAGCAAGTTTTGCCGAAGCATTGATATGTTTCATATAGACAGCAAAACCTGCCACACTCATGATAATAAGCCCTACTCCAGAAAGCTGACTTTTAAAAGTCGCTGTGATAAAAGCATAGCTATCAAGTAAAACATTCAAAAAGCTTGTATGTTCTCTGCTTGGAGCTTTTGGTATAGGTGTTCCTGTGATATAAAAAGCAAAAATAAGCAAGATAATACCTGAAAGAAAAAATACAAAAATGGGATTGTATTTTTTGAGTATATAATAAGCAACAACAATTACCGCTAAAAGTGTAGAACATATCATAAAAATTGGCATGATTTCTCCTAAGGTTATTATTAGCTTTTATTTTATTTTAGCTAAAATTTAACTAATAAATATTTTTCATTTAAAATTTTACTTATTTTTTGCATTATAAAATTAATAATATGTATAGTTTGGTTACTGAAAGGTTTATGTTTGTATAAAAAATGATTTTTATATTATAATTATAAACAAATCATAAATATTAAAAAGGATCTAGTGTGGCAAGAATTTTGGCATTTGATATAGGAATAAGCTCTATTGGCTGGGCATTTAGCGAAAATGATGAGTTAAAAGATTGCGGAGTTAGGATTTTTACAAAGGCTGAAAATCCTAAAACAGGAGAATCCCTAGCCTTACCAAGACGCCTTGCAAGAAGTGCTAGAAAACGCCTTGCTAGACGCAAAGCAAGGCTAAATCACTTAAAACATTTAATCGCAAATGAATTTAAGTTAAATTACGAAGATTATCAAAGCTTTGATGAAAGTTTAGCTAAGGCTTATAAAGGCTCTTTAATTAGCCCTTATGAGTTAAGATTTAGAGCTTTAAACGAGCTTTTAAGTAAGCAAGATTTTGCAAGAGTGATTTTACATATTGCAAAAAGGCGTGGTTATGATAATATAAAAAATAGCGATAATGAAGAAAAGAGTGAAATTTTAAAAGCTATCAAGCAAAATGAAGAAAAACTAGTAAATTATCAAAGTGTGGGAGAGTATCTTTATAAAGAGTATTTTCAAAAATTCAAAGAAAATTCCAAAGAATTTATAAATGTTAGAAATAAAAAAGAAAGTTATGAACGCTGCATAGCGCAAAGTTTTTTAAAAGATGAATTAAAGCTTATTTTTAAAAAACAAAGAGAATTTGGCTTTTCTTTTTCAAAAAAATTTGAAGAAGAGGTGCTTAGTGTAGCATTTTATAAAAGGGCTTTAAAAGATTTTTCTCATTTGGTGGGAAATTGTAGTTTTTTTACCGATGAAAAAAGAGCGCCAAAAAATTCGCCTTTAGCTTTTATGTTTATAGCACTTACAAGAATTATCAATCTTTTAAACAATCTTAAAAATACTGAAGGAATTTTATATACAAAAGATGATTTAAACACGCTTTTGAATGAAGTTTTAAAAAACGGCACTCTAACTTATAAACAAACAAAAAAGCTTTTGGGTTTAAGTGATGATTATGAATTTAAAGGAGAAAAAGGAACTTATTTTATTGAGTTTAAAAAATATAAAGAATTTATAAAAGCCCTAGGTGATCATAGTTTAAGCCAAGATGATTTAAATGAAATAGCAAAAGATATTACCCTTATAAAAGATGAGATTAAGCTTAAAAAGGCTTTAGCAAAATACGATTTAAATCAAAATCAAATTGATAGTTTAAGCAAATTGGAATTTAAAGACCATTTAAATATAAGTTTTAAAGCCTTAAAACTTATCACTCCTTTAATGCTTGAAGGTAAAAAATACGATGAAGCTTGTAATGAGCTTAATTTAAAAGTAGTAATCAATGAAGATAAAAAAGATTTTTTACCCGCATTTAATGAAACTTATTATAAAGATGAGGTAACTAATCCTGTAGTTTTAAGGGCGATTAAAGAATACAGAAAGGTCTTAAATGCTTTACTTAAAAAATACGGCAAAGTGCATAAAATAAACATTGAATTAGCAAGAGAAGTAGGTAAAAATCACAGCCAAAGAGCTAAAATAGAAAAAGAGCAAAATGAAAACTACAAGGCCAAAAAAGACGCCGAGCTTGAGTGTGAAAAACTAGGCTTAAAAATAAATAATAAAAATATTTTAAAATTAAGATTATTTAAAGAACAAAAAGAATTTTGTGCTTATAGTGGAGAAAAGATTAAACTTAGCGATTTGCAAGATGAAAAAATGCTTGAAATTGACCATATTTACCCTTATTCTAGAAGTTTTGATGATTCTTATATGAATAAGGTTTTAGTTTTTACCAAGCAAAATCAAGAAAAGCTTAATAAAACCCCCTTTGAAGCCTTTGGCAATGATAGTACAAAATGGCAGAAAATTGAAGTTTTAGCAAAAAATTTGCCTACTAAAAAGCAAAAAAGAATTTTAGATAAAAACTATAAAGACAAAGAGCAAAAAGACTTTAAAGATAGAAATCTAAACGATACTCGCTACATCGCAAGGCTTGTTTTAAACTATACTAAAGATTATTTAGATTTTTTACCTTTAAGCGATGATGAAAATACAAAGTTAAATGACATACAAAAAGGCTCAAAAGTGCATGTAGAAGCAAAAAGCGGTATGCTAACATCGGCTTTAAGACACACTTGGGGCTTTAGCACTAAAGATAGAAATAATCATCTTCATCACGCCATCGATGCGGTAATTATAGCTTATGCAAACAACTCTATCGTAAAGGCTTTTTCAGATTTTAAAAAAGAGCAAGAAAGCAACAGTGCAGAACTTTATGCAAAAAAAATTAGTGAATTAGATTATAAAAACAAAAGGAAGTTTTTTGAGCCTTTTAGTGGTTTTAGGCAAAAGGTTTTAGATAAAATTGATGAAATTTTTGTCTCAAAACCTGAGAGAAAAAAGCCAAGCGGAGCCTTACACGAAGAAACATTTAGAAAAGAAGAAGAATTCTATCAATCATACGGCGGAAAAGAAGGAGTTTTAAAAGCCCTAGAGCTTGGTAAAATCCGCAAAGTAAATGGTAAAATTGTTAAAAATGGCGATATGTTTAGAGTGGATATTTTTAAACACAAAAAGACAAATAAATTTTATGCTGTGCCAATTTATACTATGGATTTTGCTTTAAAAGTATTACCAAATAAAGCCGTGGTGCAAGGTAAAGATAAAAAGTCAGGTCTTATAAAAGATTGGATTTTAATGGATGAAAATTATGAGTTTTGCTTTTCTTTATACAAAGATAGTTTGATTTTAATTCAAACTAAAGATATGCAAGAGCCAGAACTTGTTTATTTTAATGCTTTTACAAGCTCTACTGTTAGTTTGATTGTTTCAAAACACGATAATAAATTTGAAACGCTAAGCAAAAATCAAAAAATATTGTTTAAAAATGCAAATGAAAAAGAAGTAATCGCAAAAAGCATAGGAATTCAAAATCTAAAAGTATTTGAAAAATACATAGTTTCAGCACTTGGAGAAGTGACAAAGGCTGAGTTTAGACAAAGAGAAGATTTTAAAAAATGAGTTACGATGAAGTTTTTAAAACACTGCTTATTAGCTCTAATGCCAAGCTAAATTTAGAGCTAAATCATCTTGTGATTAAGCAAGATGAAAATATAGCCAAATTGTTTTTAAAAGATATAAATATCATCATTTTAGAAAGCTTACAAGCAAGCCTTAGTTCCGCACTTTTTAACGCTTTTGCAAAGCATAAAATCATCTTGCTAACCTGCGATGAAACTCATAGTATAAATGGTGTTTTTACTCCTTTTTTAGGGCATTTTCAAAGTGCAAAAATCGCAAAAGAACAAATAAATGTAAGTGCTCAAAAAAAGGCTATTTTATGGCAAAAAATCATTAAAAACAAAATCCTAAATCAAGCCTTTGTTTTGAAAAAACACAATAAAATAGAGCAAAGCAATGAGCTTATAAATTTGGCTAAAAAAGTAAGCTTAAATGATAGTAAAAATATCGAAGCTGTTGCGGCGGCGCTTTATTTTAAAACTTTGTTTGGTGTTTCTTTTTCAAGAGATGAGCTTTGCTTTGAAAATTCTGCTTTAAATTATGGCTATGCAATCATTAGGGCTTGTATTATTAGAGCAGTTTGTATAAGTGGGCTTTTGCCTTGGCTTGGCATAAAGCACGATAATATTTATAATTCTTTTGCGCTTTGCGATGATTTGATAGAAGTGTTTAGGGCTAGTGTTGATGATTGTGTTTTAAAGCTTAAGGGTGAAAGTGAGTTTTTAAGCAAAGATGACAAAAGAGCGTTGATTGGCAATTTGCAAAGCAAAATCAATTTTGATGGGCAAAATTATCCTTTAAACAGAGCGATAAATCATTATGTGGCAAATTTTAAAAATGCTTTATTGTATGAAGATGAGCTAAAGATAGTAAAATTTGATGATTGAAGATAAATTTATGCGTGTGCTTTTGATGTTTGATGTGCCAACTAAAAGTAAAAAAGAGCAAAAACTAGCAAGTAAATTTAGAAACAATCTTATAAAATTAGGTTATTTTATGTTGCAATTTAGCGTTTATATGCGTATTTGCAAGGGTTTAAGTTCTGCAAAAAGTTCTATTGAAAATGTAAAAAAGATTTTGCCACCTTATGGAAATGTAAGGGCTTTAATCATCACTGAAAAGCAGTTTGATAAAATGGAGCTTTTGCTTGGTGGCATAGTTTTTAACGAAAAAGTTAATAACGAAACCAATTTAACGCTTTTTGATATAGATAGTCATGGAGAATTTAAATATAAAAATTCAAATAACGAAGAAATTCAAATAAACAAAAAACAAGAAAAATATCATCAGCAAAATTTATTTGAATTTTAAAAGCGGTTTTAGGGGATTGTAACCCCGCAGAGTCCCGCAAACTCTTTATTTTAGTCCCTTTTTAAATTTCTTATGAGATTATAGCATAATTTTTGCTATTTTTCATGAAAAAACCCCGAAATTTTCATTATCTGGTAAATATCTATTTTACCATAAAGAAATTTAAAAAGGGACTAAAACCACCAAAAATAAGCATTTGAACTTCATCTAATTTTACCATAAAGAAATTTAAAAAGGGACTAAAACTACGCATAAATTTATTATTAAATTCAATTTATTTTACCATAAAGAAATTTAAAAAGGGACTAAAACCCTAATTTTAATGATAGGTCAGCATTATTGATTTTACCATAAAGAAATTTAAAAAGGGACTAAAACTAAAGTATTTTCAAATCGTGAAGGACTATGATTTTACCATAAAGAAATTTAAAAAGGGACTAAAAAACCCTAGTGGATTGAAACTCTGCTAGGGCTAATTACTTCACTAAAAGGAGGTTGTAAATTTGAAACTTATTGAAATTTAGGGTTGATTAAAATCGAAATAAAATTATTTAAATAATTTTAAGGCATAAAGATAATATCCACTAAACTTTCATTTTCTAAAATTTCACATTCTTTTGGTACCACCATAAGGGCAGCTTTATTGTTAAGATTGTTTATAATCGCACTAGAGCCTTCTTTCTTACCTTCAAGATTGGCTAAAATGCGTCCATTTTTAAATTCCACATTACAAGCGACAAATTCCAAATAAGGTGTTTTTTTCTTGTAACTTCCTTGTAAAAAGGCCTTGCAAATATAGTCTTTAGGTTGAAGTAACCAAGAGTTTAAAATCTCTCTTGCGTAAAGATTAAACATTACCATAGCCGAGTAAGGAAAACCTGGTAAGGCGATGATGAATTTTTCATTAGCCTTGGCTATTTTGATATGTCTACCTGGTTTTATGTCGGCTTTATCGATGATGATTTCATATTCTTTTACAGCTTTTTTTAAAAAGTCAAAATCCCCCATAGAAACCCCGCCTGTTGTAATCAAAATATCACAACTTTGCAAAGCGCTTTCAAGGGTAGAAAAAGTGGCTTTTTCATCATCTTTTAAAAGAGGAAAAACCCTTGTATCGCAATTTAAATTTTTAGCTAAATTAGCTATGGCGATATGATTTGAAGAGCGGATTTGAGCAGGATTTTCCAAGGCTTCTCCTAGATCTTTTATCTCACTTCCACTGCTTAAAACCCCTACAATAGGCTTTATAAACACACCAATGTGAAAAAATCCAAGTTCAGCTAAAAGAGCTATTTCGCTATAATTTAACCTTGTGCCTTTTTTGAGTAAAATTTCATCTTTTTTATAGTTTTCTCCTACCGCACGCACGGCAAAAGCTTGGGGAACTTTTTTTTCTATAAAAAGAGTATCATTTTCTACGCGTACATTTTCAACAGGGACTAAAGTATCGCTTCCTTCGCTCATGAGTGAGCCTGTAAAGGTTTTTACACAAGTACCATTTTGCACGCTAAATTGTGGCATAGTGCCTGCAGGTGTGAGGCCTAAAATTTTTAAAGGCTTATCTTGATCTTCAAATTTGATCGCATAACCATCCATAGCCGAAGTTGGAAATTCAGGCTGATTTTTAAGGGCTTTTATGTCTTGAGCTAAAATGCGTCCTAAACACTCTGTAAGAGCTATTTTTTCAATCTTTTCATAAGTTTTGATATGAGAGTGTAAAATTTTTAAACTTTCTTCATAAGACATTAACATTTTTTATCCTTTTAAAAGTCCTGCACCGCAAAGTTTGGTTGATCTTTCTTTGGCATAAATTCTTTCTTTGTTTATCACATCATACTTCCAAATGGGTGCGCTTGCTTTAAAATCTTCAACAAATTCATTAAGGAGTTTAAGTCCTAATTTTCTTTGTTTGCTTAAAATTCCTGCAAAATAAGAGCTTTCATGAACCGCCACATCGCCTATAGAGTGAGCAAAAAGCAAGCTAATACCATCAAAATCTACTCTTTTTTGCCACTCATCAAACCATTTTTTTAAAAGCGGTTCATAAATATCAAAACTAAGTGCCTCAATGCCTCCTTCTTCACGCACAATACCACAAAAAGTCAGCAAAGCACCGCAGTTTTTATTCTTGGCAAATTCATACCATTGGCTATAAATTTTAGGAATATCTAAAGAACCTTGATAGAGTGTAAAATGTTTCATTTAACCCCCACAAACTGGCGGTAAAAGTGCTATTTTATCACCATCTTTTAACTTAGTGTTTTCATCAAAAATGATTTCATCGTTTAAAGATACGGCACAAAGTTCTAGCCATTCTTTTAAACTCTCATCTTTTTGCAAAATTTCTTTTAATTCTTTTAAATTTTTTACTTCAAGTTCTAAATTTTCTTTATTTATAGGGCCTAAAAATTCCACTTTTACCATTTTATTCCTTTACTTCTAAATTTCCCATCATTCCTAAATCTTCATGTTCTAAAATATGGCAATGATACATTCTAAGTCCTTTAAAATCTTGTTTCATTCTAAGTCTTAACTCTTCATTAGGACGCACATTTATAGTATCTCTTAAGGCTCTAAATTCGGCTTTTTGAACTTTGCCATTGAGTTTTGATGAGATGAGTTCAAATTGCGTGCCGTGTATGTGGAAAGGATGATCCATGTGAGATTTATTTATCACTATCCAGTCTTCAACTACTCCAAGCTTGGAGCTTAAATCAATGCGTTTTAAATCATAGCTTTTACCATTGATTAAAAACATAGACGCAAGAGCGATTTTTAATTCGCTTTCACTTTTTCCCATCATACCATGCATTTGCATATGATCTTCACTCATGATTATTTCTTTAAATTCCTTAGGCTCTTCTAAAGGTTTGAAAATTTTTAAATTTTTTGGAAGTTCTAAATTTTCTTTTTTTAGGCTAATATTGGCTAGAAATAGGGTATTAGGTTCTTCTTTTACCATCATTTTATCCCTATCATAATAAGCACTTTCTAGCTTAAATTCTCCATCTTTTGGAGCATCGATTAAAACTTCTACGCGAGAAGCAGGACTTAAGAAAAGTTCCTCTTTGTAAATAGCTTTTTCTATAAGTCCACCATCAGCACCAACAAGTATAAACTTAGCTCCTTGTATGCGTAAATTTAAATATCTTGCCGCAGTAGCATTATAAATGCGTATGCGTTCGTTTGTGGCGAGTTTGATTTTAGGTTTAAATTGTCCATTGATGAGTACAAATTCTCCTTCTCTACCATTTAGCCAATCATTTAGGTTGTTGTTTGGAATTTGAGCGTTTTCATCAAGACGCAAATCGCTAATCATCAAATCTTTTTCTTTTAAATGACTTAAAGCATCTTTTTTTGCTTTGATCACAAAAGCCCCTGCTAAACCCATAAAAACTTGTTTAGAAGTGGTATAATGAGGGTGTGGATGATACCAGTAAGTTCCTGCGCTATCTTGAGGAATTTCAAAACGATATATTCTTTCTTCTCCTGCTAAGATAGGATCATGTGGGCTTCCATCTTGATCAGGTGGCACAGGAACGCCATGCCAATGTATAGTTGTAGCTTCTTTGAGTTTATTTTTGACTAAAATTTCAAGTTTATCTCCTTCAAAAACTTCTATTTTTGGAGCAGGTACTAGACCATTGTAAGTATAAAATAAGGTTTTTTTACTTTTGATAAGCTCTATATAATTTTCTTTGATTTCTAGGGTAGCACGAAAAATATTTTTTTCTTTACTTTCATTTTTGAGTAAAGGCAAGGCTTTTAAAATTTCTCCTTGGGGGAATTGTTTTGGATCTAAAAGCTTTAAATTTTTTGGAGCAAAGTTTATAAAAGAAGTATCTAAGTCATGATTTATAGAATGATTTTTATGCATGGAGTGCATATCGTGCATAGGATTTGCATAGGCTACACCCATACTTGCTAGAGTAAGTGCATTAAATTTTAAAAAATTTCTTCTATTCATTAGTTTTTCCTTTTGCTTGATTTTTTGTATTATAGTCATTATTTTTTTAGTTTTAGTAAATATTTATTTTGAAAATTTGGTTTAATTTTGTTATGATTTTAGCAATTTAATCAAGGAAAAATAATGTTTTATGAAAATATTCAAACCCCAGCTTATATTTTAGAAGAAGATAAATTAAGAAAAAATTGCGAGCTTTTAGCAAGTGTTGGCGAAAAAAGTGGTGCTAAAGTGCTTTTAGCTTTAAAAGGTTTTGCTTTTTCAGGAGCGATGAAAATTGTCGGAGAATATCTAAAAGGTTGTACTTGTAGCGGACTTTGGGAAGCAAAATTTGCTAAAGAATACATGGATAAAGAAATTCATACTTATTCTCCTGCTTTTAAAGAAGATGAAATAGGTGAAATAGCCAGTTTATCTCATCATATAGTGTTTAACTCTTTAGCTCAATTTCATAAATTTCAAAGCAAAACACAAAAAAATTCCTTAGGCCTTCGTTGTAATATTGAATTTTCTCTAGCTCCAAAAGAACTTTACAATCCTTGTGGAAGATACTCAAGACTTGGAATTCGTGCTAAAGATTTTGAAAATGTGGATTTAAATGCTATAGAAGGACTTCATTTTCACGCACTTTGCGAAGAAAGTGCTGATGCTTTAGAAGCTGTTTTAAAGGTTTTTGAAGAGAAATTTGGCAAATGGATAGGGCAAATGAAATGGGTGAATTTTGGAGGAGGACATCACATCACTAAAAAAGGCTATGATGTTGAAAAACTTATTGCTTTGTGTAAAAATTTCAGTGATAAATATAGCGTGCAAGTTTATCTTGAACCAGGTGAAGCGGTAGGTTGGCAAACAGGAAATTTAGTGGCTAGTGTAGTAGATATCATAGAAAATGAAAAGCAAATTGCTATTTTAGACACTTCAAGCGAAGCGCATATGCCAGATACTATCATCATGCCTTATACAAGTGAAGTTTTAAATGCTAGAATTTTAGCCACAAGAGAAAATGAAAAAATTTCAGACTTAAAAGAAAACGAATTTGCTTATTTGCTTACTGGAAATACTTGTTTAGCAGGTGATGTAATGGGAGAATATGCCTTTGATAAAAAGCTTAAAATCGGCGATAAAATTGTTTTTTTAGATCAAATTCATTACACCATTGTGAAAAACACAACTTTTAATGGTATAAGACTTCCAAATCTTATGCTTTTAGACCATAAAAATGAACTTCAAATGATAAGAGAATTTTCTTATAAGGATTATTCTTTAAGAAATTAGTATTATTTATAATTTGCATAAAATGTTAATTTTACTTGGAAAAAATCAAAGACATAAATTTTATACAAAGTATTTTATTTTTTCAAATATAAAATCAACTTAAATATCTAATTTTTAATACTTTGGTATGATTTTTTAAGATTTTAAGTCCTTATAGAATTTTATTGAAATTCAGTGATTTTTAAATCAAATAGTATTAAGATAAATCGATTTAAAAATCGGCTTTAAAATGAATATTAGGTATATTTTGCATAATATTCATTCAAGCAAAATTTAAAGCTATTTTTGAAAATTTTGAATGCATGGAGGCTTTAATGGATTTGGAAAAATTAAGATTAGCTAGAAGTCTTTATTATCAATGTCTAGGAGAGCTTTTTGTTTTTTCATTTTCTGAAGAAAGATTGTCAAAATTACAAGAGTATTTAAAGACAATGCAAGAATGTTTATTTGATGAAAATTTAAAATCAAATTTTGATATCTTGCTCAAGCATTTAGATGATGAAAATTCTATACAAGCATTTTTTAAAGAATATGATTTGCTTTTTTTAAGTCTTAAAAATAGCATTCCAACGACTTTTTCTTACATAGAAGAAGGTTTTGAAAATTCAAATCCTTTACTTTGTGTGCGTCAAATTTTAGTCAAAAGTAAAATAAGACGCAATGAAAAATTTTTTAAAGAAAGTGAAGATAGTGTTGGATTTTGTTTATTGTTGATGAGTGAATTTTTAAGGCAAAATGAAGATGATTTAGCCAAAGAACTTTTTGAAAAAGTGATCAATAAAAACATCGATGAGTTTTTAGGTGATGTTTTCATGAATAAAAATGCGAATTTATACAAGGAAATTTCAAGTATTGCATTGGCTTTTATGGAATTTGAAAGATTTTGCTTTGAAGTAGAAAAACCTGTAAAAATAAATTCTAAAAAAGTGCAAAACGATCTATCGCGTTCAGAATTTTTAAGAAGAGAAGCAAATAAACAAAGGAGGACTCGTGAAAAATCGCAGGGAATTTCTTAAAAAATCCGCTTTTGCCTTAGGGGCTGCTGGAGTGCTTGGTAGTACGACTTTAGCTCTAGCTAAAGATGAAGAAAGAAAAGATTTAGTTAAAGGTAAAAGTAAGAAAAAAGAAGTGCTTTTTCAAAGAAGTGCTAATTGGGAAAATTATTATATAAAGGCTGAGTAATGTCAAGTGTAGGTGAAAATATCAAGCTTACGCGTCGTTCTTTTCTTAAAATGGCAGCACTTTCAAGCCTAGCAACACCGTTGCTTGCTAGAAGTGAAACTTTAAGAGAAGCGAGTGCTGATGAGCTTAAAGAAGCGTACGAAGGTAGTAAAAAAGTAAAAACAGTTTGTACAGCCTGTTCTGTAGGCTGTGGGATTATTGCAGAAGTGCAAAATGGTGTTTGGGTGCGTCAAGAAATTGCTCAAGATCATCCTGTGAGTTCAGGTGGACATTGCTGCAAGGGATCTGATATGATCGATATGGTGCGTTCGCATGTGCGTTTAAAATATCCTATGAAAAAAGAAAATGGAGAATGGAAACGCATAAGTTATGAGCAAGCTTTAAGTGAGATTGGAGAAAAACTAGCTGCTTATCGTAAAGAAAATCCTGAAAGTGTTATGTTTTTAGGTTCTGCAAAAATGAGCAATGAACAAGCTTATTATGTGCGTAAATTTGCAGCGTTTTTTGGAACGAACAATGTAGATCATCAAGCTAGAATTTGACACAGCGCAACAGTCGCCGGTGTGGCGAATACATTTGGTTATGGCGCTATGACAAACCATCTTGGAGACATTCAAAGAAGTAAATGTATCATTATCATTGGGGCAAATCCAGCGGTAAATCACCCTGTGGGTTTTAGACATTTCTTAAAAGCAAAAGAAAAAGGCGCAAAGCTTATTGTTGTAGATCCTAGATTTACAAAAAGTGCAGCTAAGGCAGATATTTATGCAAGAATTCGTCCGGGAACTGACATTGCTTTCATGTATGGAATGCTAAAAATTATCTTTGATGAAGGTTTAGAAGATACAAAATATCTCGATGAAAGAGTTTTTGGAATCGATAAAATTCGTGAAGAAGCAGCAAAATGGACAGCTGAAGAAGTAGAAAATGTTACAGGAATTTCTAAAGAACTTTTAGTGCAAATTACTCACGAAGTAGCTAAAAATAAACCAACTACGCTTATTTGGGCTATGGGTTTAACTCAACATACCGTAGGAACTTCAAATACGCGTTTAGCACCTATTGTACAAATGGTACTTGGAAATATAGGTAAATTTGGCGGCGGAGTTAATATCTTACGCGGACACGATAATGTTCAAGGTGCTTCGGACATGGCTTGTTTAAGCGAAAATTTACCTGGTTATTATCCTTTAAATGAAGCGACTTGGAGATACTATGCCAAAATTTGGGGCGTAGATTATGAGTGGCTTTTAGGAAATTTTGTAAGTAAAGATTGGATGCATAAAACCGGACTTTCACTTGCTAGATGGTGGGCAGCAGCTTTAAATGGAAAAGATGGCAATGATGCTATCGATAATGCAGGAACGCCTTTAAAAGCTTTAGTAGTTATGGGAAATGGTATCACTTCAACCGCACAACAAGCTAAGGTTAAAGAAGGTTTAGAAGCTTTAGAGCTTTTAGTTTTGGCTGATCCTTTTGTAAATGAAGCAGGGATTATCGCAGAAAGAAAAGATGGAATTTATCTTTTACCTGCAGCAACACAGTTTGAAACAAGCGGAAGTGTAACAGCAACAAATCGTAGCGGACAATGGAGATTTAAAGTTGTAGATCCACTTTATGAAAGCATGGAAGATCAAGAAATTTTATTTGAGCTTGCTAAAAAATTAGGCTTTTATGAAGACTTTACCAAGACTTTACGCGATGAAAAAGGTGAGATCGTTTGGCCTGAAAATGCAACAAGAGAAATTGCAAAAGCAGTTAGAAGTATAGGGCTTAATGGTTGGAGTCCTGAAAGGCTTAAAAAGCATACTTTATACTGGGATAAATTTGATGAGGTAACTTTAGAAGGAAAAGACGAAGTTGCTGGCGAGTATTACGGGCTTCCTTGGCCTTGTTGGAGTGATAAACACCCAGGTTCTCCTGTACTTTATAATACCGACATTGAAGTAGCAAAAGGTGGTATGGGCTTTAGAAACAATTTTGGACTTGAGTATGAAGGAGAGAGTTTACTTGCTAAAAATGCACCTTTAAATTCGCCTATTGATACAGGTTATCCACAAATTACTAAGGATAATATAGAAAAAGTTTTAGGCATTACTTTAAGTGCCCAAGAAAAAGAAAAAATGGGATCAACTTGGTCTTATGATGATAGCAATATCATAGCAACTAAATGTATAGAAAAAGGCATAGTTCCTTATGGAAATGCTAAAGCTAGAGCTGTAGTTTGGACTTTTAAAGATAAAATTCCACTCCACCGTGAGCCTTTACATTCTCCAAGAAACGATTTGGTACAAAAATATCCAAGTTTTGAAGATCAAAAAGCACTTTATCGCGTGGATACTAAATTTGTTTCTGTGCAACAAGCTAAGGATTATTCTAAAGAATTCCCGCTTAATCTTGTTACTGCAAGACTTGTGAATTTAAATGGTGCGGGTATGGAAAATAGAGCATCTATGTATCTAACGCGTTTAACACCTGAAATGTTTTGTGAGATCAATCCTGAATTAGCAAAAGAGCAAGACATTAAAGCAGGAGATATGATTTGGGTGCATTCTCCAGAGGGTACTAAAATTCATGTAAGAGTGAAGGTTAATCCAGGTGTAGCAAAAGATATGATTTTCTTACCTTTCCATTTTACAGGGGTAATGCAAGGTGTGGATTTAACACATAACTTCCCAGAAGGAACTAAGCCTTATGCAAGCGGAGAAAGTGCTAATACGGTAACAAATTATGGTTATGATATTATGTGTCAGATTCCAGAGACTAAAGGTGGGCTTTGTAGAATCAGTAAGGATGGAAAATGAGTAAGGTAAATTTTGCAAATTTGGAAAAAGAACGCTTGAAATTCTTTTGTGATAATGAGCGTTGTATTGATTGTAATGGTTGTGCGGTAGCTTGTGATGAAGCACATGAGCTTCCTATTCACATTCGCCGTCGCCGTGTGATTACTTTAAATGAAGGAATTCAAGGAAAAGAAGTTTCAACTTCTATTTCTTGTATGCATTGTGATGATGCTCCTTGTTCTATCGTTTGTCCTGTGGATTGTTTTTATATCCGTGCTGATGGTATTGTTTTGCATGATAAAGAAATTTGCATAGGTTGCGGATATTGTCTTTATGCTTGTCCTTTTGGCGCACCACAATTTCCAAAAGATAGTGTTTTTGGAAATAAAGGCATTATGGATAAATGTACTATGTGTGCAGGTGGCCCTGAAGCAACAAATTCAGAAAAAGAAAGAGAACTTTATGGTCAAAATCGTATTGCAGAAGGTAAAGTTCCTGTATGTGCTGCGATGTGTTCAACAAAAGCACTTTTAGTAGGCGAAAGTTCTAAAATAGAAGAGATTTATCATAATAGACTTATGAATAGAAATTATGGCATTCCAAATCCTTCGGAAAGTTTGGAATGGAAGATTGCTTACACAGGAAAGGAGCGCTTATGAGAAAAGTATTTGCAACGCTTTTATTAAGCGTAGTAAGTTTATTTGCTTATGGTAGTGAGAGAATGGGACAAGATACTCAAATTTGGGATTTTCATCGTATTACAAATATCTCAAATTATGAAACTTTTGGCAAACTTTGGACAACTTTGCAAGGTGAATATATAGCTACTATAGCTTTAATTGCTGTTATTGCCGTGTTGTCTGCATTTGCTTTGCATTATATGGTTATAGGACCTAAACAATTTTCACACGATGGAAAGAAAATTTATGCTTTTACATTATTTGAAAGACTTTTTCATTTTATCGCGGCAATTTCTTGGGTGATTTTAGTGCCAACTGGCTTTGTGATGATGTTTGGGGCGACTTTTGGAGGTGGACTTTTTGTAAGAGTTTGTAAAAATTTACACGCTTTTGCAACGGTTTTATTTATCATCTCTATAATCCCTATGTTTTTATGCTGGATTAAAAGAATGCTTCCTGCAAGTTATGATATCAGATGGATGATGATAGTAGGTGGTTATTTAAGCAAAGTAAAACGTCCTGTACCTGCAGGTAAGTTTAATTTTGGTCAAAAATCTTGGTATTATATTGCTGTTTTTGGTGGATTTTTGATGATAATTACAGGTGGATTTATGTATTTTCTTGATTTTAATTCCACGGCAATTCAAGGTCTTTTTGGTTTAACTCAAATTGAACTTTTAAGAATTTCAGCTATAGTGCATAATTTCTTGGGTATAGTGTGTGCAGTATTTTTTGGTGTGCATATTTATATGGCAGTATTTGCAATCAAAGGCAGTATCCATTCTATGATTAGTGGTTATAAAGAGGAAGAAGAGGTTTATATTTTACATTCTTATTGGTATAAAGAATTAAGTAGTAAAAAACAAATTGAACCTAATTTTTCTTATGATCCTAATGTGAAAATTTAATCTTTAACCGCTATGTTATTGCATAGCGGTAGTTTTAAGCTTTTTTGAAATAAATAGAACGAATTTTATTTTACAAGTTGAATCTAAAATCTATTTTTCCATATATAAATTTGTTATTTATGTTTTTTTGATATAATATTATTTAAAGATATTTAAAGGATAAGGTATGGATCCATTATTTACAACTCAGATTTTAAAATATAAAGGTGATGAATCTTTTACATGCGATGATACTTTAGTGCGTGAAATTAAGCTTGAAATTTTTATTAATGATGAAAAAGTAGGTGCTTTAATGGCAACTCCTGTAGATGAACAGGCATTAGCAATAGGGTATTTAATGAGCGAAAATATCATTGCAAAAGTAAGCGATATTGAGAACATAGAAACAAAAGATGATGGTATGAGTGTGTATATCAAAGCAAAGATTGATAAAGAAAATTTAGCAAAGCTTAATGCTGAAGGCGTAGTTATAAGTGGTTGTGGTAGAGCACATACTGCAAATATCGATTTAGAAGCCATTGAAGCGAGTAAAATTAGTTCTGATGCAAAATTTAGCAAAGATGAAATTTTAAAACAAATGAGTACTTTTTATACTCAATGTGAGCTTTATGAGAAAACAGGCTGTGTGCATACGGCTAAGCTTTTTGTAAATGAGAAAACTTTTTTTATAGGTGAAGATATAGCTCAACATAATACCATAGATAAAGCTTTAGGAAAAGCATGTTTAGCTGGGGTTGATTTAAGTCAATGTTTTTTAATGGTTAGTGGAAGGCTAAGTTCTGAAATGGTAGCTAAAGCAGTTATGCATAAAATTCCAGTCCTTGTTTCACGCACGGCTCCTACTTGTTTAGGAGTTATGATAGCAAGAAAATTTGATTTAACGCTTTGTGGTTTTGCTAGAGAAAATAAGATCAATATTTATAGTGGAGAATTTAGAATTCATGGATAAAAACCAAGAAAAAGAAATCATCTCATACATGAGAGAATTGTTAAATAGTAATGAAAAATTAGATTGTGGTACGGCTTTTAAAATTGCAAAGAAATTTAATGTAAATATAGAAAAAATCGGACAATTAGCCGATGAAAATCACATGAGAATTGATAATTGCGAGTTGGGGCAATTTGGACATTTAGATTTTGAAAAAGCAAAGATTGAAGTGCTTAAAAAAATAGAACCTAGTTTAGATGAAAAGCGTAGAATTTTTTGTAAAGATGCAAGAGATATTGCTAAAGAAGGTTGTGGACTTAAAAGTATGCGTTCAGCTTTAAAAGCTTATAAGGTTGATGTAAAGTATTGTCAACTTGGTTGTTTTAAAGAAAAAAAAGGTAAGCAATTTATAGTAAGAACAAAAACTTGGATTGAAAATGCGGATGGAGATTTGCTTTTTGGACGAGGAAAAACAGAACTTTTAGAGCTTATCGGACAAACAGGTAGTTTATTGCATGCTTCTAAACTTATGGGGATTAATTATAAAAAAGCTTGGATGCATTTACAAACCTTACAAAAAAATTCTCAAGAAATTTTAGTTAGCACACGACAAGGACGCTCTAAAGAATCAGGAACAAAACTTACTCCTAGAGCTTTGGAATTAATGGAAAATTACTCTATTTTGCAAAAGGACATAGAAGAATACGCTAATAAACGCTTTAAAGAATTGTTTTTAAAAGGAAAAAAATAAATCTTCTATCAAAAAATACTAATACATAATATTTTTATAATTAATTAATGGTATTTTTTTAAAAAATATGTTAAAATATAAAATCCAAAATTTTATTTTTTAGGAGTTATTAAGATGTTTAAATCTTTAAATATAGGTTTAAAACTTATTTTTTCTGTAGCAACTGTTGTTGTTATTGGGCTTATTATTTTAATCTCATTAATCACAAAACAAGTAAGTCAAAATATTACCAAAAACACAGAAGATATTCTAGCTTCTATCACGAAAGAATATGCTACCCAAACTCAAGGAATTTTTGGGGAAATGATTGCTTTAAATAAAAGTATTTCAGGTACTTTAACAGAAATGTTTAGATCAACTTCAAAAGAAAATTTAGATATAGATAGTATAACAAATATTATAACCAATACTTTTGATAATAGTGCTTATTCTAATTTTACTTATTTGTATCTTATCGATCCGCCAGAATATTTTAAAGAGGAGAGTAAATTTTTCAATACTCAAAGTGGAAAATTTGTTATGCTTTATGTTGATGAAGAAAAAGATAGCAAAGGCGGGATAAAAGCAATACAAGCTAGTGATGAAATAGCTAATTTACAAGTTGTGCAAGATATATTAAAAAAAGCAAAATATGGGGAAAATAAAGTATATATAGGACGTCCTATTAGGATGAATTTAGAAGGTCAAGATTTTGATGCTGTAAATATTGCTATGCCTATATTTGACCGAAAGAATCAAGTTGTAGGTGTTATCGGTA
Organism: Campylobacter sp. US53; assembly: GCF_004378995.1. Taxonomy (NCBI): domain Bacteria; kingdom Pseudomonadati; phylum Campylobacterota; class Epsilonproteobacteria; order Campylobacterales; family Campylobacteraceae; genus Campylobacter; species Campylobacter sp. US53. The sequence goes on along the minus strand of NZ_RYYH01000006.1, from coordinate 72,909 downwards.
TGACTTTGGATTTTTCGGCTATTGCTACTTATCTTTTAGATCCTAAGAGTCAAAAATATGATGGAGAATTAAGAGTTCTTTTAAATTCCGATGGATTTGTCGCGATTCACCCTAATAAAAATTTGGTTTTAAAAAATTTAAAAGATATCAATCCTAATAAAGGTGCACAAGAGACTTATAAGGCTATGAGCGAAGGAAAAAATGGAGTTTTTAACTATATAGCTTTTGATGGTGATGATTCTTATGCCGCGATTAATAGTTTTAAAGTGCAAGATAGTTCTTGGACAGTTTTGGTAACAGCCCCTAAATATTCAGTTTTTGAACCTTTGAAAAAATTACAATTAATTATTATCAGTGCATCTTTGATTTTTATTTTTGTTGTTTTAGGAGTGGTTTATTATTGTGTAAGAAAAATTGTTGCAACAAGATTACCAATTATTCTTAATTCTTTAGAATCTTTTTTCCGTTTCTTAAATCATGAAAAAATTGAGCTCAAATTAATTAAAATTCGAGCTAATGATGAATTAGGGGCAATGGGTAGAATCATAAATGAAAATATTGAAAAGATTCAAATATCTTTAGAACAAGATCAAAATGCTGTAGATGAATCAGTGCAAACTGCTAGAGAAATCGAAAAAGGTAATTTAACTGCAAGAATTACTAAAAATCCTATAAATCCTCAATTAGTAGAACTTAAAAATGTTCTTAATAGAATGCTTGATGTTTTGCAAAGTAAAATTGGTTCTAATATGAATGAAATTAATAGAGTTTTTGATAGTTATAAAGCGCTTGATTTTAGCACAGAAGTATTTGATGCTAAAGGCGAAGTCGAGATTACAACTAATATTTTAGGTAAAGAAATTAAAAAGATGCTTGTAGCTTCTTCCAATTTTGCTAAAGATTTAGCCAATCAGTCAGAAGAGTTAAAAAATTCTATGCAAAAACTTGCTGATGGCTCTAATGCGCAAGCGAGTTCTTTAGAACAATCGGCTGCAGCTGTAGAGGAGATTAATTCTTCTATGCAAAATGTAAGTGGAAAAACAGTTGAGGTTGCTTCGCAAGCTGATGATATAAAAAATATTGTCAATGTGATTAAAGATATCGCTGAGCAAACGAATCTTCTTGCTTTAAATGCAGCTATTGAAGCTGCACGTGCTGGAGAACATGGGCGTGGTTTTGCAGTTGTTGCAGATGAGGTAAGACAGCTTGCGGAAAGAACAGGAAAATCCTTATCTGAAATTGAGGCAAATATTAATATACTTGTTCAAAGCGTAAATGAAGTAGCAGAATCTGTAAAAGAACAAACAGCAGGAATCACACAGATTAACGATGCTATAGCGCAACTTGAAACTGTAACTAAGGAAAATGTCGAAGTTGCAAATGTCACCAATAATATAACAAATGAAGTCAATCAAATTGCTGCAGCAATTCTTGAAGATGTGAATAAAAAAAGATTTTAAAAAAAGCTCATTTTTGAGCTTTTAAATTTTTTCTATATTATTTAAAATTTTTAAACACAAAACAAGTAATAAAATAATATTATTTTCCAAAGCTAATATTAAGGAAAAATAATGAAAATTGATTGTCGCAATCTTTCTTGTCCTCAGCCTATAGTTGAAACAAAAAACGCTCTTGAAAAACTTCAGGAAAATGAAATTTTAGAAATCGTTTTAAATTCTATTATTTCAAAAAATAATGTTGTAAAATTTCTTAACTCTTTAAATTTAAACCCTGTTGTAGATGAAAATGCACAAGAGTTTTGCATCAAAGTACAAAAAAATAATTTTAATTCTAGTGAAGTAAATATTCACGATTATAATGTTTTATTTTTAAAAACTGACAAAGTGGGTGAGGGTGAATTGGGACAAAATTTACTTGTAGGATTTTTAAGTACCTTAAAAAATTTAGATCATGCTCCAAGTAAAATTCTTTGCGTAAATGAAAGTGTTTTAATCAATGTTGATGAAAATCATAAAGCACATTTAGCTATGAAAGAACTTGAAAATTTAGGTATCGAGATCATAAGTTGTGGAGCTTGTCTAGAATTTTTTAATAAAAGCAAAGAGCTTAAAATAGGAAATATAGGTAACGCATATGAAATTTTAAACGAGCTTTTTGGTAAAGCAAAAATTATTACTTTGTAAAGGAAAAATACTGCAATATAAAAATCAAAATTTAACCCATTTTGTTAAAGCAGCAGGCTGAGCAGCGAAATTAAGCCCGGGTGGTCTTAAAACAATTTTAAATTTCATGCAAAAAACCCCTGCTTTACTTAGTGATATCGGAAATAATGAAGATGCAAGCGTATATCAAATCAGTCCCGATTTAGCTTTGGTGCAAACGCTTGATTTTATCACTCCTATAGTAGACAGTGCTTATCATTTTGGTGCTATTGCTGCAGCAAATGCTTTAAGCGATGTTTTTGCTATGGGTGCAGAGGTGATTAATGCCTTAAATATAGTAGGTTTTGATACTTGTAATCATGATTTAAATATCTTAAAAGAGCTTTTAGAGGGCGCAAATGATAAGGTTCAAGAATGCAATGCTTTAGTTGTGGGTGGTCATACTATAGAAAGCACTGAGCTTTTTTTTGGACTTAGTGTTACAGGAAAAATACATCCTAGTCAATTTATTGCTAATAATACTTCTAAAGTTGGAGATTGTATCATTTTAACCAAGCCTTTAGGAACGGGAATTTTAAGCACAGCCTTAAAGGCGCAAATGTTAAATCAAAAACATTTAGATATAATGCTTAAAAGTATGATGGAGTTAAATTATAAAGCCAGTCAAATTGTTCTTAAATTTCATCCAAGTGCCATGAGTGATGTCACAGGTTTTGGACTTTTAGGACATTTAAAAGAAATGCTAAATAAAAATATTTCTTTTGAAATTTTTGAAAGTGAACTTCCTTTTTTAGATGGAGTAAAAGAGTATTTTAATATGGGTTTAATTCCTGCTGGAGCTTATAAAAATTTAGAATTTATAAAAGAACTTATCCCTGATTTAAATGAAGAAAAATTATTACTTTGTGATCCGCAAACTTCAGGAGGACTTTTGATTTCTATAAGTGAAAAAGAATCCTTAGAATGTTTAAAAAAACTAGAAGATGAAAATATTCAAGCTAAAATTATTGCCAAGGTTGTAAATAAGCAAGAAAATGATATTATCATTTCTTAATTTTTGTTACTTATATACCCATTAAAATTTTTTTTATCATTTTTTATACATTTTCTATGATTTAAAATATTATTTTTATCTTATTTATATATTATCTATTAAAATTTATTTTATCTTAGGAGATATAAAATGATACAAAAAGCTTTAGCCTTAGCTGAAGAATTGCAAGGACAAATAGAAGTCAATATTTCAAATTCTGAAAAAGAATTTCATGCTAAAATGCAAAAACTTCTTAATAATCCCAAAAATAAAGTTATGCTTATAGAACTTTTAGATCGTTCTTTTAGATGTAAAGATAAAAATGCAAGTTTTGAGCTTATAGAATATACTTTGAGTAAATATGGCATAGCGGATTTTTTTAGCACTTTTGAAAAATTCCTACTTTTTAGCTTTTTAAATTTTGGCAAATTTGCTCCTAATTTAAGTGTACCTTTTTTTGTCAAACATTTAAGAGAAGATACTAAAGCTATGGTTCTAGATGCAAATCCTAGTGTTTTAGAACCGCACATTAACAAAAGAAAAGAGCAAGATAAAATTACCTTAAATGTGAATTTAATCGGCGAAGAGGTTTTAGGTGAAGCTGAGAGTAAATATCGTATGCAAAAATATGAAGAGGCTTTAAAATCAAGTTATATCACTTATATTTCCATAAAAATTACTACGATTTTTTCACAAATTAATATTATAGATTTTGATTATTCCAAAGAAGAGGTAGTAAAAAGACTAGATTATCTTTATGCTTTAGCCTTAGAAGAAGAGAAAAAACAAGGTGTATCTAAATTTATCAATCTTGATATGGAAGAATTTAGAGATTTAGAACTTACTGTTGCAGCTTTTATGGAAAGTGTGGCTAAATTTGATATTAAAGCGGGGATTGTTTTGCAAGCTTATATTCCTGATTCTTATGAGTATCTTAAAAAACTTTTTGCTTTTTCAAAAGAGAGGGTTTTAAAAGGTATGAAGCCTATTAAGATCCGTTTTGTTAAGGGTGCTAATATGGAAAGTGAAGAAACTATTGCATCTCAAAAAGGCTGGGAGCTTCCTACTTTTTACAAAAAAATAGATACTGATAGCAATTATAATAAAATGCTTGATTTTATTCTTGAAGGAGATAATTATAAATACATCAACATAGGAATTGCAAGTCATAATATCTTTGAGATTGCTTATGCTTATACACGCATAAGTGAAGCGGGTGCTTTAGATTCTTTTACTTTTGAAATGCTTGAAGGTATGAGTTTGCAATGTTCTTATGAATTATCTAAAATGCATGATTTAATCCTTTATGCCCCAGTTTGCGATGAAGCACATTTTAACAATGCCATTGCTTATCTTGTAAGACGCCTTGATGAAAATACAAGTGAAGATAATTTTATGCGTTATTTTTTCAATCTTAAAGTAGGAGATAAAAACTGGAATATCCAAAAAGAACTTTTTTTAAAATCTTTAGAAGGCATAAAAACTCTTGATAATACTACACATCGTAAGCAAGATAGAAATAAAGAATCAAATATCATAAGTTCCTATGAAAGTAAAAAATTTAGCAACGAAAGTGATACGGATTTTATTTTAGCGCAAAATAGAGCATGGGCTAAAGAAATTAAAGCTAAATATGAAAATTTAAAAGATTATGATGTTTATCCTGTTATAGGTGAGCTTGATTTTAAAGCAGAAAATTTAAATGTTTTAGAAGTTAAAGATAAGATTGAAGATAGAGTGATAGGAAAGGCTTATTTAGCCGGAGAAAAAGAAATCAAACAAGCTTTAGAAGTAGCTAAAAATTCCAAATTTACACAAAAAAGTCATGATGAAATTTATCAAATTTTAGCTAAAAGTGCAAAACTTATGAGAGAAAGAAGAGGGGATTTGATAGGTTTGGCAGCTTTAGAAGTGGGCAAAACCTTTTTAGAGATCGATCCTGAAGTAAGTGAGGCTATTGATTTTATAGAGTTTTATCCGCACTCTTTAGAAGAGCTTAAAAAACAAAATCCAAAAGTTAAATTCACACCTAAGGGCATAGGGGTTACCATAGCTCCTTGGAATTTTCCTATAGGGATTTCAGTGGGCACCATAGCTGCACCACTAGCTGCAGGTAATGTGGTGATTTACAAACCTTCTTCACTTTCAACTCTAACAGGTTATATGCTTTGTAAGTGTTTTTGGGATGCAGGTATTCCAAAAGACGCTTTGATTTTCTTACCTTCAAAAGGAAGTGATATTTCTAAATATTTACTTGTTGATGAAGCGATTAAATTTTCAATTCTTACAGGAGGGGAGGATACTGCTTATGCTATGTTAAAAGCTAATCCAACCTTGCTTTTAAGTGCTGAAACGGGCGGAAAGAATGCGACTATAGTTTCTAAATTTGCTGATCGTGATAGTGCGATTAAAAATATCATTCATTCTGCTTTTAGCAATAGCGGTCAAAAATGTTCAGCTACTTCTTTGCTAGTTTTAGAAGAAGAAGTTTATCATGATGAAGAATTTAAAAAGACTTTAGTAGATGCTGCAAGTTCTATGGCAGTGGGTAATCCTTTTGAATTTAAAAATAAATTGGGTACTTTAGCTGATAAGCCAAGTTCTAAAGTTCAAAAGGCCTTAGATGAATTACAACCTTATGAAGAATGGGCATTAAAACCTAAGTTTTTAGAGAATAATCCTTATTTGATGACTCCAGGTATAAAATATGGCACTAAAAAGGGTGATTTTACTCATATGAATGAACTTTTTGTACCGATTTTAAGCGTGATGAAGGCTAAAGACTTAAAAGAAGCTATTGATATAGTAAATTCCACAGGTTATGGTTTAACTGCAGGTTTTGAAAGCTTAGATGAAAGAGAATGGGAGTATTTTCACACTCACATAGAAGCAGGAAATATTTATATCAACAAACCAACCACAGGGGCTATAGTGCTGCGTCAACCTTTTGGAGGGGTTAAAAAATCAGCCATAGGTTTGGGTAGAAAAGTGGGAATTTATAATTATATCACTCAATTTTTAGAGATTAAGCAAGAAGATTTTGATGATCATTTAATTGAAGATAAATTTTCAAAAAAATTAGCACAAATAGATTTAAAAGAAGCACAAGATTTTATGAACGATTTAATTAAAATGTCTCAATCTTATGCTTATCATTATAAAAATGAGTTTAGTGTTTCAAAAGATTATGTCAATATACGTGGAGAAGATAATCTTTTTTCTTATACTAAAATAAAGAATATGGTTTTAAGACTTTGTGGAAATGAAAGCTTAAAAGATGTTTTAGGGGTGATTTTAGGTGCAAATATTGCAAATATTGATCTAAGTATCAGTTATGATAAGCAAGATATTAGTATGATAGAACGAATTGTTCAAAGCATAGGAGTAAAAGTATTATTTTTAAAAGAAAATAAAGAAAATTTTATCAAGAGTATTAAAGAATATGAAAGAGTGCGTTATTTAGCAAAACCAGATGTAAATGATGAGATTTATAAAGAGGCTGCAAAGCTTGCTAAAATCATCATAAGAGAAAAGCCATTGTTAAATGGTCGTTTTGAACTTTTAAATTATTTTAATGAAAAAGCTTTAAGTATATCTTTTCATCGCTATGGAAATTTAGGCATTAGAGCAATATCTTAATGATCAAGGAGAGATTGATGGAAGTAGTTCAAATTAATACCCCAATAGCAGTGATGTTTGTAGCTTATGCCTTGTTAATGCTTTATATAGGTTTTTATTTTTATAAACAAAATAAAAATTCAGAGGATTATTTTCTAGGTGGGCGTACTATGGGGCCTGTGATATCTGCGCTTAGCGCAGGGGCTTCTGATATGAGTGGTTGGCTTTTAATGGGATTACCAGGAGCTTTATATGTAAGTGGCTTTATAGATTCTTATATTGCAATTGGGCTTACTATAGGAGCTAGTTTAAATTGGATTTTTGTGGCAAAAAGACTTAGAATTTATACCAGTGTGATTGCAAATTCTTTGACTATTCCTGATTATTTTGAAACTCGTTTTGATGATGATAAACATATACTACGCATCGTATGTGCGGTGGTAATTTTGATATTTTTTACCTTTTATGTTTCATCAGGGCTTGTAAGTGGAGCAAAACTTTTTGAAAGTACTTTTGGTATCAGATATGATTATGCTTTAACTACTGGAACGATTATTATTGTTGCTTATACTTTTTTAGGCGGATACAAGGCGGTTTGTTGGACGGATATGATACAAGGGCTTTTAATGATGATGGCTTTAATTATTGTACCTTTGGTTATGCTTTATCATTTAGGTGGCTTTGGTGAAGCGGTGAATATAGTAAGAGAAATAAAGCCACAAGCTTTATCTATGGGCGAAGGAGTAGGAGTTATAAGCATTATATCTGCACTTGCTTGGGGTTTGGGTTATTTTGGTCAACCACATATTTTAGTGCGTTTTATGTCGATTCGTTCTACTAAAGATATTCCTATGGCCACTTTTATAGGTATTGCTTGGATGGCGGTTTGTCTTTTAAGTGCTTGTATGATAGGTATTTTGGGCATAGCTTATGTGCATAAATTTGAATTAAGTTTGCAAGATCCTGAAAAGATTTTCATCGTGATGTCGCAGCTTTTATTTAATCCTTGGATAGCAGGTATTTTACTCAGTGCTATTTTAGCAGCTATTATGAGTACAGCAAGTTCACAATTGCTGGTTTCAAGTTCTACTATAGCGGAAGATTTTTATAAAAAGATTTTTAGAGAAGATGCGCCAAGTCATGTTGTATTAAATTTAGGTAAATTAGGTGTTTTACTAGTAGCTGTAATAGCGTTTTTGATTTCTACTGATAAAAACTCAAGTGTTTTGAGTATAGTTTCTTATGCATGGGCCGGATTTGGAGCTTCTTTTGGTTCTGTAATGCTTTTTTCTTTATTTTGGAGTAGGATGACAAGAGTAGGAGCGATTTTAGGTATGATAACAGGAGCTGCTACTGTGGTGCTTTGGAAGAATTTTGCAAATTCAGGTCTTTATGAAATAGTTCCAGGGTTTTTAGCAGCTTCGGTGGTGATTATTATTGCAAGTTTGTTTACAAATGTAAGATCTGGAACTAAGACAGCTTATGAAAAGATGTTAAAAGAGCTTTGAGAACAAAAGCCTTTTTTAAGGCTTTTGTATTAAAAATCTTAGCATGGGTCCACTTTGATCGATTTCAAGCACTTTAAAACCACGGTTTTTTGCATCTTGAGGTATGGAATTGATACTTTGTGGGCAATCACAAAGCACTTCCAAAATTTCTCCGCTTTGAAGCTTAGGTAAGACATCAAGTGTTGCTATAGCAGGATAAGGACAAGCTTCACCTTGTAAATTTAAACTATAAGTAATTTTCACTGTTTATCCTTTAAGTTGATTTTTAAAGAAGTGTTTTTTGTAAAATACTACAAAAACAAACATCAAGATGAATAAAATAAGGTTGATAAAAAATCCATTTAAATTTCCAAATTCAGTTAAAAGATTGATTTTTATACCTTCTTTAAAAGCTTTTGGTAAAAAGTCGTAACTTAAAGCTAAAATCATAGTTCCTATTATATTTGCAATTCCTACTATCATAAAATGACTTTGTCCTTCAAAGGCACGATAAGCCCAACCACACTCACAACCTCCGGCAAAAACTATACCAAAACCAAACAAAAATGCTCCTACAGCTACAGCAGGAGAAAGTTCTATGAGTTTGCTAGTATGACCTTGCAAGATAAAAGCAAAAGCGATTAAAGAGGCGATAATCATACTGATTAATGCGCCTTTTATAGCATTATCTCTACCAAATAAAAACAAATCTCTAAAGCAAGAAGTAAAACAAATTTGCCCTCTAGAAATAACAAAGCCAAAAACAAAACCAAAAATCAGCGCTAAAGCTAGAAGGCTTTGTTTGTTTTGTGTGCTGATATTGCCGTTTGTAAAAACAAGATAAAACACCCAAACTAAAAAGGCTATGAAAAGTAATATACCTAAGTTAAAATATAGTTTTGTACGCAAACTTTGCTTGTTTAGCGGCAAGTTTTCTTTATTTACCCGTTCTAATTTAGCTTTAGGTTTAAAAAAGGAAGTGTTGCAAATTTTCACTCCTAGATAAATTCCTAAAACCATAAAAACAGTAAAAAGCCAAGTGTGTAAAGAAAAATAAGGTAAACCTGTAAAAAAATTAGCTAAATTGCATCCAAATGCAAGTCTTGCTCCATATCCTGAAAGAATTCCACCTACTATTGCTTGAAAAATTCTTATATTGCTAGCAGGTAGACGAAATTTGACTTTGTTAGCTAAAAGTGCGGCTACTAAACAACCTATAAACATACCTATGAGCATAATACCATCAGTTCTTGTTAAAGGGGTTCCATTTAAATTTTGCTTTTGGTAATAAGAATACCCATCTAAATTCATACCTAAAAGTTCTAAAAATTCACCACCCCAACGCGTCATTTCTCCAGTAACAGCCCAAACGCCACCAAAAATCCCAAAATACACTGCACTTAAAATTCCAAGTGCAATCATAGAACGGGAATTGTCCCAAAAATTGATTAAATATTTTTGTTTAAAAGAATTCAAAGAAAGATCCTAAAAATGTAATCATCAAAACTTGATGCTAAAAAAAGAGTGAGATTATAGCTTAAATTTAATATGAAGTCAAAAAGAATATTGATAAATTTATTTTGTTTTTCATTAAAAATCGCTATAATTATCACTTTGGAAGATTAGCGTATCTGGTGATCGCCACTGACTTCAAATCAGATGAAAGGATAGTTGACTATTCTTTGGGGAGTTCGATTCTCTCATCTTCTCGCCAATATTAAGTAAAATCAAGGAAATTTTTATGAGCAAAGCAGATATTATTGTCGGCATTCAATGGGGCGATGAAGGAAAAGGTAAGGTAGTTGATAAATTATGTGAAAATTATGATTTTGTTTGCAGAAGTGCAGGTGGACACAATGCAGGACATACGATTTGGGTAAATGGTGTAAGATATGCGCTTCATCTTATGCCAAGTGGAGTTTTGCATCCAAGATGTATTAATATTATCGGAAATGGAGTTGTGGTTTCTCCTGAAGTATTGATTGCTGAAATGGCTCAATTTGAAAATTTAAAAGGTAGATTATATATCAGTGATAGAGCTCATTTAAATTTAAAACATCATTCTTTAATAGACATTGCAAAAGAAAAACTCAAAGGCAAAAATGCCATAGGAACAACAGGTAAGGGTATAGGACCTTCTTATGCAGATAAGATTAATCGTACGGGACATAGAGTTGGAGAGCTTTTAGAACCACAAAGACTTTGTGAGGCTTTGATGAAAGATTTTGAAGCTAATAAAACTTTTTTTGAAATGCTTGAAATTGAAATTCCAAGTGCTGAAGAATTGCTTGCTGATTTAAAACGCTTTAATGAAATTTTAACTCCTTATATTACAGATACTACAAGAATGCTTTGGAAGGCTTTAGATGAAGATAAAAGAGTGCTTTTAGAAGGAGCTCAGGGTTCTATGCTTGATATTGATCATGGAACTTATCCTTATGTTACAAGTTCAAGTACTATTTCAGCAGGCGCTTTAACAGGACTTGGGTTAAATCCTAAAGAAGCGGGAAATATTATAGGTATTGTAAAAGCTTATGCAACGCGTGTGGGAAATGGAGCTTTTCCTACTGAGGATAAGGGCGAAGATGGAGAAAAAATTGCGCAAATTGGAAAAGAAATTGGCGTAAGCACTGGACGTACAAGACGCTGTGGATGGTTTGATGCGGTTGCTGTAAGATATACAGCAAGGCTTAATGGTCTTGATGCTTTATCTTTGATGAAGCTTGATGTTTTAGATGGTTTTGAAAAGATAAAAATTTGTCGTGCTTATGAATATAAGGGTATGGAAATCGACTATATACCAAGTGATTTAGAAAATGTTCAACCTATTTATGAAGAAATGGATGGTTGGGATAAAGTTTTTGGTATAAAAGATTATGATTTATTGCCAGAAAATGCTAAAAAATATATAGCAAGACTTGAAGAGCTTGCAGGGGTTAAAGTAAAGTATATTTCCACTAGCCCTGAAAGAGATGATACTATCATCTTATGAAAAGTAAATATAATTCTGTTGTAAAAGTAAGAAAACAACAACTTGATAAAGCAGAATCAAATCTTAATCAAGCCAAACAAAGACAGCTTGAACATGAAAAAGCTTATGAACTTTCACGCCAAGAGTGTGAAAGTTTAGGCGTATTGCCAAAATCAGGATCTATAGCAGAATTAAGATCAAATTTAAGTATGGCGCAAGTAGGACGCGAGGCTTTGGCAAGAGCTAAGGAGAAAGTAGAACTTTCTAAAAAAGAAATGAATCATTATCAGTTTTTATATCAAAAAGCGCATTTAGATTATGAAAAAATGAAGGCTTTGGAAACTGAAGAAATTAAACAAAAACAAAAAGAACTTGCGAAGGCTGAAGAAAAATTTTTAGATGAAATTGCAATCAGTCGTTTTTTCAAAGGGGAAAAAGATGATTAAAAAATTTATATTGTTAGTTTTTATTTCAAGTGTAGTTTTTGGAGCTGAACAAGATTGTGAGCAGTATTTTGAAGCTAGAAAAGCTCAAATTGAATTGCAAACTAGAGAATTTGATGAAGCAAGACAATCTTTAGAAGCTTATAAAGCCTCTTTTGAAGCTTTGCAAAAAGAAAGGCTTGAAAATTTAGAAAAAAAAGAGGCTGAGGTTAATGCAACTTTAGCAAAAATTGAAGAATTAAAGCTTGAAAACGCAAGGCTTGTAGAAGAGCAACAAAAGATTTTAAATTCAATCAATGATAAAACTCAAGGTAGGGTTAAAGAAATTTATTCCCAAATGAAAGATGCAGCCATTGCAGATGTTTTAAGTCAAATGGATGCAGAGGATGCAAGTAAAATAATGCTTTCTTTGGAATCGCGTAAAATTTCAGGTGTTTTATCTAAAATGGATCCAAAAAAAGCTAGCGAGCTTACTTTGCTTTTGAAAAATTTAGATAATAATGCTAGTAATTAGGTGATTAAAAGAATGAAAATTTTTCATTTTTAACATTCTTTTACCAAAAATAAGCTATTATTTCAAACATTATTAAATAAAAGGTTTTCAAGATGCGTATAAAATTACCACATATTCCTTATATCGCAAATAAAATGATGTTAGATATAGCTAATTCTTCTTTTGTAGAAATTAAAGATCAATTAGAAAAGCTTAAGGTATGTATAATAGAAGTTTTAGAGAAAGATATTCTAAATGAAAGAAAATTAGATGAAAGAGTAAAAGAGCTTTTAGAGCAACAAGAAGATGAAATGGAGCTTATGCAAGTAGATCGTAAAAATATGTTTTGGCTTGTGAAGAAAAAGTTAGCTCCTGAATTTAATGTGATTTTAGATTCTGAAGATAGACATAATCATCTAGCGCATCAAATTTTGGAAGAACTTGTAGAGAATGATTATATTAATTTTATAGTGAGTGAAAATAGAGTTAAAAATTTAATCTTTTCAAGCATAGAGTCTTATCTTAAAATTTATGAAAAACTTGAAGATGAGGTTTATGAGAAAATTAGCAATTATAAAACAAAACCTATTCCAGGTAGCGAAGAATACGATCTTATCTTTGAAAAACTCTATCAAGAAGAGCTTAGAAAAAAAGGTATGTTTTAATGAAGGCTTATATTTATTTAGAAAATGATATTTTTTTAAGTGCTAAGGCTTTTGGAAAGAGCGGTACTTTTTTTGGAGAGCTTGTATTTAACACTTCTTTAACAGGGTATCAAGAAATTATTTCAGATCCTTCTTATGCAGGGCAATTTATCGTATTTTCCATGCCAGAAATTGGTATAGTGGGAACCAATGAAAATGATAATGAAAGTAAGGAAATTTTTGCAAGTGGCGTTTTAATGCGTGAATTAAGTTCTAGTTTTTCAAATTTTCGTGCTAAAGAAAGTCTGCAAGATTATCTTGAAAAACATGGAAAAATAGGAATTTATGAACTTGATACGAGATATCTAGTAAAAATGATAAGAAATAATGGCAATTTAAGAGCTGTAATTTCAACTGAAATTTCAAATAAAGAAGATTTAAAAATCGCCTTAGAAAAATCAGCAAAAATTGATGAAGTAAATTTTGTAAAAGAAGTTAGCACTAAGAAAAATTATTCTCATAAACAAGGTGTTTGGGACGCTAGTTTTCAAAAATTTAATGATGCTAAAAGAAGTGAGAAAAAAGTTGCTGTTATAGACTATGGTGTTAAAACAAATATCCTAAATGAACTTGTAGAAGTAGGTTTTGAAGTAGAAGTTTATCCATATAATGTTAAAGCAGATGAGTTGATTACTCTGTATAAGAAAGGTGAAATTCAAGGCGTGTTTCTTTCTAATGGTCCAGGTGAGCCAAGGATTTTAAAACAAGAGATTGCAGAGATTAAAAAACTTGCAGAAGCTAAAATTCCTATGCTTGGAATTTGCTTAGGTCACCAGCTTTTAAGTAATGCTTTTGGATATGCAACTTATAAAATGAAATTTGGACAACATGGAGCAAATCATCCTGTGATCAATCTTGATACAAAAACGGTAGAAATTACCGCACAAAATCATAATTATAATGTTCCAGAAGAATTAGCTCAAGTGGCTCATATCACTCATAGAAATTTATTTGGCGACAATGTTGAAGGAGTAAGATATAAAGACTATCCTATTATTTCAGTCCAACATCACCCAGAAAGTTCTTCGGGTCCTCATGAAAGTAAGTACATTTTTAAAGAATTTATGAATTTGATGTGAGTATAGATTTTTTAGCTATTATCAGCGTTGCTTTTTTATCTAGTTTTGGACACTGCTATTCTATGTGCGGTGGTTTTAATTTACTTTTTATAAATTTGAATTTAAAAAGCAATAATTTATTTGTATTAACTTTTATTTATCATTTGTTTAGAATTTTTGCTTATATTGTTTTAGGGATAATTTTTGGGACTTTTGGGAATATCTTAGCAATCAATACTAAGGTTCAAAGTTTGTCATTTTTTATTCTTGGTATATTTATGATGATTTTGGGTTTTGCTCTTATTTTTAGAGGCAATATGTTATCTTTTATTGAAAATAATGTTTTTTTTGATAGTTTTGTAAAGAAAATTATTAAAAAATCTAAAAATTTTAAAGGAATAAAATCAGCCATATTTTTAGGATTTTCAAATGGTTTTGTTCCTTGTGGATTGGTGTATTTTTTTATAGCCAATGCAATGAGTAAGCAAAATATTTTTGAAGGTATTTTGGTAATGATGATTTTTGGAATATCAACTTTACCTGCGATGTTATTTTTTTCTAAAATTTCACAGTTTTTTAGTGATTTTTTGAAAAATTTGTTTAATTATTTATCGTATGGCATTATTGTTTGTTACGGTATAAATCTTGCCTATATAGGTTTTAAGGCTTTTCAATGAAAGATTTTTTTAAAGATCAGTTTTTTAAAGCTCTTGAAAAAAATACAATTTTTTCAAGAGCCGATGTGCAAGGAAATTTAATTTTTGTCAGTGATAAGCTTTGTCAAATAAGTGGATATAGCAAAAAAGAGCTTATAGGAAAAAAACATTCGATATTTAAACATCCAGATGTTGAGGAATGTTATGTTGAGAAGCTTTTAAAAGATCTTTCATATAAAAAGCCTTATCAGGTTATTTTTAAAAATATTGATAAATTAGGCAAAACCTTCTATCTTGAAACTTTATTAATCCCCATATTGGATAAAAATAATGAATTAATAGAAATAGTAGCACTTTCTCATGATGTCAGTAATTCTTTTAAGCTTAATGAAGAGCTTGCTCTAAATCACGCTAAATTAAGAGAATTAAGTATTAATCTTGAAAATACGGTTAAAAACCACCAACAAGAATTTATACAGTTAGGTAAAAAATTTGAGAAAAAAATGCAAATTGCCTTGGAAAAAAATGAAAAAGATATTAAAATAGCATATGAAGAGATTTTGAAATCTTCATTAGAGCAAATAATTAGTGATATAGCACATCAATGGAGACAACCGTTAAATGAGCTTGGTATTGCCATGTTTCAAATGAAACAAAATCTTAAAGATGAAAAAGGATTTGCTGAAATTTATTCACAATCAAAAGATATGATTAAAAATATGTCAGAAACAATTGATGTGTTTAGAACTTTGTTTAACAAAGGAGTAGAGCAGTGTGTATTTATAAAAGAGACTTTAAATAAAGCCTTAGAAATTGCTTTTGAAACTATAGAAAAAAATCATGTAAATATTAATATTGTTTCGAAAAGTGATTATGAAGTTTTGGCGTATGAGAATGGTTTAATAAGAGTTTTTCTTAATTTAATTTTAAATTCAATAGAGGCATTTAAAAACAAAAAAAGGAAAATTATAACAATAAATTTTTCAAAATTTGGAAAAAATTATCTGAAAATTACAATAAAAGATAATGCTGGTGGGATTGATAAAGAAAATTTAGATAAAATTTTTCAACCTTATTTTACAACAAAACATCCCAGTCAGGGTATAGGAGTAGGACTTTATATAAGTAGACAAATTATTGAAAGTTTCCAAGGAAAAATAAAAGTTAAGAATGGAAAAGATGGGGCTTGTTTTGAGATATTTTTAAAACTAAAAGAGAGGGTAGAGCAGAAATGTCACAAGAATGTAAAGAATTGATAATATTAGTAGTTGAAGATGAAATTAAGACTAGAGAATCAATGATTAATATATTAAGCGAACGTTTTAGTAAAGTAATCGGAGCTCAAAATGGAGATGAGGGGCTTAAAAAATTTAAAAAATTTAAGCCGGATTTAGTTATCACAGATATTGCTATGCCTATTATGGATGGGCTTGATATGGCAAGAGAGATTAAAGAAATTTCAGATGATGTTCCAATTGTTGTTCTTAGTGCGTATTCAGAAAAAGAGAGACTTTTGCGTTCTATTGATATTGGTATAGATAAATATTTGATCAAACCTGTTGATATAGAAGAGTTGTTTAAAGTTTTAGATTATCTGATAGGCGAAAAAATTGAAGCAAATATGCTTGTAAAAATTTCTGAAGAATATCAATTTAACAAAACTAAACGAACTTTGATTTACAATGGTGAAGAAATTGTTTTAACTAAAAAAGAATTGGCTTTTATTTCTTTGCTTTTAAAGCAACCTGGGGCTTTGGTTTTGCATGAAGATATTAAGAAAAATGTTTGGATAGGTGAACATGTGAGTGATACTGCTGTTCGAACATTTATAAAAAGAGTAAGAGATAAAGTGGGTGAAGATTTTATAAAAAATGTGCCAAGTTTAGGTTATAAGATAAATATCAATAAATAAGACTGATTTTGCCTTAAAATATAAAGCATAACAAATGATTAACAAAATTATCATTTTTAAGAAAAAATGTATAATTAATATTCTATAATATTCTCTTGTTATCAAAAATTTTAAGGAGAAAGTCGATGCATCCAGGTAATGTATTAAATTACGACTATACGGTTGCAAGATATTTTATGTTTGCGACCATATTGTTCGGCATTGTTGGTATGGCTATAGGAACTCTTATAGCTTTTCAAATGGCATATCCTAATTTAAATTATTTAGCAGGAGAATATGCCACTTTTTCAAGACTTAGACCACTTCATACTTCAGGTGTGATTTTTGGTTTTATGCTTTCAGGGATTTGGGCAACTTGGTATTATATAGGTCAGCGTGTTCTTAAAGTGAGTATGGCTGAGTCAAGATTTTTAATGGCTGTTGGTAAGCTTCATTTTTGGCTTTATATGCTTACTATGGTTTTAGCTGTTATATCTTTGTTTATGGGTGTGACTACATCTAAAGAATATGCAGAGCTTGAGTGGCCTTTAGATATTCTTGTTGTTCTTGTTTGGGTTTTATGGGGTGTAAGTATTTTTGGACTTATTGGAATTCGCCGTGAAAAAACCCTTTATATTTCTCTATGGTATTATATAGCTACATTTTTAGGTATAGCTATGCTTTATCTTTTTAACAACATGGAAGTACCAACTTATTTTGTTACTGGAATGGGTAAATGGTGGCATAGTGTATCAATGTATGCAGGAACAAATGATGCTTTAGTACAATGGTGGTATGGACATAATGCTGTGGCATTTGTATTTACTGTGGGTATTATTGCTCAAATTTATTACTTCTTGCCAAAAGAAAGTGGTCAGCCGATTTTCTCTTATAAACTCTCTTTATTTGCATTTTGGGGCTTAATGTTTGTTTATCTTTGGGCAGGTGGTCACCATTTGATTTATTCAACTGTACCTGATTGGATGCAAACTATGGGTTCGGTTTTCTCTGTAGTATTGATTTTACCTTCTTGGGGTTCAGCGATTAATATCTTGCTTACTATGAAAGGTGAGTGGAGTCAGCTTCGCGAGAGTCCGTTGATTAAATTTATGATTTTGGCATCAACTTTCTATATGTTCTCAACACTTGAAGGGCCAATTCTTTCAATTAAATCTGTTAATGCTTTAGCACACTTTACAGATTGGATTCCAGGACATGTTCATGATGGAACATTAGGTTGGGTAGGATTTATGACTATGGCTGCGCTTTATCATATGACTCCTAGAGTTTTCAAAAGAGAGCTTTATAGCAAATCTTTAATGGAAGCTCAATTTTGGATCCAAACCACAGGCATAGTTCTTTATTTTGCTTCAATGTGGATTGCGGGTATTACTCAAGGTATGATGTGGAGAGCGACAGATGAGTATGGTAACTTGCTTTATAGCTTTATTGATACTGTTGTGGCTATTGTTCCTTATTATTGGATTAGAGCGATTGGTGGATTGTTGTATCTTATCGGTTTCTTTATGTTTACTTATAATATTTACAAAACAATTGCTTGTGGAAGAGTGCTTGATAAAGAACCAAAAAGCGCTTCGCCTATGGCAGCATAAAAAGGAGAAAATATGTTTAGTTGGTTAGAAAAAAATCCATTCTTTTTTGCTGTAGCTGTTTTTGTAGTGATTGCTTATGCAGGCATAGTTGAAGTTTTACCAAATTTTGCAGAAAATGCAAGACCAATTGAAGGTAAAAAACCTTATACGGTTTTACAACTTGCAGGGCGTGCAGTATATATTAAAGATAGTTGTAATGCTTGTCATTCACAGCTTATTCGTCCATTTAAATCAGAAACAGATCGTTATGGTATGTATTCTGTAAGTGGTGAATTTGCTTATGATAGACCTTTTCTTTGGGGCTCAAAAAGAACAGGACCTGATCTTGCTCGTGTAGGAAATTATAGAACAGCTGATTGGCATGAAAATCATATGTGGGATCCTACTTCTGTTGTTCCAGATTCTATTATGCCTTCATATAAGCATATGTTTAAAAATAATGCAGATATTGAAACTGCTTATGCTGAGGCTTTAACTGTGAAAAAAGTTTTCAATGTTCCTTATGATACAGAAAATGGAACAAAACTTGGTTCTTGGGAGGATGCACAAGCTGAAGTAAAAGCTGAAGCTCAGGCTATAGTTGATCAAATGAAAAATCAAGAAGTAAAAGATGCTTTTGCTAAAGGTGAAATCAAAGAAATAGTTGCTTTGATCGCTTATTTAAATAGTTTAAAGTAAGATGATGGAACATTTATCAATAGTTTTTGATGTGATTAAAAATTTAATCACATTTGATTTAGCAACAGTTCAAAAACATGAGTGGGAGATTTTCCAAGGTTATGGTTTTTTTGCACTCGTGATGTTTTTGTCAATAGTATTATATGCGTATTGGTATCATTTATATAGAACAGAAAAAAAAGGTGAGAGAAATTATGAAAATTATGCAAACCTTGCCTTAAAAGATGATATTGATGATAGTGTATTAGAAAGTAAAAGGAGTGCTTAATGCAATGGTTAAATTTAGAAGATAATGTTAATCTCTTATCTTTAATTGGAGCTATTCTTATCATTTTAATCACACTAGTTATTGTGGGTAGAATGTTTAAGCAAATGAAAGAAAAAAAAGGCGAGTCAGAGCTTAGTGAACATAGTTGGGATGGAATAGGAGAGTATAAAAATGCTGTTCCTACTGGTTGGGCTGTGGTATTTTTCCTGACTATTGTTTGGGCTATTTGGTATTTTCTATGGGGATATCCTTTAAATTCTTTTTCAAGTATAGGTCAATACAATGAAGAAGTAGCAACTCATAATACAAAATTCGAAGAAAAATTTAAAAATTTATCTCCTGAAGATAAAATAGCAATGGGTCAAAATATCTTTTTAGTTCAGTGTTCAGCTTGTCATGGAATTACAGGCGATGGTATCAATGGTAAAGCTCAAAATTTAAATATTTGGGGTAGCGAAGAAGGTATAATCAATGTAATTAAACATGGTTCAAAAGGTATGAATTTTCCAGGTGGAGAAATGCTTGGTGCTGCTGATTTAGGTGTGGCAGAAGAAGATATCCCTGCTATTGCTGCTTATGTAGCAAAAGATCTTTCAGCTATTAAGAAAACTGCAAATGAAAATTTAGTAGCAAAAGGTAAAGAAGCTTATGCAACTTGTGCAGCATGCCATGGAGAAGATGGAAAAGGTCAAGATGGAATGTTCCCAGATCTTACAAAATACGGTTCTGCAGCTTTTGTAGTAGATGTTTTACATAGTGGTAAGGCTGGTTTTATAGGAACAATGCCGAGTTTTCCAACACTTAATGATATTCAAAAAGAAGCTGTTGGCGAGTATGTAATTTCTCTTTCAAGGGGTGAATGATGGAAAATAATAACAGATGCGTGCTTTCTCTTTCAGGTGTTACAGGTATGTTAATTGCTACGGTTTTGTTACTTGCTATCTTAGTAGTTTTAACTATTTGGGGTCTTAAAGCTCAGCAAGAAGTGATGCAAAAGCCATATAGTCTTAAAGATGTACAAAGTGTAAAGATGTTTGGTTCAAAAGAACAAGATCATAGAAGTATAAAGGAAGCACAATGAGTAAGGCTTTGGAATATTTAATTGTTATTGGTTTAGTTGCTGCTGCTGCAATCACCGCTTGGTCGGTTTTGACCGTAAATCATCTTCATATAGGATGAAAAAAATATTACAAGATGGCTTTTTTTTAGCCATCTTCTTCTTTGTTTTATTGCCTTCTAGGGTTTTTGCTCTTGATGCTGTACTTTTTAATGAAAATATTTTAAGTCAAAAAGTAAGTAATGAGATTAATCTTATAGGAAAAGAGCTTTACCAAAAAAGTAATATTTTTATCGGTGTTATGGTTGGTGATAAAACTGAAATTGAAACTTTATTAAATAAACAAAAAGAACTTCCCCAATCTTATATATTGCTTCTTTTGTCGAAAAATTCTCACAAAGTTGATATAGTGGGCTCAAAAGGTGCTTTAGCTTTGATTGATAAAGAAGCTGTGCTTAGTCCTTATCCTGGAACAGGATCTATTTTGCCGATATTAGCTACAAATAAAGGTGATATTTATAATGCTGCTATACTTAATGGTTATGCAGATATTGTAGATCGTATGGCAAAATCCTTGGGATTACAATTAGAACATTCTATAGGTAATGCAAATCGTGATACTATCAATATCTTAAGAATACTTATCTATGGATTTATTTGCTTTGCATTGTTATACTATGCACAAAGAAGAATAAAGAGGAAAAAAAATGTTAGAAACTAAAAAAAGTTTTTGGCCTTATGGTATTTTGCTTTCACTTTTGGCTATAATTATTGCTTGTATTGTAACGATTTTTATAGCAAGTCACCATCCTGTGTATGAGGATGATTTTTATTTTGACTCTTATCAAAATGTTGAAAATAATTACAATCAAATACAAAAACAACAAGTAAATTTTGATAAATTTTTTAAAGTAAATTTTCAAAATGATAAAATCACTTTTATTGGTAAAAGAAAAATTCCTAGTTATGAGGTGGATCAAAATTCCTATGTTGCAAATTTTAAAATTTCTGCATTGCAAAATATAAATTCTGATGATTTAAAAGTTCAAGCTCTTCTTACAAGACCATTCACTAAAAATTTTGATCAAAAGTTAGAAGGACAAGTTAAAAATGGAATTTTAAGTATCGCTTTACCTAAACTAGATAAAGGTAGATGGGAGCTTAAGCTAAAGTTTTATGCAAATCAAGAAACAGTGGGTTTTTTTAGCTACGAATTAAATGCTCAATGAAATTAAGAATTTTTAGTTCTTCAAGACAAATTAGAGAGTATTATAACCAAAAAAAACAGCAAAATGCCTTATTAGATAGTGCTATTCATATAGGTGAATTTTTAGATAAAGTTTGTTTGAGCAATTTTCATAAGGCAAGTTTTTATGAAAGCTTGCTTTTAATGCAAGAAGCTTGTCTAAAAAGTAAGGATTTAGAAAAAAAACTAGGAATTTCGGTAGAATTTTTTGCTTTTTTGAAAAATAACGAATATCTTTTTTCTTTTTTTAAAGAACTTAGTTTAGAAAAAAAAAGCATAGAAGATCTTAAAAACAATGATTATTATGCTACCTATAATGAACATTTGGAAATTTTAGATGAGGTATATAAGAATTATCTTGCTTTGCTTGAAAAGAATTCTTTTTATGATAATCTTTCTTTGCCTAAAAATTACACTCTTAATAAAGATTTTTTAGATGAGCATGAAGCTATAGTTTATGATTTGCAAGGTTTTTTGAGTAAATTTGAAGAAAATTTATTAAGTGAAATTTCTCAGATTAAAGAAGTGGTTTTAAGTTTTAAAACAAGTAAATTTAATCTTGAATATCTTTTAAAACTTGATTTTTTAAAAACATTTGATTTAAAAATAAACACTCATTATGAAATCAATCTTTCAAAACAAGAGATTTTAAAAGAAGAAATTTTTAAAACAAAAAATTCAAAAATTAAACTCAAATCTTTTGAATTAAGGGCTTTACAATGCGCCTTTGTTATGGATGAAATTTCACATTTTGTACGCAAAGGTTTAAAGCCTGAAAATATTGTAGTTATAACTCCAGATGAAAGTTTTTGTGAGTTTTTAAGACTTTTTGATAAAGACAATATGCTTAATTTTGCAAGTGGGATTAGTATTAAAGAAAGTTTGTTTTATCAAAAATTTCAAGCACTTTATGAAAGTGCTAGTAGTGCTTCTTTTGTTTATAAAAATCAAGAGGATTATTTTGAAGACACGCAGATGATTTTTGATTATCACAATACGCTTTTACATTCTTTAAAGCTTGATTTTATAGAGTTTAAAAAGTATTTTGATGAGAAATGTGATTTTGAATATTTTGAAAAATTACTTGCTTTGTTTTTAGAAAATGAAAAGCAAGAGCTTGTTTATTTGATACGAAAAGAACTTTATTTTATTAAAGATTTATTGAAAAATCAGTCTTTAACTCTTAAAGAGTTGATCCATCTTTTTTTCATGCAAATTTCACAACTTTCCCTTAGTGATGTAGGCGGAGGTAAGGTTACGGTAATGGGACTTTTAGAAAGTCGTGGGCTTTGTTTTGATGGGGTAATTTTGGTTGATTTTAATGAAGAATTTATTCCTAAAAGAAGTGTTAATGAACTTTTTTTAAACAATGAAGTGCGTAAAAAAGCAGGATTGATTAGCTATGATAGAAGAGAAAATTTACAAAGATTTTATTATGAAAGCTTGATGAAAAATGCTTTAGAAGTAAGTATTTGCTTTGTGGAAAATGAAGAAAAGAGCAAATCACGTTTTTTAGATGAACTTGATTTTGACTTTTTTTATGAAACTCATATCCATCAAAAAGCTTATCTTAATGCTTTAAAATTAGACTATGAGGGCATAAAACCTAATCTAACTCCTATAAAAGCTCCTATTTTAAAGCATAATCCTTTCGAGTTTGCACTTTCTTTTAGTCGTTTTAATTTATTGGAAAATCAAAAAAGAACTTATTATTATCGTTATATTTTAAATTTAGCAGAACCTAGGGTTTTAAGCGAGGAAAGCAAAGCGAAAAATCAAGGAAATTTCATCCATAAAATGCTTGAAATTTATTATAAAAATTATGCAAATAATGATTTTGATATAAAAGTTTTTGCAAATTTATTGGATAAAGAATATCAAAAATACAATATTAGCGAACTTGATCTTGAAGTATTTAAATTAAAATTTATACAATTTGCTAAAAATGAAAAAGAGCATTTTTCAAAAGGCTTTTATGTCGCACATACAGAGCTTGAGTTAAATAATATTTTAAAGCTCGGAACAGATAGTATAAAACTTAAGGGCACTATAGATCGTATCGATAGTTCAAAAGAAGGTAATTTGATCATTGATTATAAAAGTGGAAAAGTACCAAGCAATTCTTATCAACTTGCTTTTTACCAAGCCTTATATGATGAAAATGCAAACGTGGGTTTTTATGATTTAAATAGTATGCAAATATTACACCAAAAAGCTAAAGGTTTAGATGAACTAAGAGAAAGACTTAAAGACTTAGTTCTTATGAGCAAGGAAGAAATAGAGTTTGAAAATGAACAAGATGAGTACTGTCCTTATAAACTCATTTATAAAAAGGAATTAAAATGAGTCAATTTGAGCCTTTTTTGGCATTAGAAGCGAGCGCGGGAAGTGGAAAAACCTTTGCTTTGAGTGTGCGTTTTGTAGCGCTTATTTTAAAAGGGGCTAGGATTAATGAAATTTTAGCTTTAACTTTTACCAAAAAAGCTGCTAATGAAATGCAAAAAAGAATTATTGAGACTTTTTTAAATTTAGAAAAAGAAAATAAAACCAGTGAATGCAATGAACTTTGCAAGCTTTTAGGTAAAGATAAAGAAGAGCTTATTTCTTTAAGAGATGCTAAAAAAGAAGAATTTTTAAGAACAGAGTTAAAAATCAGTACTTTTGATGCTTTTTTCGGAAAAATTTTGCGTGTTTTTGCTTTAAATTTGGGCTTAAGTAGTGATTTTACAATGAGTGAAAAGAAGCTTGATGTAAGAGAGATTTTTTTAAAACTTCTTAAAAAAGATGAATTAAAAGATTTGGCTTATTATATTAATTTAGTTGATGAGAAAGAAAATTTTTTTAACGAGCTTGAAAAATTTTATGAGAATGCTTATTTTCAAAATCATCCTAAAATTCCAAATCCATCTAAAGCTTATATCAATAAAGCTTATAGTGAGTTAAGAAGTTATTGTTTGGGTCTTACTCATGTAAAAAATTATAAAAATTTGTGTGACAATTTTAAAAGCGAAGTTTTAGATTTATCCGTGTTTATGCAATCAAGCTTTATGACAAAATTTGAAAGTACAAAATATTTGCAAGATTTAGAAAGCACTAACTTGTATTTTAGCGCAAAAAGAATGGAGCTTATAAATGCTTTAAATACTTATGCTATAGAGCTTGAAAATTATAAAATTGCTAATTTAATGAATCTTTTAAATCATTATAGTGAAGCTAAAAATATATTTCATAAAGATAAAAATACCTTAAATTTCCAAGATGTGAGTAAAAAAGTTTATGAGTTAATAACCAGTGAATTTAAGGATATGATTTATTTTCGTTTAGATGGCTTTATTTCGCATTTACTTATTGATGAATTTCAAGATACAAGCGTGATCCAATATCAAATTTTACGCCCTTTGATCGCTGAGCTTGTTTCAGGAGAAGGGGCTAAGAAAAATCGCACTTTTTTTTATGTAGGAGATAAAAAACAAAGTATTTATCGCTTTCGTAAAGGAAAAAAAGAATTATTTGATTTGTTAAAACAAGAATTTAGTCAAATTAAAAGTGATAGTTTAAATACTAATTATCGTTCTAAAGAGCTTTTGGTTGATTTTGTTAATGAAACTTTTAAAGAAAAAATCAAAGATTATAAAGAGCAATTTGCCTTAGAAAGTAAAAAAGGCGGTTTTGTGCGTATTGTGGAATCTAAAGAACAAAAGGTTAAAAACCAAGCCCAAGAAATCAAGGAAAAGACTTTAGAAACTTTATTTGAGCAAATTAATTTTTTAAGATCTAAAAATATTTCTTATGATGATATTTGTATTTTGTGTTGGAAAAATAGCGATGCAGATATGGTTTTGGATTTTTTAAGAGAGCAAAAAATTCCCGCATTTACTCAAAGTAATGTTTTGCTTGAAAATAAAGCAAGCGTAAGACTTGTTTTAGAATATGCTAAATATTGTATTTTTGGCGATGAGTTTTACTTGGTATTTTTAAAAGAACTTTTAGGTTTTGAGCCCAGAAAAATCGCCCTTGATTTTTCAAAAAATGCTATGGAAAATGTACTTTTTTTAATAAAAGAATTAAAACTTGATTTAAATGATATCGCTTTAATGCAATTCATCGAATATGCTAAAACTAAGGAAAATTTTTTAAAACTTTTATTTGAGCCTTGTACTTTGAAAATAGTAAGCGAACAAAATATGGGTATTAGTATTATGAGTGTGCATAAATCTAAGGGTTTGGAATTTGATCATGTGATTTTGCTTGATAGTTTATCTAAAAACAATTCAAACAATGAAGACATTATGCTTGAATATGATATCAATCAAGGTTGGCAACTCCATATTAAAGATAAAATTCGAGAGCTTACTAAAGAGCCTATTTATACTCTTTTTAAAGAAAATATTACAAGAGCAAATTATGAAGATGATATTAATAAACTTTATGTGGCTTTTACAAGAGCTAAGGAAAGTTTGATCATCGTAAAAAGAAACGAAGAAAGTGTAAATGGAAATTATCCAAGTTATTTTAAGGGGGGATTTTTAAATATATATTCTCAAGAGAGAGGTTTTTTAGAAAGCAAAGAGCAAATTTTAAGTGTTAAAAAAGAAAGTATTCAAGCTTTACAAAAATTTGAAAAAATTAGCCCACAAGAAGTTCAAAGTGAAGAAAAGCTTGATAGTAAAGAGCTATATTTTGGAAATGCTTTTCACTTTTTTATGCAAAATTTAAAACTCCCTAAGGGTGAAAATTTTCAAATACTTACTCAAAGATGCAAGAGCAAATTTAGACATTTTTTGGATGAGAGTGATTTTGAAAAGCTTTTTAAAAGAATTGAAATTTTGCTTAAAAATATTCAATTTCAAAATTTGATTGGTGATGGAAAGCTTTTAAAAGAACAAGCTTTGAGTTTTAATGGAGAAATTAAACAATTAGACTTGCTTGCTTTAAAAGATGAAGAAGCTTTTATAATTGATTATAAAACAGGTCTTGCTATGCAAGATAAACATAAAGAGCAGGTAAGAACTTATAAGATCGCCATTAGTGAAATTTTGAAGAAAGATAAAGTACGTGCTTTTATAGTTTATTGTTTGGAAAATGAAATTCAAATTTTGGAAATATAAACTTTATTTTTACTTAAATTAAGTAAAAATTAATATTATTTTTTATACAATCACATTTTAAATTTTTGGCAAAGGTAAAAATTATGACAAAGATAACAAAGCCAAACGAAGTAAAACGAGAATGGATTGTTTTAGACGCAGAAGGCAAACGCTTTGGTCGTCTTTTAACTGAAGTAGCAACAATTTTGAGAGGTAAAAACAAGCCTTGCTTTACTCCAAATGTTGATTGTGGTGATTATGTAATTATCATCAATGCTTCAAAAGCTGTATTTACAGGTGCTAATAAAGCAGAAGATAAGCTTTATCATAGACATTCAGGATATTTTGGAAGTGTAAAAAGCGAAAAATTTGGTGATTTACTTGAAAAAAATCCTGCAAAATTATATAAATTAGCAGTTAGAGGTATGCTTCCTAAAACAAATTTGGGCAGAGCTATGCTTAAAAAATTAAAAATCTATGCGGGTAGTGAGCACCCACACACTGCGCAAATTGCTAAAGAAGGAAAATAATCATGGCAACAACATACGCAACAGGTAAGAGAAAAACTGCTATCGCAAAGGTATGGGTAAAACCAGGTAGTGGTAAAATTAGTGTTAATGGTGTTGATTTAAACACTTGGCTTGGTGGACACGAGGCGATTAAGCTTAAAGTGGTTCAACCTTTACTTGTGACTAAACAAGAAACTTCAATGGATATTAAAGCAACTACTTTAGGCGGGGGCTATAGTGCTCAAGCTGAAGCTTTAAGACATGGAATTTCAAGAGCTTTAGCAGCTATGGATGCTGATTTTAGAGCCTTATTAAAACCTAAAGGACTTCTTACTAGAGATAGTAGAACTGTTGAGCGTAAAAAATATGGACGCCGCAAAGCAAGAAGAAGCCCACAATTCTCTAAACGTTAATATTTTTTGGTGGGATTTTCCCACCTTTCTACAATTTTTTATAAAACTCATCCTTTTTTCTATCATTTATGTTATAATTGCAAAATTTAAATTTTTATTTTATAACACAATGAAAGGTTTTTTCTATGAAAAAAATATTCTTATGTTTAGGTTTGGCAAGTGTTTTATTCGGTGCTGATAACAATGTAAAATTTGAAATCACTCCAACTTTAAACTATAATTACTTTGAAGGTAATTTAGATATGGATAATCGTTATGCACCAGGGATTAGACTTGGTTATCATTTTGACGATTTTTGGCTTGATCAATTAGAATTTGGGTTAGAGCATTATTCTGATGTTAAATATACAAATACAAATAAAACTACAGATATTACAAGAACTTATTTGAGTGCTATTAAAGGTATTGATGTAGGTGAGAAATTTTATTTCTATGGTTTAGCAGGTGGAGGATATGAGGATTTTTCAAATGCTGCTTATGATAATAAAAGCGGTGGATTTGGACATTATGGCGCGGGTGTAAAATTCCGCCTTAGTGATTCTTTGGCTTTAAGACTTGAAACTAGAGATCAAATTAATTTTAATCATGCAAACCATAATTGGGTTTCAACTTTAGGTATTAGTTTTGGTTTTGGTGGCAAAAAGGAAAAAGCTGTAGAAGAAGTTGCTGATACTCATCCAGCTCCACAAGCAAAATGTCCTGTAGAACCAAGAGAAGGTGCTTTGTTAGATGAAAATGGTTGCGAAAAAACTATTTCTTTGGAAGGTCATTTTGGTTTTGATAAAACTACTATAAATCCAACTTTTCAAGAAAAAATCAAAGAAATTGCAAAAGTTTTAGATGAAAATGAAAGATATGATACTATTCTTGAAGGACATACAGATAATATAGGTTCAAGAGCTTATAATCAAAAGCTTTCAGAAAGACGTGCTAAAAGTGTTGCTAATGAACTTGAAAAATATGGTGTAGAAAAAAGTCGCATCAAAACAGTAGGTTATGGACAAGATAATCCTCGCTCAAGCAATGACACTAAAGAAGGTAGAGCGGATAATAGAAGAGTGGATGCTAAATTTATTTTAAGATAATGAATAAAACTATTTTATTTGATTTAGATGGCACTTTAATTGATTCTACTGATGCTATTTTAAATTCTTTCCAAGGAGCTTTTAAAGCCCTTGGATTAACTTCTAAAAATAATGAAGAAATCAAAAATCTCATAGGTTATCCTTTAGAGCAAATGTTTAGAATGCTTTATCCAGATAAAGTAAATTTAAGTAAAGAATTTGTATTAGCTTATCGTGAAATTTATGCACAAATTTATTTAGAACAAACCACTCTTTTGCCTAAAGCAAAAGAAGCATTAGAACTTGGAAGCGAAATTGCAGATCTTGGTATAGTTACAACAAAAGGAGGTAAATTTACTCCGATTTTACTTGATTATTTGGGAGTTAAAAAATTCTTTAAAACTTTAATTACTCTTGAAGATGTCACAAATCCAAAGCCAAGTTCCGAGCCTATAATTTTAGCCTTAAAAAGACTCAATAAAACTCAAGAAAATGCCTATATGATAGGCGATACAATACTAGATATTCAAGCTGCAATTTCTGCTAATATCACTCCTTTGGCCTTAGCTTGTGGCTATGGCAATGAAAATGAATTAAAAGCCTATTCTATGGTATTTTTAAATGCATATGAGGCTGTTAATTATATAGATAGATTAAACTAATTTCAAGTTTTCGTTAAACGCCTTTTAAGAGAATTTATAGTAAATTGATAGCTAAAAAATTATAAAAATTATCAATATAAAGGAAGGTCTCAATGGGTAAAATTATGAAAACTATGGACGGAAATGAGGCTGCTGCATACGCTGCGTATGCTTTTACTGAAGTTGCTGGAATTTATCCTATTACACCTAGTTCTCCTATGGCTGATTACACCGATATGTGGGCAGCTGCAGGCAAAAAAAATCTTTTTGGAGTTCCTGTAAAAATTGTAGAAATGCAAAGTGAAGCAGGAGCTGCAGGTAGTGTGCATGGATCTTTACAGGCTGGGGCTTTGACTACAACTTATACAGCTTCTCAAGGATTACTCCTTAAAATTCCAAATATGTATAAAATAGCAGGTCAATTACTCCCCTGTGTAATCCACGTAGCAGCGCGTTCTTTGGCTGCTCAAGCTTTATCTATCTTTGGTGATCATCAAGATATTTATGCAGCAAGACAAATTGGTTTTGCTATGCTTTGTTCGCATTCTGTGCAAGAAACCATGGACTTAGCTGGTGTAGCACATTTAGCTGCGATTAAGGGAAGAGTGCCATTTTTACATTTTTTTGATGGTTTTAGAACAAGCCATGAAATTCAAAAAGTTGAAGTGATGGATTATGCGCATTTTGATAGATTATTAGATAGAGAAGCTTTGCTTGAATTTAGAAATAATGCTTTAAATCCAGAAAATCCAAAAACACGCGGAACGGCACAAAATGATGATATTTATTTTCAAACTAGAGAAGTAAGCAATCGTTTTTATGATGCTTTGCCTGATGTTGTTAATGAATATATGCAAGAAATTTCAAAAATTACAGGTAGAGAATACAAACCATTTACTTATTATGGTCACAAAGAGCCAGAGCGTGTGATTGTTGCTATGGGTTCTGTAACTCAAGCGCTTGAAGAGGTAGTGGACTACCTTAATGCTAAGGGTGAAAAAGTAGGGATTTTAAAAGTTTATCTTTATCGCCCATTTAGTTTAAAATATTTCTTTGATGTTATGCCAAAATCAGTGAAAAAAATCGCAGTTTTAGATAGAACCAAAGAACCAGGAAGTCTTGGGGAGCCACTTTATCTTGATGTAAAATCAGCTTTCTATGGAAGAGAAAATGCTCCTGTTATAGTGGGTGGAAGATACGGACTTTCTTCAAAGGATGTTGACCCTGCTCAAATGATAGCAGTATTTGAAAATCTTAAACTTGATAATCCAAAAGATGGCTTTACTGTAGGTATAGTTGATGATGTAACTCATACTTCACTGAGTACCGGAGAGAAAATTTCACTTGGAGATGAAAGTACGATCGAATGTTTATTTTACGGACTTGGTGCTGATGGAACTGTGGGTGCAAATAAAAACTCGATTAAAATTATCGGAGATAAAACGGATTTTTACGCTCAAGCTTATTTTGCTTATGATTCTAAAAAATCAGGGGGTTATACAAGAAGCCATTTAAGATTTTCTAAAAAACCTATCCGTTCAACTTATCTTGTTTCAACTCCGCATTTTATCGCTTGTTCAGTAGCGGCTTATTTGGAAATTTATGATGTTTTAGCAGGAATTCGTAAAGGCGGAACTTTCCTTTTAAATAGTATTTGGAATGCTGAAGAAACCATAAGACAACTTCCAGATGCAGTAAAGAAAACTTTAGCTGAAAAAGAAGTAAATTTTTATATCATCAATGCAACCAAACTAGCTCGTGATATAGGTTTGGGAAATCGTACAAATACCATTATGCAATCAGCTTTTTTCAAACTTGCAAAAATCATTCCTTATGAAGACGCACAAAAATACATGAAAGAGCTTGCGTATAAATCTTATAGTAAAAAAGGCGATGCTATTGTAGAAATGAATTACAAGGCTATTGATGTGGGTGCTGATGGACTTGTAAAAGTTGAAGTGGATCCAAATTGGAAAAATTTAGAACTTAAAGAAAAAGAACAAACCAATGCCTATAATGGTACTGAATTTGTTGAAAAAATCGTAAAACCTATGAACGCAGCTAAGGGCGATGATTTACCTGTTTCAGCCTTTTTAGGTTATGAAGATGGAAGTTTTGAACACGGCACAACCGAATACGAAAAACGTGGTGTCGGGGTTATGGTGCCAAGATGGATAGAGGCAAATTGCATCCAATGTAATCAATGTGCTTCAGTTTGTCCACATGCTGTTATCAGGCCATTTTTGATCAATGATAAAGAAATGGCAAATGCACCTCGTGGTGTAAAAGATCATGCTTTAGAAGCTAAAGGAACTAAAGGAGAAAAATTAAGCTTTAAAATTCAAGTTTCTCCACTTGATTGTACAGGCTGTGAGCTTTGTGTTCATGAGTGTCCTACTAAAGAAAAATCTTTGGTTATGGTACCACTTCAAGAAGAGATGGATTTTGGTGAGCAAGAGAATGCGGATTATTTATTTAAAGAAATCACTTATAAAGATGATATTTTAAATAAAGAAACCACAAAAGGAGCGCAATTTGCCCAACCTTTATTTGAATTCCATGGGGCATGTCCTGGATGTGGGGAAACTCCTTATATTACTTTAATTACAAGATTGTTCGGTGAAAGAATGATTGTGGCTAATGCGACAGGATGTAGTTCTATTTATGGGGGTTCAGCTCCATCAACTCCTTATAGAAAAAGTGTGAAAAATGGACATGGTCCTGCTTGGGGAAATTCACTTTTTGAAGACAATGCCGAGTTTGGTTTGGGTATGAAAATTGCAACTGAAAACACAAGACACCGCATTGAACATATCATGAATGAAAGTATGCAAGAAGTTCCAAATGCTTTATCAGCTCTTTTTAAAGATTGGATTGCAAATAAAGACAATGGTGTTATGTCTGTGGAAATTAAAGATAAAATGATCCCTATTTTAGAGCAAAATAAAAATATTAAAGCGGTGCAAGATATATTAGAGCTTAAACAGTATTTAAGTAAAAAATCTCACTGGATTTTTGGTGGTGATGGTTGGGCTTATGATATAGGCTATGGCGGACTTGATCATGTTTTAGCAAGTGGAGAAAATGTAAATATTTTAGTGCTTGATACAGAAGTTTATTCTAATACAGGCGGTCAAAGTTCAAAATCTTCTAGAACAGGAGCTGTAGCACAGTTTGCAGCAGCAGGCAAACCTATACAGAAAAAAGATCTAGGTCAAATTGCTATGACTTATGGTTATATTTTTGTAGCACAAGTAAATTCAACGGCAAATTATACTCATCTTATCAAAGCTATCACTGCAGCTGAGGCCTATGATGGACCATCTTTGGTAATTTGTTATTCTCCTTGTATAGCTCATGGTATTAAAGGTGGGCTTGGTTACTCAGGAGAGCAAGGTGAGCTTGCTACAAAATGTGGTTATTGGCCACTTTATACCTTTGATCCTCGTTTAGAAGAGCAAGGAAAAAATCCTTTAACTCTAACAGGAAAAGAGCCTGATTGGGATTTATATGAGCAATTTTTAATGAATGAAGTGCGTTATAATTCACTTAAAAAAGCAAATCCTGAACACGCTGCTGAGCTTTTTGAACGCAATAAAAAAGACGCTCAACGTCGCTATAGACAGCTTAAGCGTATCGCTATGGCTGATTATAGCAATGAGGTTGAAAGCTGATAAAATATATTTTTAGTGCTACATTGTGTTTTAGCACTTTGTTTGCACAAGATAATTTTGAAGAGTATTTTAAACTTATAGATAAAGAAAATCGCATAAATTTTAATACTCTTCAAAACCCATTTGTGAATCCTACTTTTGAAAAATTAAGACATATTAAAATTACTGCAATTATGCTTGATAAAGTAAAAATTTATGATCGATGGTATAAAAAAGGTGATATGATTGATGATGCTATAATACATGAAATAAATACTAAAGAGATTAAATTCCAATATGATAATTTAGAAATTGCAATCCAAATAAATAAAAATGATAAGATTAATATTAATTAACATTCTTTTTTGCCATTATCTTTATGCTTTAGATTGTCAAAAGCGTCTTTTTGATATCAGTATTAATGAAAAATTAAGCATACAAGAAAGTCTTGATGAGCTTGCAAAATATTGTTCTTTTAGTATTATTGTTAAAGATAAAATTGCCAAAGAAAAATTAGAAACGTTGCAAAACTCTGTCAATATTCATCAAATGAGTTTAGATGAAATTTTTAATTTTTTTATCAAAGAGCATGATCTTAGCTATGATTTTGATGGTAAAATTTTAAGAATTTCAGGCATTAATACGAAGATTTTTAAGATAAGTTATATCACTTCTATCAGAGAAGGACAAAGCATAACTAAAGCGTCTGTAGACGCTAAACCAAGGCAAAGTGAATATAGCGGTAGTTTTGATGACGCAGAAGACAATATGATTAAAAGTATGGAAAAATTTGATTTTTGGCAAAATATAGAAAAAGAGATTATTGTATTATTAAAAAATTCTCATGAAGATTATGAGGCCAAAACTCCCATTATAAATCCCAATGCAGGTCTTATTATAGTAACTGGAACAAATTCTCAGTTAAAAAGTGTGAAAAATTATTTGCAAAAACTAGAAAATCGTCTTAAAAAACAAGTTATTATCGATGTTAGTATACTTGCTGTGAGTTTAAATGAAAGCCATTCTAGTGGGATTAATTGGCAAAATTTTAATATAGGTTTAAATTCACAAGTAAATAATGAAAATTCTTTTATTCAGTTTCAAAATGGGCAAGGTTTTGTTAAGAATTTGGGTTTAAGGGCGAATTTAAATTTTGATTCTATTATTAACTTTCTTTCTCAAAATGGAAAAACTAGCGTGCTTTCTAATCCAAAGCTTATGGCTTTAAATAACCAACAAGCCATTATTTCTGTAGGCGATACTATAAATTATCAAGTTAAAGAAAGTTCTAAAGGCACTGAAAATGGGACTACTGTTAGTGAAAGTTATAATAATTATTCTATTTTTGTAGGCATTTTACTCAATATCTTGCCTGAAATTTCTGATGATGGAAAAATAATGCTTAGGATTAATCCAAGCTTAAGTGATTTTAAGTATCCAGAAGATAATAAACGACAAAAAGAACCAAGAACTATTGCTCCTGATACCATACAAAAAAAGCTTTCTAGTGTTGTGCAAGTAGAGAATAATCAAACTTTAATTTTAGGTGGATTGATTTCTCACGATAAATCTAATGAGAAAAATTCTATCAATTTTCTATCAAAAATTCCAATCCTAGGTTCTTTGTTTAAAGGAGAAGTTTTAAATTCTAAAGCAACCGAAATTGTTTTTATTATCACTCCAAGTATAGTAGATAGTGTAAACGCTCCAAGTCTTAAAGATCTAGGATTTAAGCATTATGAGTAAAATTATTCCATTTAGAGAAGAAATTTTTCATCAAATCAATCAAATTTTAGAAAGCCAAAAAGCTTTTATTTTTTTATGGGGAAAAAGTGGTAGCGGTAAAAGTGTATTGTTGCAAAGATTGGCAAAAAAATATAATGTTGATTTTATTAATGAAAATTTTAAAGATCAGGGTTTCTTAAAAGAAAAAATTGAGTTTTTGATTTCACAAGGTCAGAGTTTAATCATTCTTGATGAAGTAGGAATGTATGATTATGCAATGCTAGAAAGCATTAGGATTTATAGTGATTCTATAAGTTTTGTTTTAAGTTCTCATAAAAAGTTAAATATACTTAAAAAAGAGCATTTTAAAAGTCGTTTAAGTGCTTGTTTTGAATTGGAAAATATTAGTCTTTTAGAGCTTGATGATTATATTAAATTGAAATTCGGAATGAATTTTTCAAATAAATGTCTTAAGTTTTTACAAAAAATTTCTCAAGGAAATTTAAGATATATTGATAAAACTTTAAAAAGTTTTTATGAGATAAATAGTTTTTTTGATAAAAATAAAAGTCAAGAGTATATTTTAAAGCTTAGTGCTTTAGAGAATGGCTTATTAAGGTAAGATATGCAAGAAAGAATTAAAGAGCTTGAGCTTAGGTATAAATACTTTTTACTTAAAAAATATTTAAAATATTTATTGTTAGTTATTTTAATATCAGTTATAGCATTTTGTTTTTTTGTGCTAATGCAAAAATATAATAAGCAAAAAAATATTTATTTGCAAGCTATTGAACATAAAAAGCATTTAGAGCAAAAGATTCTTCAAGCGCAAATTTTACAAGAAAAAAATAAGATTTCTAGGGAAAAGTTATATAAAGAACTAGAAGAAGTTAAAGCGGTGCAGGAAAATACACATATTAGTAAGATAGAAATTGATTCTAAAATTTTAAATATTTCTGATTTAAAAAAATCTTTTTATCAAAATCCAAGCTATGAAAAGGCTTTAAATCTAGCTAAGAAGTATTTTGATATTAAAGCTTATCAAAAGACAATATTTTGGGCTTTAAAAGCCAATGAACTTGACAAGCAAAAACAAGATTCTTGGCTGATTTTTGCTCAGGCTAAAAGAGCTTTAGGCGAAGAAAAAGAAGCTCAAAGTGCTTTAGATGCTTATATAAATTATTATGGTTTAATGGAATTAGATGGAAAGTAGAATGGATAAAATTTTTCAAGCTTATATTGATAATGAAATAAGTCTTGATGAAATTTGCACTAAATTTAATATCACTTCTTGGGATTTTTTTAAAAAATTAGCAAATTTTTGTAATTTACATTTTGTTGATTTAGATGAAGATAATGATTTTATTTATGAAGGTATACCTTTTTCTTTACTTTTAAAATTTAAATTTCTGCTTATTAAAAACAATGACGGCTTTATGATTATTAGATCCAAACCTTGTTCTTTAGAGCTTTTGGAGCAAGTTAAGACTTTTATGATTTGTGAAAAAATCGACACTGCAATTGCCGATGAATTAAAGATAGCTAAAATTTTAAATCAAATTCGCATTCAAGAGGAGATTAAAAGATTAAGCATTAAGCTTAGACTTGAATGGCAAGAAAATCAAAAAAGAGATGATCAAAGTTGCATCAGTCAAATTTTTGATTTTTTATTACATGAAATTTTATCTTTTCATGCGAGTGATATTCATATAGAAGCAAGGAATGATGACGCTTTGATTAGATTTAGGGTTGATGGAATTTTGCGTGAATTTGCTATTTTTGAGAAGGATATTTATGAAGCTTTGGTTTTTCATGTCAAATTTTTAGCTTGTTTGAATTTAGCTGAATCAAGAAAAACGCAAGATGGAAGTTTTGAATTAGATTTTGAAAATGAAAGATATGATTTTCGTGTTTCATGTTTGCCTTTGATTTATGGCGAAAGTGTTGTTATAAGAATTTTAAAACATGATAAAGAAATTTTGGATTTGTATAAACTAAATCTTGGAAATAAAAATTTAGAAATTTTAAAAAAGATTTTACATCGTCCCAATGGAATGATTTTATTAACCGGCCCTACAGGTAGTGGTAAAAGCACAACTTTATACGCGTGTTTAAATGAGTTGAAAAGTATTGAAAAAAAGATTATCTCCGCAGAAGATCCTATAGAGTATAAAATTCCTTTAGTGCAGCAAATTTTGCTCAATTCAAAAGTTGGAGTCGAGTTTAATAGTGTTTTAAGAGCAATTTTAAGGCAAGATCCTGATATTATCATGATAGGAGAAATTCGCGATGAAGAAAGTTTAGATATTGCACTTAAAGCTTCTTTAACAGGTCATTTGCTTTTAAGCACCTTACATACTAATGATGCTCTTAGTACCATTGATAGGCTTTTGGATATGCAAGCAAAAAGTTACTTGATAGCATCGGCTTTGAGTCTTGTTATAGCACAGCGTTTGGTTAGAAAACTTTGTCCTTGGTGTAAGCAAAAAAGCAAAAAATATTATATTGAATTTGAAGGTGAATTTTTTGAACCAAAAGGATGTGAGCGTTGTCATCATAGTGGATTTTTTGGCAGAGAATTAATCGCTGAGTGCTTAGAGATCAATGAAGATTTAGCTTGTGCAATTAGGGAAAATCAAGATAAAACGATTTTAATGGAGCTTGCAAAAAAATATGGTTTTCAAACTATGTTTGAACAAGGTTTAAAAAAAGCCAAAGAAGGTCTTACAAGTATAGATGAGCTTTTAAGGGTTGTAAGATGAAATTTTATGAAGTAGAATTTCTTAAAAACAATCAAAATTATACAAAAACTATAAAAGCTGAAAATTTAAATACAGCACAAGCAAAAGCCTTATCAAAGAATTGGAAAATCATTAATATAAAAGAAATTCAAAAATCTAATTTTCAGAGATTAAAAGATGAAAATTTTATACTCTTTTTTAAAGAGCTGGCTTTGTTGTGTGAAGTTGGATTAAGTGTTCAAGAAGCGATTAGAGAATTATATCTTATGCATTCTTGCAAGATTATGAAAAAAATATTAGACAATTTAATTTTAGCTCAAAATCTAAATCAAGCTTTTGAAAATGCTAATTTTGGATTAAATCGTGCGGAGTTAGCCTTGATTAAAACGGCTGAAAAGACAGGAAAAATCAGCGAAGTGTTTAGTCAAATTTCTAAACTTCGAGAAAAAAGCTTAGAGACTCAAAAACAATTAAAAAAGGCTTTTAGATATCCTACTTTGGTTTTTTTAAGTATTATCGGAGCATTTTTGTTTTTAATGCTTTTTGTAGTGCCTAATTTTAAAGATTTATTTGAAAATTTAGGCACGAGTTTGCCTTTTATCACGCATGTAATGTTAGAAATTTATAATTTTTTAGATGACTATGGAATTTTTTGCATATTTTTGTTTGTTATTTTTATTGTTATGCTTATTTTAGCTTATAAAAATTTTCATTCTTTTGCTTTTTCTTGCGATTTTTTATTTTTAAAAATACCTTTGATTTCTCGTTTGATTATTTATAATCAAAATTATTATTTTTTTATGGTTTTTTCTTTGCTTTTAAAAAATGGAATTTCAATATCTAAAGCTTTTGATTTAGCTATTATAGGGCTTGAAAATAAATTTTTAATTTTTCAGTATAAAAAACTTTTTAGTTTTATAGATTCTGGTCTTGAGTTAAGTCAGGCTTTTAAAAAGATTGATATTTTTGATTCTTTGGTGTTTTCTATGCTTAGCGTTGCGATGAAAAGTGGAAGACTTGAAGTGTTAAGTGAAGAAATTGCCAAATATTATCAACAAAAAAGTGAAAATTTAATGGATAGATTTTTGGTTTTTTTAGAGCCTATGATGACTTTATTTGTGGCGCTTTTAGTTTTGTTTTTGGCTTTAGGTATATTTTTACCTATGTGGGAGCTTAGTTCGGGTATAAATTTTATCTAATTATTTTAGGAGATCTTCTAATTCTTTACATTCATTTTTAAGTTTTTGAAGCAAAGTTTCTGCTTGGTAAACCTATCATTAAAAGTTTATAAACCTTGGGGCGATCTTTTTTCCACTTGCGTAAGGTTTTGACATTTATATCAAGTTTTCCAGCTATATCTCTTTGTGTCATTTAAAATCCAAAATTTTTATTAAATTTATCTTTAAATGCTTTAAAAGACAACAAGGTAAATTTAGGACTAAAATTTTAAAAAATAGGACTTATCGATGTTAAAAACTGTCGATGAAAAAGGCAATATAATTTATGGAGATTTATCTTTACAAAAAAAATTTAAAGCTAGAATTTAAAGGATACAACAACATAGTCTTTTTTGCAGGCGCTTCTTCTTCTATTAATATTATTTTTTGCCAAAATAATTCTTTAGTTTTTATAGGCGACAAGGCAGGAAGTGGAAATATTAAAATATCTAATGATAGTGTTTGTTATATTGGAAATAATACTTCTTTTAACGGCGTACATATGGGTGTTTTTGAGAGTAAAAATATTATTATAGGCAGCGATTGTATGTTTTCATGGGGAATTTGGCTAGATACAACTGATCATCATATGATTTTTAGTGAAAGTTATGAACGTATAAATGTTGGTAAAAGTATCTATATGGGCGATCATATTTGGTGTGCGAGAGAACTTGCTATCTTAAAAGGAAGTTTTGCAGCGAGTGGATGCATTTTAGGGGCAAGAAGTGTAAATAGTGGAGTGAAATTTTCAAATTCCATTTATGCGGGAAATCCTTCAAAGTTTATAAAAAACGATAATTTTTGGACTAGAGATCATACACCTCATTTAACAAAAAAACAAGTTGGGGAGTATCAAAATATGTCAAAAAATGATTTTATTTTTAATTTTGAAAAAGATAAATTTCTAGATCCAAGTTTGATTGAAGCAGAGCTTGAAAAGTTCGAAACTGCAGCGCAAAAATTAGAATTTTTATATGATTATATTTACAATAATACCCATAAAAATCGTTTTGCTTTGTTTAAAGATAGTGATACAAGTGAGTGCAAGCTTTATAAAGATGAAAGTAAAACGCCTTTTTCAAAATTACAATTTGAAAATCTTACAAAACAAGAAAATTTTATATCAAAGCCCTTAGGAGCAGTATGCTTAGTGAAAAATCATCTTTCTTATAAGTTAGGTATAGCAATGATAGAAAATTCAAAAAGCTTCAAAGGATATTTAAAAATGCCCTTTGTGCTTATAAAAATTTCTAAAGCTCATAAAAAATTAGCCAAAATAGGGTGGATTTAGAAAATTTTAGCGATTATGAAGAGGCCTTAAGATATAAAAATTATTTTTCATATAAACTAGGAAATGCTTTGATACAAGCACATAAAAATTGGTATAAAGGCGGATATATTAATTTTTATTTTGAAGTGTTAAAAATTAAAAAAGATTTTAAGAAAAATAATCCCAAGCTACTTTAATGATAGTAGCTCCTACAACAATTAAAAATAAAGTTTTAATAAACTTTCCATTAGTTTTTAATACAAGTTTTGAGCCTAAATAAGCTCCTAAAACTTGTCCTACACCCATAAGCAAGCCTACAGCCCATAAAAGTTCATACTGCCATAAAAATATAGCAAGGGCAATAATATTACTAGTGAAATTTAAAAT
The DNA here is from genome assembly GCF_004378995.1 of Campylobacter sp. US53. Classification (NCBI taxonomy): domain Bacteria; kingdom Pseudomonadati; phylum Campylobacterota; class Epsilonproteobacteria; order Campylobacterales; family Campylobacteraceae; genus Campylobacter; species Campylobacter sp. US53. The sequence goes on along the minus strand of NZ_RYYH01000006.1, from coordinate 32,863 downwards.
TTTAGTATTAATGCTTGCTTTTCTCATATTAAAACCTAGTAGCATCACACAAGCAAAAATCCAAAATGAACCCGTTCCAGGCCCTAAAAATCCATCATAAAATCCTAAAGTTAAGCCACAAATTAAATGAAAAATTTTGATATTTTTTATTTTAGGTTCGCTTTCGTGTTTGCCTAAGTTAGGACGTAAGGCTGTATATAAGAAAGTAAGAGTTAAAAAGATTAAGATAATAAGCTTTAATTGCTCATCTTTTACAAAAAGAACACTATAACTTCCTATAGCTGCTCCTAAGGCTGTAAAAAAAACACCCCAAGCAAGATGAGGTAGAGTGGTGGATTTAAAATAAGTTAAAGTAGCCGTAAAAGAACCAAAGACGCTTTGGAGTTTGTTTGTTGCTAAGGATAAATGCGCAGGAATTCCACAGGCTATGAGTGCTGGTAGAGTAATAAGCCCTCCTCCACCTACAATAGAATCTATAAAACCAGCAAAAAGAGCTACAAAAAAAAGTATGAAATAATAAATCATATCTAAGTGCTCAAAGCCCATTTTTCACTCCTTAAATTTGTCAATTTTCTTACTTTGCCCTAAACGATAGAGCGCAAAGTCATATTTTATGGGATCATTTGCATCTAATTTTTTTAAATTTTGCGTGAGTTCTAAAACACTTTTATAATCATATATTTTACGCTTTAGAAGTCCTAAAGTCAAGGAAATTTTATGTGTATGTGTATCAAGTGGAATTAAAAGATCTTTGGTGTGAATTTTGGTAAAAAGTCCAAGATCAAGTTCATCTTTTCTAACCATCCATCTTAGATACATATTGTAGCGTTTAAGAGGTGAAGTAGGGCTGTTTTGCCAAATTTTTCCAAAGAAAAAATCATACCCATAACTTGAATATGAATTTAAGGTTTTGATTTTTTGCATAAAAGCTAAGATGGCATCTGTGGTATTTTCTCTTTTTTGATAGGCTTGATAAAAAAGTTCGTAGAGTGAAATTTCATTTTTCAGTCTTGAAAGAGTGATAAAAATTTCTTGTATATCTTTCTCATTTTGGAAGCGGTATTTTAAATTTTTAAGTTCTTTTTTTATTTGTTTTTCTTGAAGGTTTAATAAAGAAAAATCAAGTTTTTTTAGAAAATTTATTATATTTTTAGCATTTCCATAGGCAAATAAAGCACAAATTAAGGCAATAAATTCATCACTGTGAATTTTAGCAATTTGCAAAGGATCTGGAGTTTCAAAAAGAGAATGATTGGTATTTTTTTGATTGGCTAAAAAATCAAGCTTAGCTTTAAGATGGATAAAATTTTTCACTTGATATTACTAGAGCTTAAGATTTAAGCCCTAGTAAGGTATCAAGCATTTGATCTACGGTTGAGACGATTTTTGCTGCAGCACCGTAACTTGATTGGTATTGTATAAGAGCGGCTAATTCTTCATTTGTATTTACACCACTTTTAGATTGGTATTCGCTATAAACAGAATTATAAAGAGTTTCATTGCTTGAATTTACGACATTGTTACTTTCACCATCTGAGGCTATTTTACCTGTAAGTTTGCGGTAATATTCTTCCATAGTAAGATTATCGATAGTGCCATCTTCATTATAAAAATTAACTTTTTCATATTGAAGTTGGATGATTTTATTTGCCATGTCATTACCACTATCAACCCCATTTAAGCTTGCTCTTACTGTGCTTGGATCATTTAAGATGGAATCTTTTACTTTTATGTCACTTGCATCAGTTCCGCTGAAAAAACCACCTATGCTAAACGCACCTGCGAAATTTGTGCCCTTATCTTCAATGGCTACCTTAAAGCCTGATTTTGCATTGATTTGAAATAAACCATCTCCAGTTTTTGCATCGTAGCTAAAACTTGCATTGATATGATCATCAACATCATTATTTGCATTGTGATCGTTATTATCATCTGTATTAGCATTGATTTGACGCATGATATCATTCATGGTTGTATTTACATCTATGGTGATGGTTTTGGTGAGTTTTTTATCGCCTTTATCATCATAAATGACTATATCAAAACTTCCTGGTTGTATGGTTCTGTCGTAATTAACTAAAGGAATATCTCCCTTAAGTCCAGATAGATAATCAGAAGTAACAGAACTTTTCGCAGAACTCGCATAAAGATTGTTAGTTTCATTGATCATGGTCTTAGCAAAAGTATCTAAAGAATCCATATAACCTTGGATAATTCCATCTTCATATTTTCCTTCGCTTTTTCTATAGTTTCTACCGCGTAAGTCAAGTTGAGCACCAAGCTGTCCACCGCTAATCTTGGCAGTAAGATCGCGAACTTTTTCATCAGGAGTTTCATAATAAATGCTATAAGATTTATTTTTATCATCATAATCAAGCTTTAAAGGATGAAAATTTATTCCATCTACTATACTAAAACCTTCTATACTTAGATTGTATTGATGTCCTGGATCAGTGATGGTTGTATCAAGGCGATTATCTTGATTGATTTCATTTTTGCTTGCAACTGCACTAACTAGCTTTGAAAGGGTAAGTTCAAGTTCATCTCTTCTATCCCTAAGCTCATTTGCGTGTTCTGTTGGTAAGGCTTCTTGTCCATAAATTTGTTTATTGATAGTGGCAATTTCTTCGCCAATTCTATTAATCTCATCAACCGTATTTTTAATATCATCATTTACTTTTTTTTGGATTTTATCCAAGGTTGCAAAAGTGTTATTAATGCTTTCTGTTAAGGTTTGAGAAGCTTTTACAAGGGCTATTTTTGTGGCATTTTCATTGGGGTTAGATGCAAAATCATTCCAAGCTTTGTTATAATTTTCTAAATCTTTCAAAATTCCAGTATTTTGTAAGTCTGGAAAACGCTGAGCGATTTCTTGTAAGGTTGAGGCCATATATTTAGTGTATTCTAGTTGGTTTGATGCACCTTTTAATTTATAATAAGAATACTCATCATGCAAACGTACTATACTTTCTACAGCAGTTCCTGTACCTACTTGAACTCCACCTGTGGTAATATACCCATTTGTAGTTTGCACCACTCTTTGGCGTGTATAAAAAGTTGCATTAGCATTTGAGATATTGTTTCCAGTTGTTGCGATTTGAACTTCGCTTGCCTTTAAGCCTGTAACACCTGTGTATAATGTTCCAAAAATACCCATTATAAATCCTTATACATTGATCTTGAAAATTGACTCTGGATTTGTCTTTTTATCTCCATAAGCATTATTTGTTCCATCATTGATATCAAACATTTTATTTACTAAGCCATCAAGAAAATCTTTGACAATAAGAACAAATTTAGCATACTCTTTGTTTTTACTATGAAGGTTTTGAAGATTTTTTTTAAGTAGATCTAGTTTTTGTTTATCTTCATCATCTAAGAGTTCGCTAAGCCCTTTTGTAGAGCTATTATTTAGCTCAACCAAGGCAACATCAAGTTGTTTTTTAGCTGTAATAAATTTGGCGATAAGTTTGTTTTTTTCTTCTACACTTGGCGTTACACTCTCATGTTTAGCCACTTTGATATTTTCTATATCTTCTTCGGTTAAAGCAATAAGTTTTGCTAAGATAGCATTTACTTCATCAAGTCTTTGTTTAAGCATATTTTCTCCTTTTCTCTCTCAAAAAAAGGAGAATGAAAGTTTTAGATTAAAGAGTCAGCAATCGCAGCAGCCGTAGCTTTTGTATCGATTTTATAAGTACCGTTTTTAATCTGCTCTGCGATTTTACTCGCTTTATCATTTTCCGTTTTTTGAGTATCGTTTGTTTTAGTTTCTTTATCTATTCTATTTGTATTTAATGTGGTATTTGCCACATAACTTTGTTGTATAGGATTGATCATTTCTGCCTCCTTGATCTTAGTTATAATCCTCTACAAACCATATCGACCCAAATTTAAAAAACTTAACCCCTTTCTTTTAAAAAATCGTATAATAATTTTGAAAAACCCATACCTCCACTTAAAGCTTTACTCATGGTATCATTATACATGGAAGAGTATATTTCATCGCTGGCATCTTTTCCAAAGAGTGAATTTTGACTTTTTAAAGATACATCTAAAACTTGCTTTAAAAAAAATGCTTCAAAGGCATCTGTTTGTTCTTTCAAGGCTTCATCTTCTTTGGTTTTTGTAACTATATCATTGTCATTTATTTTGATGCTTGATTCTAAGCTTCTTGCTTTAGCCGCACGATCAAGTAAAGCACTATTCATACTATAAGTATTTAAAAAATTATCAACTTTCATTAGATGATCTCCAAGTCCGCGTTAATTGCACCTGCACGCTTTAAATTTTCCATAATAGCGATAATGTCATTTGGGGTTGCTCCAAGTTTGTTAAGCATTCTAGCTATATTTGCAACTGTGCTTTTTGCATTGTTGATTCTTAAGGTATTTGAACTTGGATCTACAAAACCACCATCTTTCATATCGATTTCATTTTGATTAGCTACTGCGTTATTGTTTGGATCTATTTTTATGGTGATATCTTTATGAGTGATTAAAACGGGTTCTACCTCTACATCAACTCCAGCAATCACTGTTCCTGTTCTTTCATCGATAATAACTTTGCTTTGTGGTTTATAAGCTATATCTTGTTCTAAAACTTTTGCCATAAAATCAACACTTGAAAGATCTTCAGGTTTTTTGAGTTTTACTGTGCGAGAGTCGATGGCTTTAGCCACTTCTTCGGCAAAGACAGTATTTAAAACCCTTTCTATATCGTTTGCGGTTTTAAAGTCCGCTACTTTTAAACTTAAGGTTAGATCATTGTTTTGGCTAAAATTTTGTGGAATTTCTCTTTCTACATTAGCTCCACCCATTACAGTTGCAGTAGTTGAGTGAGAACCTGCTCCTCCTGGTCTAGGTGTTAAACCTCCTGTTGAGATAGAGCCTTGTGCTATGGCATAAATTTCACCATCAATCCCACGAAGTGCAGTCAGTAAAAGTGTTCCACCTTGTAAAGATTTTGCATCACCCATAGATGAAACGGTAATATCAAGTTTATCTCCGCTTTTTGCAAAGGCTGGAAGTTTGGCTGTAACCATAACAGCTGCGGTATTTTTTGATTTGATATCATTAGGATCTACTTTGATGTTCATACCTTGCAAAAGGTTTGAGATGGATTGTAGTGTAAATTTAGAGCTTGTTCCATCGCCACTTCCATTAAGCCCTACAACAAGTCCATAACCTATAAGTTGGTTATCTCTTACACCTACAGTGTTTGCTACATCCTTGATTTGCACTGCAAAAATGCTTGTCATAAAGAGTAAAAATATCGTTACAACTCTCATGGATTCTTCCTTTAATCTATTGTTGATGATAGATCAAGCAAAAAGTGTTCCAAGTGAGTTAAGAAGAGTAAAAACTTAAGCTAGTTGATCCAAATTTCTTTTCTTTGATTTTTTGAAAATTTTGGATTTTTTCGGGAGTTTTTATGGTTGAGTGGTGTTCAAAAATGATTAAATTTAAAGTCTTTAAATCTAAATTTTCTAAAAAATGATAAATTTTTTCATAAATATCGCTAAAACCTTCTCTGATATCAAAAGGTGGATCAAGATATAAGATGATTTCATTTTTTGAATTTTCTATGAGTCGCGGTAAAATTTCAAAAGTATTTGCATGGATTGCTTCTAAATTTGGATCTATGTTTTTAGCATTTTCTAAAGCAATTTTATAAGCTTTTATATCAAGTTCTATAGCATAAGCTTTTAAAGCATGATTACTTAGTGCTTCAGCCGCCATCAAAGCACTTCCACCAAAGGCTTCAATGAAAATTTTATCTCTTAAATCTTCTCTTATTACATTAAAAACACAACTTTTTACTATGCTTTTAGTGCTTCTTGTTGTTGTAAGACTAGGTAAAAGTAGTTTTTTTCCCTTGTATTTACCACTTTCTATATTTGTATAAAGCTTTATTTCTTTGACTTTTTTTATTTTTTCTTTAGGGGAGCTAATTTCTTGTTTTTGAAGAAATTTTTTTCTTTTTTCATTATGATTAAAAAAGTCTTTAACGCTTATAAATTCATCATTCATCATTAAGTGCTTTTACGAGTTTGTTTTTAAGATCTTTTATGGCAAGATCGATTTTATTTTCATAATCTTTTTTAAATTCTAAGGCAATAGCGTCAATTTTTTCTTCAAGCAGTCTTTTTTGTTCAAGTGCAAGTTGCAAAGCTGCTGCTTTTAAGGCATTATCAAATTCATTTAAAGACTCAAACAAGGCTTCTTTACTAAATGGTACGCTTAAAAATGGAGAGTTTTTAGAGATGATAAATAAGGGTTTTGCGGTGTGAATTTTTTCATCGCTAATAATAAAATCACAATCTTTTTTCATCACTAAATGATCTTTTAAAAAAAGTTCTAAAGTTTTTTCTATGATGAGATCTTTACATTCTAAAGAGATTTTCATATCAAACTAACCTTTAAAGTGTGATTTTTTAATGATGGGGCTTGTATGCCTTGGATAAGGGCTAAAAACTCAAAACGACTTAAAATATAAAAGTCTTCAAAATCTCTTTTGCTTGTTTGCATAAGTTTTTTAGCACAAGTATCAAAAAGATAAAAATCTTTTTCTTCTTTTACTACCATAAAATCAGCCCCGCTATCATAAGCATCTAAAACAATATCTGCAGCCATTTTATAGCTTAGCGTAGGATTTAGATTAAGCAAGCTAAAGCCATTATTTTTTGTACTGTTTTCATAGGAAATAAATTTAGCCTCAAGTTTGGATTTTAAAGTATCGCAAGCATTAAAACCATAAAAAGCTATATTGAAATCTTTAAAATTATGTTTAATTTCTTTAAGTTCTTTGATCTCATTATCAAAAGCATTGGTTTTAGGTAAATCAAAGTGTAAAATATTTTTATCAAAAAGCCCTAAATTTAAAATTTCATTTTGTAGGTTTTTGATCGTTGTTTCTAAAATTTCATTTTTGCTTTCAAGATGATAAAAAATACCCTTTTCTTTATCTGCTAGAGCTTTTAAAATTTCTATCTTTTTTTCAGGATATTTTTCTATCATTTTTGAGGCCAAATAAAACACTCCATCACCCATATATTCAGGAAGATAATCTAAAATTTCACTTGCATAATATAAATAATCATATTTTGCATAAAGCTTTTTATCCTCTTCATCGCCAAATTTTTCAAGATATTTGTATTTGTCTAAAAAATCATTTTTATCAATGATAAGATCTTTAATAGCTCTTTTTGTACTTAAAGGCTCGATACAAAGATTAAAATCAAATTCTTTTGCTATTTTTTCTAAAGGTGTAAAAAGTGGTATGATTTGCTTATTTACAACTATGTAAGTATCTTCATCTTTATCAAAATCAAAATAAATATCATCATCTTGAACTTGCAAAAGCAAATCATAAAAACTTGCAAAATTTTCATAATTATCATAAACATAGGGTTTATAATAAGCCTCATAATCCTTGGTTTTATCAAATCTAAAAATTCTTAATTCTAATTTTTTCATGGTTTTTCCTTAAATATTTCTATATTATATAAAATTTTTCTAAAATTCACTAGAATTTAAAAGGAAATTTTATAAAATCACGCATTATGAACAAAGAAGATTTTATTATCAAAGCTTTTTTAAATGAAAAAAATGGCGATGATGGAGCTATTATCGATGATTGGTGTTTTGGTAAGGATTTGTTTTTTGAAAATGTGCATTTTAAAAGAGAGTGGTTTAGCTTAGAGCAAATCGCTACAAAAGCAATGCTTGTTAATATCTCAGATGCCATTGTGATGAATGCTGTACCAAAATACGCACTTTTAGGACTTGCTTTACCAAAAAATTTAAGCGAAAATGAGATCAAAGCCTTGCAAAAAGGTTTTTTAAAAACAGCTAGGAAATTTAATATAAAAATCATAGGCGGCGATACTATAAGTAACGATAAAATAGACATTAGCCTTACTATCATTTCAAAGATTAACGATAAAGCTGTCTTTAGAAAAGGTTTAAAAAAAGGACATTTACTTGCTTATACAGGAAAGCTAGGACAGAGTTTAAAAGGACTTGAAATTTTGCAAAATGGGGGTACTTTAAAACCAAACCATGTATTTATAAAGCCAAAATTAAGAGCTAGTTTTTTTTATGAAATCGCACCTTTAATTTCTTGTGCTATGGATATTTCAGATGGTTTAAGCAAAGATTTATCAAGACTTTTAGCTTTAAATAAATGCGGTATTTCTTGGTTTAAAAAACTTGATGATTATACGCTTTATAGTGGAGAAGAATATGAAATTTTGTTTGCTTTTGATGAAAAAGAACGGCAAAATATAGAAACAATAGCCAAAAAACACGGCGTGAAATTAAATATCTTTGGAAAAGCAGTGAAAGGAAAATATGAATTTAGCGGAAGAGAACACCATTTTTAAACCTTTGTATAGTTTAAAACACAGTCCTATTAATGCGTATTTTAGTAAAAATAGCGATGATTTTGTAGTACGTGAAAGACCTTTGTATGAATTTAGCGGTAAGGGTGAGCATCTTATTTTGCATATCAATAAAAAAGATTTAACCACAAATGAAGCTTTAAAAATTTTAAGCGAAGTAAGCGGGGTTAAAATAAGAGATTTTGGTTATGCAGGGCTTAAAGACAAGCAAGGATCAACCTTTCAATACCTTTCTATGCCTAAAAAATTTGAGAGTTTTTTATCAAATTTTTCTCATCCTAAACTTAAAATTTTAGAAATTTTTACCCACGAAAACAAGCTAAGAATAGGCCATTTAAAAGGAAATTCTTTTTTCATACGCTTAAAAAAAGTTTTACCAAGCGATGCTTTAAAACTAGAACAAGCTTTGATGAATTTGGATAAACAAGGTTTTGCAAATTATTTTGGCTATCAGCGTTTTGGAAAATTTGGGGATAATTATAAAGAAGGGCTTGAAATTTTGCGTGGCAAAAAAATGAAAAATGTAAAAATGAAAGAGTTTTTAATCTCAGCTTTTCAAAGTGAGCTTTTTAATCGCTATTTGAGTAAAAGAGTGGAGTTATCACATTTTGCAAATGATTTTAGCGAAAAAGAATTGATTCAAATTTATAAAATTTCTAAAGAAGAAGCTAAAGAGCTTAAAAAACAAGAGCAATTTTTTAAGCTTTTAAAAGGCGAGGTTTTAGGGCATTATCCTTTTGGAAAGTGTTTTTTATGCGAGGATTTGAGTGCTGAGCTTGAGCGTTTTAGAGCAAGAGACATTAGTGCTATGGGACTTTTAATCGGTGCTAAGGCTTATGAAGCAGGAGAAGGTTTGGCCTTAAATTTAGAAAATGAAATTTTTAAAGATACTTTGGAGTTTAAGGCTAAAATGCAAGGTTCAAGACGCTTTATGTGGGGATATTTAGAAGAGTTAAAATGGCGTTATGATGAAGAAAAAGCTCATTTTTGCATGGAGTTTTTCTTACAAAAAGGCTCTTATGCCACTGTGGTTTTAGAAGAAATTTTGCATAATACAATCTTTAGTTAACTGCATATTCTGTTATGTTTTTTGTACTATGACACCAAGGTCTACAATCCATTTTTGAAATGGCACAATATCTGCAGAATGGTAAAGGTTTGGATATAAAGTTTAATATTTCATCATAACTTGTAATTTTTTTAAGTTCAAGATAATCCCTATTAGAAATTTGCAAATTTTGCTTAAAGTAGCTATTAAAATATTTGATATTTGCTACTATAGGACATGGATATACTATACCATCCTTTATTTGTATTCTTATATTAGCTCTGTGACAAATTGTAAAATTATCAAATGGATCGCTATCGCCTTTTAAATTTAAAGCTGTTTTAAAACTGGTTTTTTCTATGTTTTCATCATTGAAAAAAGATAGTGTTATGTTGTATTCTTTGCATTTTTGTTTAATATTTTCCCAGTCAATTTTCAAGGGATATTTTGTAGGTCTTAGGATGATATTATTTTCTTTTAAAGCTTTCCAGAAAGAATTATCTTGTTTTGGGAGTAAAATTCCATTAGTAATTAACCAAATCGAGTTATTATTAAAATATTTCCTTAAAATATAAAAATATTCTTTACAATCTTTATTCATCAAAGGCTCCCCTCCTGCTAAATAAAACTGTTCTACCATTCCTTCGGTAATGTGAAATATTTTTTGCACATCTTTTTCAAATTGATTTAATTCATAATAGCCTTTTTTAGCTATCTGAGAGAAATTATCGCAACTAAAACAATTTAAATTACAGTGTTCTGCTAAATGAAAACTAATACCGTGTAAAAAAGGTCTAGGAGTAATTTTTTTAATTTTTTCTGTTATACCCCCCCCCAGTCGTCATATTGTTTAATAAAATATTATTTATTTTTTCTAGTTCTGTAATTCTAGATTGCAATTCTAAAATATGCTTATATTTCTTTTTAATTTGTAGTTTTTTTACTAGTGATAATAGCCATTGTTTTAGTTTCATTAATTTTTCCTTTTTAAATTTTGTATGTCAATTAACCAAAATTTAATATATCCACCCTTATACCAATTCTTACTAGCCTTAATAAATTCTTCTCCTAATTGATAAGAAAAATGATTTTTTATTTTTAAAGCTTCATTATAATCATCATATGAACTTAAAGGAGGTAAAGCTAAATTTGGATTTTTCTTTATTTTAAATTTATAAGCCTTTTGTTCTTGTTTATGTGAAATAACAATACTTAATATTATAAAAGGTAAAGATATAAAACCCAATACACTTTTAGAATTTAAAATCAAAGCTTGTCCTAGTTTATATGAAAGTTGGTTTTGAATTCTTGTTTTGGCTTTTCCGTAGTGATTTTGGAAATTTAGTAAGTTTTCTTTCGCAATTAATAATTGATTTTTATTTTCCAAGGTTGTATTTAAATTATGAATTTGATTAGCTTGTTGTAAGATTATATTATTTTGGGAATTTATTTCTTTATTTTTTTTTAAATTGTGATAATCTAAGTTTTTCTATTTCTTTATTTTTTGAAAATAATTTTTCTTTGTATATATTTAATAAGAATTGTGCATCTGAATTCTTATAGATAGATTCTTTATATTCTAAATCATAATCAAATAATGCAAAATCTTCCTTATAAATCTCTGCTATTATATTGTATGTTTTTTTATTGTAATAATTTGAGAAAATTTCATGTTTGCTGGAATTTGAATGAATTAAATTTCTATCAAAATTTAATTCATTTTTAACTATTTTAAAATCATTATTTATATTTTCTAATTTACCTATAAAATTAACTAAAATATTTTTATTTTCATCTCAGATAAATTTATATTGTGGAGTAAAATGTTGCCAAGATAGAATTTTATCTTTTATATTTTTATTTTTTAAAGCTAAAAAAAATTGTTCAAAAGTATCAAAGTCTTTTAAATTTTCATCTGCCCATATTTTATCTCCATTATTTCCACCACCTTTTTTAAGATAATGAAATGCAGAAACCATCCTGTCAAAAGGATTTCTTACAAAAGCAAAAGAAAAATAACTTTCAAATTTGTTTTTATCTTGATTGATATAGTCTAATGCTCTTACATGTCCAACAAGCCATTTGTCTGTTTCAAAAACGACTCTTTCTATACTTGTTCCAGCAACTTTTGGTACATGGATAAAGATACAACCATATTTATCGTGATAATCTTTAAACAATATTTTAACTCCATCAAATAAGAATTTTTTTAAAATTTTATTATGCAAAAAACTTTTTTACTCAAATATTTTTATTTTCTACATAAATTTTTTCAAGTATCAATATATCCATTTTCTTTAAGATAGTTTAAGATTATATCTACATTTTCATTAAGCTTAGCTTTGAAATTTTGCAAATGAATTTCAGGATTTTGAGGTTTTTCATAAGGGCTGTCTATACCTGTGAAATTTTTTATTTCTCCATTTCTTGCCTTTTTGTAAAGTCCTTTAGGATCTCTTTTTTCACAGAGTTCTAAAGGTGTATCTACAAAAATTTCTATAAATTCATCTTTTTTTACCAAAGATCTTGCTAAAGCTCTATCGCTTTTAAAGGGTGAGATAAAAGCGCTTAGTATAATCAAACCACTATCAACAAAAAGTTTGCAAAGTTCTGCTATGCGTCTTATGTTTTCCACTCTTGAGTTTTCATCAAAGCCTAAGTCTTTATTTAAACCTATGCGAATATTATCTCCATCAAGCAAATACGTATGAAAACCAAGCTCGTGTAGTTTCTGTTCTAAAGCATTGGCAATGGTTGATTTTCCACTTGCGCTAAGTCCTGTTAGCCAAAGTACGCAAGGTTTTTGATTTTTAAGTTTTGATCTTTGTTCTTTGGTGATATTTGTATTATGCCAAGTAAGATTTTTATCCATAAATATCCTAAAAATTAAAGATTAAAGGTACGCCTATGAGAACTATAGCACTATACATGATAGAAACAATAGCACCTATTTTTATAAAATCTGTCATTTTGTAATCACAAAGCGAGCTAACCATTAAATGAGTTTGGTATCCATGTGGTATCATAAACCCAGCACTAGCCCCATAAGCTACAGCAAAGATGAAAGGCAAAGGATTTACTCCCAAGGCTTGGGCTGTGGCAAAACCTATAGGGAAAGTTAAGGCCGCAGCAGCGTTATTGGTAATAAATTCGGTTAAAAGTAGGGTTAAAAGATAAACTCCTATAAAACTTCCATAAACTCCATAATGTCCAAAAAAACCTGTGATAAGTTGAGCTAAATCTTTGGCAAGTCCGCTATCTACAAGTACTTTAGTAATTGCTAAAGAAGAGCCTACTATGATAAAAATATCAAAAGGAAAACGCCTTTTTATTTCATCAAGCTTGATAAATTTGCAAAGTAGTAAAAAGCCTAAACAAATAAGCAAAGCTTTGGTAAAAGAGATAAAATTTAAAGCCGAAAAAACAATAACACTTAAAAAAGCCATTATGGTTATTAAGCTTTTTTTAGCATCAAGTTTTTCGTTTTGTTTGATATTTGAAAGTAAATAAAAATTTTTAGCCAAATTATCCCTTAGGATAAAATCTTTACCCGCAGCTAAAATCATTCTATCTCCAGCTTGCAAAACACTTTCGCCAATTTTTTTGATATGTACATCTCCTCTTTGTAAAGAAATAATAGCTGCGTCAAATTTAGATCTAAAATTAGCTTCTTTTACACTTTTTCCAATTAAATTAGAAGTTGGAGAAATGATTGCATCGATAAATTTACTTTCTTTTAACTCATAACCATCTGCAAGTTTTAATCCATCAAATTTATTTAGAGTTTCAAGTTGTGAAATATCTCCACTAAATATAAGTGTATCTTTTGCATTTATGATTTCATTATGTGAAACTGGGGTGATGCTTTGGTTGTTTCTTTGAATTTCTACCAAAAATAAAAACTCTAAATTTCTAAGTTTGTTCTCTTCTATGCTTTTACCTATTAAAGAGCTATTTTCCAAGACTTTTAAAGCGATTAAATGTTCTTTTATATTTTTATCTTTATTTTCATAATGAGGCAATAATTTACTAAAAATCATCAAAACCAAAATCATTCCTATGCTTAAAGCTATACCTATATAAAAAAAATCAAACATTTTAAGACTTGGTAGTCCATTTTGCACCACAAAGGAATTGATGATTAAATTTGTAGAAGTTCCCACAAGAGTAATAACACCACCTACTATGGCAAAATAAGAGAGAGGGATTAAAAGCTTTGAAGGAGCTTGAAATTTATTGTTTTTTACTATACCCATAAAGCTTGCTACTACTGCGGTATTGTTTAAAAAGGCTGAAACCGCACAAGTAATTACACCTAATCTCAAAAGAGAAAGATTATAGTTTTTTCCTATGATAAATTTACTTGCCCATTCTATAATGATAGTTTTTTCAACAGCGATAGAAACTAAAAGTAGCAACATGAGTGAAATTAAAGAATCATTTGTATAAGAACTTATCCAAGTTTTAAAATCAAGATAACCTAAAGCGTAGTAAAATCCTGCCAAACTTCCAAATAAAACAGCAGGCTTTATTTTGTTGCGTATGAGCAATATAAGTAGAATTAAAAGCGTGATACCTACTATAATTTTCATATTTTTCTACACCCCCATTCTGGATAGTTTTTTCTTATAAAAGCGTTAAGTTCTATTTCAGCTTGAGTGTAAATTCTTTGGCTTTGCTGTGAATTTAAAATTTTTATTATCATACCTGCAGCCAAAGTTTCATTGCTATATTTATCGATGATAATAAATGATCCTAAGGTTTTATTATCTTTATACTCTTTAAGTGCTAAATTTTTATTTAGTTTTAAAGTACAATTTGCAATATCATTAAGTATTAAATTTGAGGCATTTTCTTCTTTAAAAGTATTGATATCTTTTTTATAGTTAATATTATCAAATTTAACATTGCAAAGATTGTGAGCTCTTTTTATAAGATAATTTTCATTAAGATCTAATTGTTTTTGACTCATCCATATAATCATAGCTTTAAAAGTATTGCTCATTTTAAGATCATGGTTAATAGATGCCAAAATATCGCCTCTAGAAATATCGATTTCATCTTCTAAACATAAACTTACGACCATATTAACACAAGCTTCATTTTGACTTGGAATGATTTCATTTTCATCTAAAGTTCTTAAATCTTTAATATCATTTGTAATGATACTTTTAATTTTAGATTTTTGCATAGAAGGCAAGACTATAACTTCATCTTGTAATTTTACATAACCACTTGCTATATTTCCGCAAAAACTACGAAAATTTAAATGTGGGCGATTAACATACTGCACAGGCATGATAAAATCATCCCGAATGATTTTATTTATTTTAATTTCATCTAAAAGTGCAAGTAGAGTTTCGCCTTTATACCAAGATAAATTTCTACTTTTTTGAGTGATATTTTCACCATTTAAAGCACAAATGGGAATAAAATGTGTTTGGATACCTTCTTGCAAATAAGGGATGATTTTTTCATAATCTTTACAAATATTATTGAAGATTTTTTCTTCGTAAGAAACTAGATCCATTTTGTTAATGGCAATGATAAAATTTTTAATACCAAGTAAGCTCACTATATAAGAATGCCTTTTAGTTTGCTTTAAAACCCCTTTTCTTGCATCAATTAAAATAATAGCAATATCTGCTGTACTTGCTCCTGTTGCCATGTTTCTAGTGTATTGTTCATGCCCTGGTGTATCAGCTATGATAAATTTGCGTTTATTACTGGTAAAAAATCTATAGGCTACATCTATGGTAATGCCTTGTTCTCTTTCGCTTGCAAGTCCATCTACTAAAAGTGCAAAATCAAGTTTATCTCCGGCATTCCCCATTTTTTTACTATCTTTTTCTAAGGTGCTTAATTGATCACTAAAAAGAGCTTTAGTATCATAAAGCAATCTTCCTATAAGAGTGGATTTTCCATCATCAACGCTACCACAAGTGATAAAACGACAAAGTTCTTTATTTTCATGTTCTTTTAGATAATTTTCTACACTTTGCATTAAAAATATCCTTGTTGTTTTTTCTTTTCCATGCTAGCTTCTTCATCGCTATCTATAAGTCTTCCTTGTCTTTCACTGGTTGTAGTTAGAAGTAGTTCTTCTATGATATCTAAAACACTTGTGGCATTTGAATTTATGGCTCCAGTTAGAGGATAGCAACCCAAAGTTCTAAATCTTACCATTTCTTCTTTAGCATTTTTTGCTAAATCTTTTGGCATTCTATCATCATCAACTAAAATTTTTGTTCCCATGTATTCAACTATAGGTCTTTTTTTGGCAAGATAAAGACTTGGTATAGGAATATTTTCAAGGTATATATACTGCCAAATATCAAGTTCAGTCCAATTGCTCAGCGGAAAAACTCTTATGGATTCTCCTTTTTTATGGCGTCCATTATATAAATTCCAAAGTTCTGGGCGCTGATTTTTAGGATCCCAAGTATGATTTTCATCACGGAAGGAATAAATTCTCTCTTTTGCTCGCGATTTTTCCTCATCGCGTCTAGCTCCTCCAAAAACAGCATCAAATTGGTATAAATCAAGCATTTGCTTTAAAGCTTGAGTTTTCATGATATCTGTATGCATATTTGAGCCATGTATGAAAGGGGATATATTTATTTCTTTGCCTTTTGGATTAGTATAAACGATAAGTTCCATACCGAGTTCTTTAGCTCTTTTATCACGAAATTCTATCATTTCTTTAAATTTCCAAGTCGTATCTATATGCACTAAAGGTAAAGGAGGAGTGGCTGGATAAAAAGCTTTTTGTAAAAGATGAAGCATCACTGAACTATCTTTGCCTATGCTATAAAGCATAGCTGGCTTTTCAAATTCAGATATTACTTCACGCATGATGAAAATAGACTCACTTTCAAGTTGTCTTAGATGGGTAAGATTGAAAGTCATTTTAATCCTTTTATCATTCCGCTTTTAAAGCAATCAAAACGCCTTCTATCATTTTTTTGATATCTCCATCAAGGATATTATCCACTTGAGAAAAAGCTTCTCCACTGCGATTATCTTTGATTTGCTGATAAGGAAAAAGCACATAAGAGCGGATTTGATGCCCCCAGCCTATCTCGCTTTTTTCTCCAGCATTAGCACTATCTTGTTGTTTCATGAGTTCAAGTTCATAAAGGCGAGATTTTAGCATTTTAAAAGCGGTAGCTTTGTTTTTGTGCTGACTTCTGTCATTTTGGCATTGTACAACTATACCAGTTGGAAAATGTGTGATTCTTACAGCTGATTCTGTTTTATTAACATGTTGTCCGCCTGCACCACTTGCTCTGTAATAATCTATTCTTATGTCTTTTTCTTCGATTTCAATTTCTATATCATCATCAAGTTCAGGGCTTACCATAACACTTGAAAAGCTTGTATGACGGCGTCCTGCACTATCAAAAGGAGAAGTTCTTACCAAACGATGGATACCATTTTCAGCCTTTAAATAACCATAAGCATTTTCGCCTTTAACCAAAAAGCTCACATCTTTAAGCCCTGCTTCTTCGCCTTCTTGAAAGTCTAGAGTTTCGACTTTAAAACCTTCTCTTTCGCAAAATCTTAAATACATTCTATAAAGTATGCTTGCCCAGTCATTACTTTCCGTTCCGCCCGCACCTGGGTGAATAGAAACAATGGCATTTTTACCATCATTTTCCCCACTTAAAAGCATGGAAATTTCAAGACTTGTGATGGTATCTTCAAGTTTTGGTGCGTCGTTAAATAAAGCTTCAAGCGTTTCTGTATCGTTTTCGCTATTGGCTAGATCGAAAAGTTCGCTTGCGTCATTTAGGGCATTAAAAGCATTTTCATAGTTTTTAAGTAGATTGGTGATTTTGGTTTTTTCTTTGCCTATGATTCCTGCTTGTTTGACATCGCTCCAAAAAGAAGGGGAATTTTCAAGCTCTTCGATTTCTTTAAGCCTTGTTTTGATATTTTCAGGCTTGATGATGGAGGCTATGTTGCCGACTTTGTTTTTTAAAGTTTTTAAAAGTTCGCTAAATTCGTAATTATCCATAAAATTTCTTTGCTATAATTATATTTTTAAAATCAAAAATTATATCAAAAGAAAACTTTAATATAGGAAAAAAATGTCAAAACTTTATCTTATGTCTTTAGGTTGTAATAAAAATTTAGTCGATAGTGAGATCATGCTAGGACGCCTTAGTGCTTATGAACTTTGCGATGAACCAAGCAAAGCCGATGTTTTAATCGTAAATACCTGTGGTTTTATCGACAGTGCAAAAAAAGAAAGCATTAATGCGATTTTGGATTTGCACGAACAAAGAAAAAAAGATTCTCTTTTGGTGGTTACGGGTTGTTTGATGCAGCGTTACCGCGAAGAACTTATGAAAGAACTTCCTGAGGTTGATCTTTTCACAGGTGTGGGTGATTATGAAAGAATCGACAAAATGATACTTAAAAAAACAAATTTATTTTCAAATTCGACTTATTTGCAAAGTGAAAATTCCAAACGCATTATTACAGGTTCAAATTTCCATGCTTTTATAAAAATCGCCGAAGGTTGTAATCAAAAATGCTCTTTTTGTGCTATCCCAAGTTTTAAAGGCAAGTTAAAATCTCGCGAAATAAGTAGCATTATAGCTGAGCTTAAAGATTTGGTAGCTAGAGGTTATAAGGACTTTTCTTTTATTGCACAAGATACGAGTTCTTATTTGTTTGATAAGGGTGAAAAAGATGGGCTTATACGCTTAATCGATGAGGTCGAAAAAATCAAAGGTATAAGAGCGGCTAGAATTTTATATCTTTATCCTACGAGTGCGAGTGAAGCTTTGATCAAACGCATTATAGCTTCTGAAATTTTTGTAAATTATTTTGATATGCCTTTGCAGCACATAAGTGATAATATGCTTAAAATCATGAAGCGTGGGGCAAATAGCACAAGACTTAAAGAAATGCTAAATTTAATGAAAAGTGCGCCAAATAGCTTTTTACGCACGGGTTTTATCGTAGGGCATCCAGGTGAAAGTGAGGCGGATTTTGAAGAGCTTTGTGAGTTTGTTAAAGACTTTGGTTTTGATAGGGTGAGTGTTTTTGCGTATTCTAAGGAAGAAGATACAGCTGCTTTTGATATGGAGCAAGTGCCTTTTAAAGTGATCAATAAAAGACTTAAAATCATAGAAAAAATTGTTGATGAAGTGATAGAAAAAAGTTTTGAAAAAGAAGTAGGGCAAAAGCGTTTAGTAGTTTGCACAGGAGAAAGTAGCGAGGGAGAGTTTTTTATCGCAGCTAAAGATTTAAGATGGGATAGAGAGATTGATGGGGAAATTCTTATCAATGAAAGTGAATGTGGAAATTTAGAAATGGGGCAAATTTATGAATGTGAAATTTTACAAAACCTTGATAAAAAGCTCCTTGCTAAGGCTTTAAGAAAAGTAGATGCAAATTAAAGATGAAATTTTAGCCCTTTTAAAAAGGGGTAAAAATTTACTCGCTTTTTCTTATGGAAGTGATTCTAGTGCGCTTTTTTATCTTTTAATGCAAGAAAAGATCGACTTTGATCTTGTGATGATAAATTATAAAGCTAGAAAAAATAGTGATTTAGAAGAGTTAAAAGCCAAAGAACTTGCTTTGAAATTTCATAAAAAAATTTTCATAAAACAGGCTCCTAAATTTCAAAGTAATTTTGAAAAAAAAGCCAGAGATTTTCGCTATGATTTTTTTGAAAAAATTTGTCTTGAGCAAGATTATGATCATCTTATCTTAGCTCATCATTTAAATGATCAATTTGAATGGTTTTTGATGCAACTTTCTCGTGGCGCAGGTTTGGCTGAAATTTTAGGTATGCAAGAGTGTGAAAAACGCTCAAATTATACACTGTTACGCCCTTTACTCTTTATAAGTAAAGATGAAATTTCATCTTTTTTAAAAGAAAAAGATATTTTTTATTTCCATGATGAAAGCAATGAAAATGAAAAATATTTTAGAAATTATATAAGAAAAAATTTCTCTAATGCCTTTGTGAGCGAATTTCATCAGGGTTTAAAAAGAAGCTTTTCTTATCTTGATGAAGATAGGAAAAAACTTTATGACTTTGAAAATATCAAAGAAGTTCAAGGACTTCTTATTTGCCCTAAAAATGAAAGTTTGATTGCTAGAGCGGTGAAAATGAAAGGTTTACTTTTAAGCACAGCGCAAAGAAAAGAGTTTTTAAAGGGTGATTGTGTTTTAGGTGGTAAAATAGCACTTGTATATAAAAACGAACAAGCTATTGTTTTTGAATATGAAACTTGTCAAAAATTACCTAAAAATTTTAAAGAAGAGTGTAGAATAGCTAAAATTCCAAGACTTTTAAGAGCTTATTTATATAATCACAAAATCGATATTTCAAGCCTTAGCTTTCAGTTTTAAAATTCTTTGATAGCCTAAATGTGTGAGAAAAATCACAAAAAATACTTGCAAAAAAAGTCCTAAAAGTGGCACTGATGAGAGTAGATAAAAACAAAGAGTGCTAAATTTAAACTCTAAAGGCGAAAAATCAGAATGAAAATTTTTAAAACTTTCTTTGTCTAAAATCGTGCTTGTAACATCAATCATTAAAAGTTTGTGAAAGAGATAATAAAAAGCAAGATAATATACAAAAATATTGATAAAAGGTAAAAATAAAGCCAAGGTGCAAAGCAATAAAATCCCTATAAATTTTATAAATATTTTAAAAATTTCAAAGATAGTTTTTAGGGTTGAAACTTCGTTTGTATTATCATAATGGTAATATTTTTGGTTGATTTCTTTAGCGATAAAAGGAGTAAGAAAAGAAGTGATAAAAAGGGCTAAAAAAACCGAAGCAAAAACAACAATAAAACCTGAAAATAAAAAACTTATGATAGTGATTAAAATTTGTACAAAATGAAGGGCATAAAACCACGCCCAAAACGAATCCTCTCCAACGCTAAATAAAGAATTGAAATAATTAAGCAAGGCCGAAAAGCCAAGTACTCCTAAAAAAAGCATCAGCACAAGGCTAAAAATTAAAGGAATTAAGGCAAATTTTAAAAATTTAAGACTTAAAAAATCTTTGATTGCAAGTTTTAAAATATCCAAATTATGCCTTTTTGTAGCATTCTTCTAGTTTTTTATAAATAGTATCAAAATCAAGCTCTTGTTCTAAAATTTGAGCTAAAACTTCATTGTCTTCTTTGCCATTCCAAGTTTTTTTATAGCTACCATCTTTGTAACCATTGTTTTGTCTAAAGATATTTAAAACATTTTTACCTATGTAGGTTTTATAAAGAATTTCAAGATTAAGCCCACATTTAATAGCTAGGGTAAAATAGGTTGAAAGTAATTCTTCAAGATTAAATCCAAAACCACTGCATTTATGGATAATAAGCTCTATATCATTTAAAATGCCATAAATATCACTCTCATTAGGATGCTCTTCTTCTTTACAAAAATCTTGAAACACACTTACAGCATTAACTTCTGTGGCTATAGCTTTCAAATCTTTTCCATTTTTATCGCGATACTCTTCAAGCAAAAGACTTAAGATAAAATGCCAAATATCAACAATCTCTATACGTACATTTTCCCAATTTGTCGGACTTGAAATGTTTTTCCAATGTTTCCATGCAAAAGAGTCTATAAGTTCTGCACATTCCATATAAATACAGCGTCTCCAACTGATCAGTTTCCCTTCTTTGGTGTAGCCATTTTCCCAATTTAAGCCGTTTGTTTCGTCGTTAAGTTTTTGTTGGAGTTTGAGCATATTTTCTAAAATTTCGATATTTGTCATTTAAAACTCCTTGATAATTTTTAATATTATATGATTTAAGCGTAAAGATTTAAACTATCATCTGTCTTATCTTGATTTTCCTTGGCTTTTTCTTGTTGTTTTTCAAGTTGTTTTTTCATTTGTTCTAAAACTTCATCAAGAAGTTTTTTGCTATCTTCAAGCATAGAAGTATTGATATCTTTATCATTTGTTTGATTTTGTTTTAGCAAATCACTGAGTTTATTTGTAAAATTATTCATAATAGCATTTTGATGGTTTTCATCATTTGGTGTTGGTAGAACATTTGCCATTTGCATAGCTGATTCTATAATTTCTTTTGGTTTTAACTCTCCGACTTTAGAATTTGCTAAAAAGTCTTTGATCATAGGTTCAACTTCTTTCATAGCATTTTTAATCTCATCAAGATCATTTTGTGTGAGCTTAGAGCCTTCAAAAGTAAAGCTAAAGCCATACTGACGCTTAAGATTAAGAGTTTTACCTTCTTCATTATTTGCATAACTTACGCTTTGATTGTCATACATAGATAAGGCTAAATGTTTGCCACTTTTTGTTGTATAATCCATCGAAAAACTTTGGTTTTTGCTAGCATCAATTTGCATTTCTTCCCCTTATATTTATAGTTTATAAAATTATAATCGGTTATTTTTAAAAATATTTTAGTATAATTTTACAATATGGATGAAAGAATTTTAGAATTTATAAAAAATGAGCAGCTTTTATCTTGGGCTATGATTGATAAAAAAGGTGTTTATACAGCTAGTGCTTTTTATGTTTTTGATGAGAAGAATTTAGCTTTTATTATCGCTTCTTATGAAGATACTAAGCATATAAGATTAGCTAGTGAAAATTCAAGTATAGCACTTAATATAGCCAAAGAAAGCAAAATAGCTTTTTTAAAAGGTGTGCAAGCTAAGGCCGAGTTTAAAATGGCAAGCAAGGAGCAAATGAAAATTTATTTTTCTAAATTCCCCTTTGCTAAACTTGATAAAAGTGCAAAAATTTATGCCTTAGAGCTTTTTTGGCTTAAATTTACTAACAATGCTTTAGGACTTAGTAAAAAACTTGAGTTTTGTAAAAAATAAATTTTTATGATTTTGTTTAAAAAAATGAGTTATGATTATAGTTTATGTAAATTGTTAGGTATAGAAAATAAATGTTAAATGTAATTCACGCTTTATTTTTTAGAGAGTTAAAAACTAGATTTGGCAAAAATAGGTATCTTGGGTATATATGGGTAGTTGGAGAGCCTATGAGTGTTGTGCTTTTGGTGACTATTATAGGAACTGTTATTAGAGAATATCATCATCAAGTTATGCCTGAAGGAATTTCTATTTTTATGTTTTTAATTTCAGGCATTATGCCTTTTTTTATGTTTAGAAGTATAGTTACTCAACTTATGAATGGAATAGGAGCAAATTTATCTTTATTTGCCTATAAACCTGTAAAGCCTATACATGTATTTATTGCTAGAACTTTGCTTGAATTTTGTATTTATTTTGTGATTTTTATCACTGTACTTTTTTTTGCAGGGTGGTTCTTTAGACTCGATGTATTTCCTATCCATTTACTCGGAGTTTTATTTTGTATTTTTTTACTTATATGCTCAGCTTTTGCTTTGGGGATTTGTTTTGCTATTGTTTGGCATTTTGTAGAGCCTTTAAGAACTTTATTAGCTTATTTTAGTATAGTATTTTATTGGAGTTCTGGGATTATATTTCCCACCTGGTTAACTCCTCGTCCTTTACTTGATATATTATATTATAATCCTTTACTTCATATTTTTGAACTTTTAAGATTTAATTTTTTTGAAAATTATCCTTTGCAAGATGAATATAGTTATTTTTATGCTATATTTTGGATTTTACTTGTTTTATTTATAGGGCTTTTTATTTACTACTATAATAGACAAGCTCTAACGGCGGCAAAAAAAGAATGATAAAGCTAATTAATCTAACTAAATCTTATCCTTTATTTAGTGGTGGAAGGCATTATGTTTTTAAAAATTTTACTTTTGAATTTCCTGAAAATTGTAGCATAGGTTTAATGGGATATAATGGCGCAGGCAAGTCCACTCTCATGAGACTTTTAAGCGGAGCAGAGCTTCCTGATAGTGGCAAGATAATTACTAATAAAAAATTATCCTGGCCTTTGGGTTTAAATGGAGCTTTTCAAGGTTCTTTAACTGCCAGAGATAATGCTAAATTTGTAGCTAGGGTGTATGGATACAAGGGTAAAGAACTTCAAGAAAAAGTAAAATTTGTGGAAGATTTTGCTGAAATAGGAAAATTTTTTGATGAGCCTATGAAGACTTATTCTTCGGGAATGAGTGCTAGAATAGCTTTTGGACTTAGTATGGCTTTTGATTTTGATTATTATTTGATCGATGAAGCTGGAGCTGTTGGAGATCCTGCTTTTAGGGAAAAAAGTGTGAAATTATATAGAGAAAGATTAAGCAAATCAAAAGTGATTATGGTATCTCATAATGTATCTGAAATTAAAGAATGGTGTGATAAAATAATTTATATGAAAAATGGACAAATTACAGTTTATGATGATGTAGATGAAGGAATAGCTGTATATCAAGGAAAAGCTTAATGGAAGAAAATAAAACTTTATTAGAAAAAATCAAAGATTTAAGCATATTTGATTCTTTTAAAATTGTTTGGTTTATAATGATTTTTGTTGTGATTTATTATACATTGATTGCAGCACCAAGATATGTAAGCACGATGATTTTAGATGTTAGATCAACAAGTGGAGAAAGTGTTCAAACAAGTGGAATCTTGTCTTTGCTTAGTAACACTTCTACGGCAAGTGAAGATTTAAATTATCTAAAAGGTTATATAGAATCAAGTGATATGTTAAAGATTTTGGATGAAAAAATCAAACTTAAAAATCTTTATCAAGAACAACATATAGATTTACCTTTTAAAATTTGGGATTCAAGCTCGATAGAATCTTATCTTAAATACTACCAAGCAAGAGTTAAGGTTCATACGGATGAAACCACTAAACTTTTAAAAGTTGAAGTAGAGGGTTTTACACCTAAATCAGCTCATTTGATTGCTCAAACTATTATGCAAGAAAGCGAAAAGTTTATTAATGAAATCTCTCATAAAGCAGCTAGAGAGCAAATGGCTTTTGCTGAAAATGAAGTACAAAAATACAAAGAACGATATCAAAAAGCACAAAATGATTTGATTGCTTTTCAAAATAAATATGGAGTTTTCGATCCTTTAAAGCAAGCTGAAACTAAAGCAAGTTTGGTTGCACAAATTGAGGCTAATTTAGCTCAAAAAGAAGCTAAACTTTTAACTTTACAAAGCTATATGAATGACGCAGCACCTGAAGTAGTAGCGCTTAAAGCAGAAATTGAAGCGATTAAAAAACAGCTTTTAAGGGAAAAATCTAAAATTTCAGCTAACAATTCTTCTCAAAAGCTTAATGATTTGGCTGCTAAATTTCAGGATTTAACTATAGAAGCTACTTTTGCGCAAAAAGCTTATGAAGCAGCTTTAAAAGCTTATGAAAGTGCTAGAATAGAAGCATTAAGAAAAATAAAACAACTTGTCATCATCCAAAGTCCAGATATTCCAGAAAGCGCAAAATATCCTGAAAGAATTTATGATATTTTAACAGCATTTATTGTATTATCTTTGATTTTTGGGATTATTAAATTTATTAAAATGATAATAGAGGAGCATAAGTATTAAAATGAAAAAAATATTAATTTTATTTTTTAGTTGTATTTTATGTTTTGGAGCTGTGGATGTTTCACAAATCATTTCAGCAGAGGATCAAGGTTCTACTACAACTAGCATAGATCAAAATTTAAGCTC
The DNA here is from genome assembly GCF_004378995.1 of Campylobacter sp. US53. NCBI lineage: Bacteria > Pseudomonadati > Campylobacterota > Epsilonproteobacteria > Campylobacterales > Campylobacteraceae > Campylobacter > Campylobacter sp. US53. Next base: position 7,817 of record NZ_RYYH01000006.1, on the reverse strand, counting down.
AAACTATGATATAGCAAATAAAGAAAATAATCTTACAAAAATTCATCAAATTTTAGTATTTGGTGCTCATCTTTTTAATGGAAATTTTAAAAATTATAATCAAAGAGTTTATAACCCAGATTATAAGATCGCAGTCGGTGATCAAATCAGTCTTAAAATTTGGGGAGCTGTGGAGTTTGAGCAAGTTTTAGTGGTGGATTCTCAAGGAAATATTTTTATCCCTAAAGTAGGAGCTGTAAATTTACTAGGTGTGAAAAATAGCGCCCTTGTAAGTGTTATAAAAGCACGTGTTAATAAAATCTATAAAAGCAATGTTTTTGTTTATGCAGATATGAATGCTTATCAAAATGTCAGTGTTTTTGTAACAGGAAGTGTTAATGTTCCAGGACTTTATCAAGGACTTAGTTCGGATTCAGTGATACAGTATCTTGATAAAGCAGGGGGTATAAATTTAGAATATGGAAGTTTTAGAGATATTCAAATTTTGCGCAATAATAGCGTGATAAAAAATATCGATTTGTATGATTTTTTGCTAAAAGGGCAAATGGATCTTTTTCCTTTTAGAAGTGGAGATGTTATCTTGGTAGGAAATGTTCAAAATTACGCTTTTGTTGATGGCGATGTGCAAAGACCTTTTCGTTTTGAACTTTCAAATGATATTAAAACTTTAGCTGACTTAGCTAGAATATCAGGTGCTAAACCTATCGTGACTAATGCTATCGTAAAAAGTTATGGTGAAGATCATAAACTTGATGTCAGTGCTTATAATAAAATGCAATTTTCAAAAGTTTTGCTTAGAACGGGAGATGAGGTAGAATTTCATCCTGAGTATGTTTCTGAAAATATAACTATAAGTGTAAATGGTGAGCATAATGGTTTAAAAACTTTAGTTGTGGGTAAAGGAGCGACTTTAGAAGATATTTCTAAACTAATCAAGGTTAATCCACAATCAAACATGCAAGCTTTGCAAGTATTTAGAAAAAGTGTAGCTAGAACTCAAAAAGAACTTATCAATGCTCAGCTTAAAGAGCTTGAAACTCTAGCTTTAACTAGCAGTTCTGTTACAGCTCAAGGCGCAGCTATAAGAGCCCAACAAGCAAAAACGATTTTAGAATTTATCCAAAGAGCTAAGCAGGTAGAGCCTAAGGGTCAAATTGTCATCGATAATCCAAAGTCTTATAATTCGGTTATTTTAGAAGATGGTGATACTATTAATGTGCCAAGCAAGAATAACCTTGTTATAGTTCAAGGCGAAGTTTCTTTACCTGGGGCTTTTGTGTATGATAAAGGAAAAGATTTAAGATATTATATCAATCTTGCAGGAGGTTATGGAGAAAGAGCAGACACTTCAAAAGTTTTGGTGATACGAAGCAATGGAAAAGCTGAAAAATATCATAGTGGTATAGATATGAAACCAGGCGATTCTGTGTTGGTATTGCCAAAAGTGGATAGTGAGAATTTGCAAATTTTTTCAATGTTGACTCAAATTCTTTATCAGATTGCTATCGCAACCAATGTTGTGCTTAATCTTTAAGGTTTAAAAATGAACACTCTTGAAATAGCCAAAGAAGTCTTTGAAAAAGAAGTACAAGCTATTTTGGATTTGGCTAAAAATTTAGATGAAAATTTCAATCAAGCTGTGAATTTGATGCTAAATACCAAAGGGCGTTGTATAGTTAGTGGAATGGGTAAATCAGGTCATATAGGTGCTAAGATAGCAGCTACTTTAGCAAGCACAGGAACACCAAGCTTTTTCATCCATCCAGGAGAGGCTTTGCATGGAGATCTTGGAATGTTAACTCCTGAAGATGTTTTAATTGCTATTTCAAATTCAGGAGAAACTGAAGAAATTTTAAAAATCATTCCTGCTATAAAAAAGCGTAAAATTCCACTAATAGTAATGTGTGGTAAAAAAAATTCTACCCTTGTAAAGCAAGGCGATATATTTTTAAATATAGCTGTGGAAAAGGAAGCTTGTCCTTTGCAGCTTGCTCCTATGTCTTCGACAACGGCAACTTTGGTTATGGGAGATGCTTTAGCTGCTGCTTTGATGAAGGTAAGAAATTTCAAGCCTGATGATTTTGCTCTTTTTCATCCAGGGGGGAGTTTGGGGCGTAAGCTTTTAACCAAGGTAAAAGATCTTATGGTTTCAAGTAACCTTCCTATAGTGCATCCTGATACCGAATTTAACGATCTTGTTGATGTGATGACTAGTGGAAAACTAGGGCTTTGTGTCGTACTTGAGAATGAAAAATTAGTGGGTATCATCACTGATGGGGATTTGCGTCGTGCTTTAAAAGCAAGCGATAAACCAAGGTTTGATTTTAAGGCTAAAGAAATCATGAGTACAAATCCTAAAGTAGTTGATGCTGATGCTATGGCAAGTGAAGCAGAGGAGATCATGTTAAAATATAAAATCAAAGAAATTATAGTAGGGAAAGAAGAAAGAGTTGTAGGGATTATCCAACTTTATGCTATAGGAAATGTTTAATGGCTCTTTTATCTGTTATTATCCCTTTTGGTTTAAGTAAAGAGCGTCCTTATATAGAAGAAAGGGTTATTGAAAGAGCAAAATATTTTAAAAGTGATGAGAATATAGAATTTATTTTCGTTGAAGGATATTCATCTTTAGAAAATAACTTAAAACAAATCATAGAAAATAGTGGTCATATTTATTTAAAAGATAAAGACCAAAAAGATTATTTTTCCCAGGGAAAATGTAGAAATTTGGGCGCTGTTTATGCAAATTCTAAAGTTATAATGTTTTTGGATGCGGATTGTTATATTTCTTTGGATAGTTTTGAAAAAATTTTAAAACTAATTCAAATTAAAAATATTTCTCAAAATATCAATGCTTTGATAGTTTTACCTGTAGTGTATCTTAATAAACAAGCTAATGAAAAATTAAAGCAATACGATGATAAATTTTGGGATATTTTAATACAAGAGGATTTATTTACAGCAAAAAATACTTGGGTAAAATTTTTTGCCCCAAGTTCTACTTCAAGTATTGTGATAAATAAATATCAGTTTTTAAGATTGGGCGGAAATGATGAAAATTTTATCGGACACGGTTATGAAGATTTTGATCTTTTTGTTAGAATTTTAAAAGCTTGTGTGAGTTTTGAAAAAATGCCTACTAATTTAAGCTATGATGCTAGAAATTGGAATTTTTTTAACTTTAAAGGTTTTAGATCTTGGTTTTCATTGCTTGGTTATGAAGCTTGTTTTTATGGAATTTATATGTATCACTTTTATCATATAGAGCCCAATCAAAATGCTTATATGCAAAATAAAGATAAGAATCATCGGCTTTTTTATAAACATTTAAAAAATATCAAAAAACACGATTTAAAACCTTTGCAAGTTTTTAAAGCCAAAGGTGAAAAAGTTTTAATGCTTTTTAAAGATCAAAATTATGATTTTAAGGATATTAGTGTTTATGTGGGAGAAATCATTTATAAAAATATAAGTGATTTTTTCATAGATAAAGAGTTAAAATATGAACTTTTTTTGGATTTTTTACAACAAGAAAAAATCACTAAAATATTTTTGGATGTAAGTATAAAACTACAATTTAATGGTATAGATTATTGTGATATTTTTTATTTTCAAAAAGGGATTTTGCCTCATTCTTGGTTTTTTGCAAAAAATTTAGATTTAGATTATAAACAAGATTTGAATTTAAGCGAGCAAAAACTTTATCAAGTGAAAGAATATTTCTTAACTTTAAAGGAGGATGAAAAAAAAGTTATCTTGGATTTTTTAAGTCAAAATAATGATGATAAGTATGATTTGTATGAAATGCTTTATTATTTGATTAACGAGCTTTATAGTTTTGAGCATGATGGGATTTTTTATCAAATCATCATTGATAAAGAAAAAATGCTGATGGCACAAAAACATGATAAAAGCTTTTATCCTTTAAGATCTTTTGTTTATAAACCTTATTTGCATGAGCTTAAGAGTATAAGACCTTTTTTATTTTTGATGAAAATTTTAGGTTTAGAGTATCTTGGTGCTATGATTTCACATACTAAATTTTATCGCTTGGCAAGAAAATTGTTTTTTAATCCTAAGGGATTTTTTGAGGATTTAAGAGTTAAAAAGGCTAGAAATTGATATGTTGTTAAAAGTAAAGTATAAAAAAAATATATCTTTCTTCTTTAAAAGTTTGTTAATTTCCCTGCAAAATTTTCTAAAACAATTTAAACCTAAAAAATACAAAGCTTATAATAAATATGTCATAGTTTCAGCAGTTTATAATGTAGAAAAATATTTAGATGATTTTTTTAAGTCTATAATCAATCAAAGATTAGATTTTAAAAATAATATTTATCTAATTTGCATTGATGATGGTTCTACTGATAATTCAGCTAATATCATTAAAAAATATCAAAAAAAATACCCAAAAAATATTATCTATCTATACAAAGAAAATGGCGGTCAGGCAAGTGCGAGGAATTTAGGTTTAAAATATTTAAAAGAAAATGATTTAAATATTCTTTGGGTAACCTTTACTGATCCTGATGATTTTTTAGATAGGGATTATTTTTATGAGGCAGATAGTTTTTTAAAAAAACAAAATGATATAGCTATGGTGGCTACAAATATTATTTTTTATAGAGAAAAAAGAAAGATTTTATATAAAGATACTCATGCTTTAAATTTTAAATTCAAAAGACAAAAAAGTGTTTATGATAATATAAAATTAAATGAAAATATTCAACTTTCGGTTGCATCATGTTTTCTAAGATGTGATTATCTTAAAGATACTTTTTTTGATGAAAATTTGATCTTAAATTTTGAAGATGGAAAATTTATTAATATTTATTTATTTAAAAATTTAAATCTAAAATCTGTATTTTTAAAAAATGCAAGATATTTTTATAGAAAAAGATTTGATAAAAGTTCCACTTTAGATAAAAAAAATGAAAATAAATTTTACTATTTGGAAATTTTAGAAAAAGGATATTTGGAGCTTTTAAATTTCGTAGCAAAGCAAGATAAAATTCCTATTTTCATACAAAATGTTATTTTGTATGAACTATTTTGGCAGGTGCAAGAACTGGTTAATCATCCTGAAAAATTATCTTTTATGAATCAAGCTAAAATTCATAAATATCTTGATTTACTTGATCAAATTTTTTATTTTATTGATAAGCAGAGTTTAATAAAATTTAATTTTAATCCTTTTTTGTTTTTATACAAAATGGGATTTTTACATTGTTTTAAAAAAGAAAAAGTACCTATAGATAAAGTTTTTATTGAACAAATAGATAATAAAAATGATGAAATTTTGATTAAATTTTATACTGCAGATATTAATGATGAAGTTAAAATGCTTTTTGATGATAAGTCAGCTAAAATTATTTGTTCAAAAATTAGACAATATGATTTTTTAAACCGAGTTTTTATTTATGAAAGAAGAATTTGGCTTAAATTTTTTATAAATGCTAAAAATATGATTTGTTTTATTAATGATAAAAAGATTGACATAATCTATCAAGAAAAAAAGTGTACTTTTTATGATATTTTTTATGAGATTAAAAAATTAAAAAAAAGAAGAGCTAAAAATAAATCATTGTGGCTTTTTGCTGATATGCCTTTTAGGGCTGATGATAATGCTGAACATTTATATCGTTATGTTATGAAAAATCATCCTGAGAAAAATATCACCTTTGTCCTTAGAAAAAATTCTCATGATTACAAAAGGCTAAAAAAAGAAGGTTTTAAACTGATTGATCCGAAAAGTTTTAAATTTAAATATTTGGTTTTTAAGGCTGATAAACTCATTTCATCACATATTGATAGGTATTTTTTTGAAGCTTTGGGGGAAAATACTTTAAAGACTAAAGATTTCATATTTTTACAACATGGGATCACAAAAGATGATTTATCTTCTTGGTTGAATCAAAGAAAAATTGATTTATTTATTACTGGAATGCAAGATGAGTATGACTCTATAGCAGGAGATTTTAATCGTTATAAATTTACCCCCAAAGAGGTAAAATTAACAGGATTTCCTAGATGGGATGCTTTGCTTAAAAATAATCAAATAAACACTAAACAAATTATTATTATGCCTACTTGGAGAGAATATATAGTAGGTTCTTATAGTAAAAAATTAATGAAAAGAAGATTTAATCCAAAATTTTATGAAAGTGAGTATTTTTATAGATGGGGTTCTTTTTTACACAGTAAAAAATTACAAGAACTACATGAAAAATATAATTACAAAATAGTTTTTAGTCCTCATCCACAAATTAGACCTTATTTGGAAGGTTTTAATTTACCAAATTATATTATAATACCTTCTGCTAAAATGAGTATGCAAAAGCTTTTTTGTGAATCATCTTTAATGATAACAGATTATTCAAGTGTGGCTTTTGAGATGGCTGTTTTAAAAAAGCCCGTGATTTATTATCAATTTGATAAAGATGAGTTATTTGCAAAACATACTTATACTCAAGGTTATTTTGACTATAACAAAGATGGATTTGGAATTGTAGTTTTAGATATAGATAATCTCTTATATGAATTAAAAATGAAGCTACAAAACCATAGTTTTAAAAATAATTTTTTAACCCCTAAGGCAAATTCTTTAGAAAAAGTTACACAAGCAATTTTATCCATCTAACTCCTTGCACATCTTTTCAAATTCTTGATAGTATTTCCATGATGCTACTATATCTGGGCGATGTTGTTTGATAAATAAAAGATGCTCATCAAATACTTTTTTACATTTTAGTTTTATTTTTTTATCTCCTTTCATAAAATTAATTATGTTTATTTCTTTTATTTTTTTATTTTCTAAAATTTGTTTTTGTTGATTAATACTATCAACTAATGCTATAACCCTACTTTTAATTTCTTTTTTGAATGTTAATTCATTAACAAAAATGTCATAAAAGTCTTTTTTTATATAAAATGCAATACCTTTTAATATTTTTTTCTCACATTCTGAAAAAAAATAATGAGTTACATTGATACAATGACCTTCTGGAGCTTTTTCCCAAGGAGTTAACCAATTATTCCATAGTATCACTCCAGAATCAACTATAGAAATCCAACTTTCATCTATAACAAACAAATCAATATTTTTATATATATTCAAAGTAAGTGGCAACAAACTTACATTATCGTTAACTGCTTTTTTCTCAAATTTTGTTTTATCTATCATATTTGGTATGTTAATAGATAAAAAATTACACATTTTTTCAATTGTTATAAATGTTTTTGGTCCGACTATATCATCCATATTGACAATAAAATGTTTTTGAGTATTTACCAAGGCCTTTTTGAGCTGAGAATCATGAAATAAAGTTAATCTATGATTTAAAAAATATTCTATTGAATTTAAATCGACGGTAAAATTCCAATCACCCATTGTGACAAGTTTTGAACATATATATTTAAAATTAGCATTTACATCAAAATATCTTACTGCTTTATGATAAGGACGTAATAAATTTAAACAAGATTTCAATATACTTATGGGATCTCTTGTTATATGAACACCTGGTATTTTTGGCAATAAAAAATAAAATTTCTTATGATGGTGATAATTTCTTAAAGAAATATATTTAAAATCGAAATTCGTAACAAATGAAAAATCATACATATTTTTAAAAATTTGAACAATATTTGAATCATCAATAGGAGTCCCAACACCACCACCATTTAAAAATCTTAAAAAATTAGCAAATGCGGTACCGCCTGTACCATGCGAACACCAATACACAAACTTATACCCATCAGGTAAAGGTAAATTCATCTCCCAAGCAAGTTCAGCTGGTATATTATGATAATTGATT